>CAZVQI010000042.1:0-13226 GCA_964629155.1 uncultured Flavobacterium sp.
CAACGATAAAATGGTAGGAGGTTCGCTTAATATGACTTCGGTAAAAATAGGTTAAATATTAAAAATAAATAAAGAGGCTAATCAGCCTCTTTATTTCCACACAGTTTAAGTATAAACTGTTGTTGATTATGGATTATTTAATGACTTTTACGGTCTTAATACTATTGTTTGCGGTTATTTTTACAAAGTAATTCCCTACAAGTAAATTGGACATATCAATTTGAGTTTCAGTTGTATTGACTGATACAGAAACAACAGTTTGTCCTAATACGTTCAGAACTTCGATTTGAGTAATTTCTTGGCTCGATGATATATTCAAAACATCTTTAACAGGGTTAGGATAAATGTTAAATGACACAGCATGCACATCACCTATACTTAATGTAACTTCTACAGTAATGGCTAAAGCCTCGCTTTCGCAACCGTCTATGGTTTGAGTCACATAATAAGTTGTTCCGTCAACTACTTCTGTAGTTTCAGGAAGTTCTGTTGTAAGCTCTGCATCTGCGTACCAAGAAAGATTAGAACCTTCTACTACAAGGTCAGCAAGAGTTTGTCCTTCTGCTAGTATTTGAACAGACTCTCCTGTTGGAGCAGTAATTTCCGCACACGGATCAATTATTGTAACGGTTATGGCTAAAGCTTCACTTACACAACTTTCGGAAGATTGTATTACGTAATACGTTGTTCCGTTAATCACTTCTGTAGTTTCAGGAAGTTCTGTTGTAAGTTCTGCATCAGCATACCAAGTAAGATTATCTCCTTCAACTATTAAATCTGCTAAAGTTTGTCCTTCTAAAAGAGTTTGAGTTGTTTCTCCTATTGGAGTAGGTAATAGAGTGTCGCACAATGTAGTAAAACTCACAGCTTCAGACCAATCACTCCATACTCCTGAGCAAGATGCTCTTACATATACATAATAAGTTGTTTGCGCGTCTAAATCCTGAATTATATTGCCTATAGCAGCTCCCGTAGCTATGATTCCTTCAGTTGTATCTGTCGGCTCTATTGGTTCTGTTGAAACAATATATTGATAGAAGTACACAGTGTTATCTCCTGTAGCTACCCACGATACAATAGCTCCATCTGTATCAATATCAGTAATTTCTATTTCACTAGGAGTACCACATACCCAAGATTCTACCTTGAAGTCATCAATATAAATAGTCCCTTGATTAGCGGCAGATAGGGCTTGAAACCCGAAATAATATACTCCTGTTTCAGAAACCGGTATCGGACCTGCAACAAATTCAGTTACAGTAGTTTCACTAAAAGAAAGATTAGCTATTGTTAACCCGTTTCCGTTAATTAAATCATCTATGCTTGTAGCGCTATATAATTTCAAAGCTTCTGTCCCGATACCGTTTGAAGCATATTTGAACGAAACTTTTATTTTATCATCGCTTTCCATATTGATTCCGTTTTCAAAAATGTACCAGCTGTTAGCATCTTGAGTTTCGTGGGCATTATAGCTTAGTGTGTTTCCGTCAAAACCATCAACAGGCGTTTGATTCGTATTCCAATAATTTCCTGTGATTACTTCCCAAGTAGTACATTCTACTAAATTAAAAAACGGAGTAAGGTTTTGGAAGTCTTGAATAAAAGGCATATCTACCACATCACAAGAGGCTGTAGTAAAACTAATGGCATCAGACCAATCACTCCATACACCCATACAAAGTGTACGCAAATACAAATTATAGGTTGTAGAAGACGACAATAAATTGTATCCGATTGAAGAAGCCTGTGTGTTTGGCGTAACAGGTCCCCCTAGTGGTTCTTCGTCCGGAGCAGTAATTACGTACTGAAATAAAGTGCTTGGCTGTATGTCATCATAAGTCCATTCAAAATTTACAGAATAACTGGTCACCTCAGTAATTTCGATATTAGAAGGAGGTAAACACGGGTCGTCCAAGTAGTTTGTTGCATGTACTTTAAGGCTTAAAAAGAGTAAGATGGCGGATCCTAAATAAGTAAGTTTTTGTCTCATAAATAAAAGTGTTTTTTTGATTCGATTAAGTTAATTTTTGGTTTCTCGGTTTGTCAAAGTTCAGTTAAAAACACTTTAAATCTGTTAATTATACCCCTAAAAAGTGTGACATGCTTAGTGAAAAAATGTGATTGTTGTCTAATTTACAGCTATTTGAGTGAGATATTCATAAAGAGATTCTCCGTTTTCCAGCCCGATTTTTTTAGAGATTCTTTCTTTTCTTTTTCGACATGCTTCTTGGGTTATGTTAAATATAGAGGCTATTTCTTTACTGTTTAAATTCATAAATACATAACAAATAAAGCGAATATCGTTTGAGTTTAAATCGGGGTGTTTTTGTTTTAATTTGGCTATAAGTCCTTGATTTACTTCTTCGAAATGTGTGAGGAAATTATTCCAATGTTCGTCCGGTTGTACATTTTCGTTTAGTTGTCTAAGTATTTTTGTCAGCTCTTTGTTTGATTTTATTTCAGGAAGAGCGGAAAGGGACTGAATTAGTTCTTCAATAATTTCATTTCTGCTTGACAGGTACAATGCTTTTGAAGTGAGTTGTCGATTTTTTTGCTCAATTTCATTTTTGAGTTTTTCTCGCTCGAGTAATGACTGAATTTCAACCGTTTTAAGTTGTTTTTCCAAAAGTAAATGCTCTTGATTTTTCTTTTCGAGTTCTAGGGCGATGATTTTTTTCTCTCTAAGGGCAATCTCCTTTTTTTGTAATTCATCTGTAGCTTTGTTCCGATAAATTCTGTAAACCAAAAATATTATAATTAAAGCAACACCTATAGCTACGGCAAAGATTTTTCGTTCCGATCTCAATTGTTGTTGTTTGAGGTTTAGCTCGTGAATATAAGTTTGTAACTCAAATTTTACTTTGTTTCCCTCATACATTTGATTGTTTTTTATTTGGTGTAGAGAGTCATTGGCTTTTATGATTGAGTCTTTGTATTGGATAGCTGTATCAAAGTCCTTTTTTTGATAGTTTATTTTTGATAGTTGTTCGTATAGGCGAATTTTAGTTTTTATCTCATTAGTTTTAGATAAAGCTTGTAAACAGTTTTGTATAGCCTGATTATAATCTTTTTTATCATAGTGATATTCCGAAAGCTGTATCAGTAAGGTTACAAAAATGTCGTGAGGGGATACTTCTAAGGCATCCGTGTACATTTGATCGATAATTTTTTTTGCTTCGTCGAACTCTTTTAAAGTTATGTATATTTCTGCCAGAGCAGAATTAGCCTTTAATTTTAGAAGTTTTTGAGAATCGTTAATATAGTTGAGAGCTTTAAATAACAACTCTTTGGCTTCATCATATTTTTCATCACGAGCACTGAGAATTCCTAAGTTGATGGCATAGTGTCCGATTCTGGTACTGTCATTTTCTTTTAAAACGATATTATAGGCTTTTAAAAGATATTCTTTTGATTTTTCGTATTGTTCGTCGTCTCCGTACAGAATCGCGATATTATTCAGTGTGGCTACTTCTTGAACATACCCTAAGTGTTTTAAAGCATACGTATAGGCATCAAGGTAGTAATTAAGGGCTTCACTGTAATTGTACAGATTGTAATAGATAATTCCGATTAAGTTTTTAGCAAAGTAAACTTTTTCGTACAAGTTATGTTGTTCGGCTAACCTTTCACCTTTTGTAAAATATTCTAAAGCTTCTAAATATTGTTTGTTTTGAATAGCCTGATTCCCTTTTTCAAATAATGCTTCGCATTCATCAGCCGGATTTTGAGCAAAGGCAAATAAATGAAAAGCTAAGAAAAATATAAAGATTACGAAAGAATTACCCTTCATTTTACTCATAGTTTAATGGTTGGAATGCTGTTTTTTGAAAAAAATGTTTTTTGTAAGAACAACAAATATAAAAGATTCTTATGAAATTGATTTTATATATGAGAGAATGAAGAGATTTTAAGTGAAACATACCGATAATTCAAAGTAAAAATAAAATCAGGATTACTTTTTAGTTCAAAGAAACCGAATAGAATTTTTGAGTTTTGTAAAAAGAAAAAAGTTTGTTGAATTTAATTCAACAAACTTTTTTGAAATTCTTCGGTAAATAAATTTTTGACAGATTAGCTGTCACTACTACTTATCGTGTGCAGTTGGCTGTCCAAGTTTCGTCTCCATCTTTGGTGTATAACATTTCTAAAGTTGATGCTGTAATTCGGATATATTGAATTCCGTCTTCAAAATCAACATTTATCAAAACATTATCGTCTGATTGTTCGAATTCAACTCCGGTCAAATCAGGAATTCCGTTTGAAAATCTGAAATAATAATCATTACCTGTTTTAACCACAGTTACAGAACCATCATCCGTAGAAATATTTTCATCCCCCGAATAACTGATACTTCCTTTATAAGTCCCTACAAAAAGGTCATTATCAGCAGGGTCATCATCTTTACTACATGCAAAAGCTAAAAAAGCTAAACAAAAAACTCCTAAAATTTTCACTACATTTTTCATAACATTAAATTTTTAGTTAATATATGTTATGAAAAATTCAATAATTGTTCCTTAAAATTGTTTTTAATATTTTTGATGTAAGCGTTTTATTGTCAGCATATTAAAATATTCTATGATTTGTGCTATTTGTTTCAAATTATGTAGAAATTCAACGTTTTTAACAAATTATTATGTGGAACTCGGATATTGTTGAGTAAAATACTTTATAATTATTTATAAATAACTCTCCAAAACTCAAAGACATATTTAAAGGTATATTTTTTGACTCTTTATATATTTGAATTTGTTCTTTCTTTCTTTTTTCTAACTCCTCTTCTTCCCATAAATCAGTATTTACATATATAATTGTAAAGACAATAGCTGAGTGTTGTACCATAAATCTTATTCTTTCACATAATAATTATTATCCGGATTTACATCTGCCATAAGTTGTGTCGGGTTGAGGTCAATAGCTTTGATGTTAGATTTTGGAGTGTCAATAGTAAAAGTATAGGTCGGGTGAGACCAAGTCCAAGTACCAAGAGTTTTTCTTGGTACGGCATATTCGTTAGGTTTGCTGTATCGCATCAGATTAAGCGGAATGTAAAACAATTCTAAATGTCCGTCTTCATAAGCAACTTCCACCTCTAAAGGCATAGGCATAAGCCCGATGCGTTCAATTGTAATTTGAGTTTTTCCGTTGGATTCTTCAACGGATTTTATTCCATAGTCAATAATATTGGTGGTTTGTGTCCAATCAATTAGGTACCAATCAAGGTTAGCTCCACTTACTCGTTCGGCAGTTCGTTTAAAGTCATTAGGAGTGGGGTGGGTAAATTTAAAATCGTGATAAAAACGCTTAATGGTTTTATTCAAATTTTCTCTTCCAATTAAATATCCTAACTGCGTTAAAAAGACAGCTCCTTTAGAATAGGCTGCAATACCGTAAATTTGATTTAATTCGTAGCGGTCTGCATGAGTAGTGAGTGGTTGTTCTTTTCCGGAACGAGCCATATAATAATAATTATTGTAGCTTGTCTGGAAAGGATTTTCGTCTTCTTGTAAAGATTTTTCCATAACACTGGATACGGCTAAGTCAGCAATGTATGAAGTAAATCCTTCATCCATCCAATAATATTTAGCTTCATTAAAAGCTAAAACTCCTTGAAACCAAGCGTGAGCCAACTCGTGAGCTGTAACTCCAATCAGACTCGGAAGACTGCGGTTGCCGGTAATCAATGTACACATAGCGTACTCCATCCCACCGTCTCCTCCTTGAATTACTGAATATTGTTTGTACGGATATACTCCAATATTTTCATTGAAAAACTTGAGTAAATCATTGGTTTTAGGTTGAAGAGCTTTCCAATTTTCTTTTATTTTTTCGTCATTTTTATAAAAGAAGTGTAACTCTACTCCGTTTTCTCCGATAAATATATCGTGAATATAATTGTCATCGGCTGCCCAAGCAAAATCATGAACATTTTGAGCTATAAAATGCCAAGTCAGGGTTTTAGTCTTTTTGGAATGTTTTACCTCTATACCTTTATCTTCATAACCATGACCGATTTCGTTTCTGTTTTGTAGATAGCCCGTTCCTCCTATAGTATAGTTTTTATCAATAGTAATTTTTACATCAAAATCTCCAAAAACTCCATGAAACTCTCGTCCGATATAAGGATCGGTATGCCACCCTTCAAAATCAAATTCTGCTAATTTCGGATACCATTGAGTCATCGAAAGAGCAACTCTTTCGGATGAATTTCTACCTGAACGTCTGATTTGCTCAGGAACTTGTGAGTCAAAATCTAAAGATAAGATGGTTTTGGAGTTAGGTAAAATAGGATGAGCTAATTGTACTTCCATAATAGTTCCTTCTACGGAAATTTCACAAGATTTACCGTCTTGTTTAAAGTTTGAAATCTTATGATAACCTATTTTGTCAGGAGTTAAATCTTTAATTCTGCTTTCAGTAACGTTTTTACCTTCTTTGGTAAAGGTTCGCACCATTCGTCTGTCAGGGTCACTAATGGTTTGCAAACGAATGTCCATTTCACTATTAGGCTGAAAAGCATTATTATATAGATGATAAAAAACTCGGTAAAGTGTATCTTGAGAATTATTAGTATATACAATTTCCTGATGCCCTTTATATTTAAAAGTCTTTACATCCATTTCCACTTCCATTTTGTAGGAAACGTGTTGTTGAAAACGAGGATTTTGAGCAAAAACACATCCTAAAAAAACAATGTTAATAAAAAGAGTAAGAAACGGCTTTTTCATAGTCTGACAAGTAATAAGAGTTTTAAAGAGCCTAAAGATAGCAAAAAAGTTCTGACAAATTGATAATATAATTTTATTGCTTTTTGTGAAAAAAATATGTGGAGAAAATCCTATTTCGTGTGGAAAATCCACACTGTATATTTTTCTTTTACAGGATAATACAGGTGAAGTAAGAAATTGTTACTTTTGGCGTCTTTTACAGGTTTTGAGAAAAATATAAACTTAAAATCATCAAACTTTTATTTCGTAAAACAATTATGGTATTAAATTTGTTTTCAGATTGTCTAACAAAATGTAATTAAAAAATTAAAAAACAATGTCAACAGATTCAAACAAAGGATTAAAAGTAGGAGTGGTGGTTCTGTCTCTTTTGCTTTTAGGAGCTATCGGGTATATTGTAAAATTATCATCTGATATAAAGAATACAGAAACAGAACTCACACAAACCATATCAGAAAAAGAATCCGTAATTGCTGATTTAGAGGCGTTAAAAATAACTTATGATCAGGCTATAGCTGAAAAAACAGAGCTTGAAGCTGAACTGAAAGCTGAACGTGAAAAAGTAATTCAACTTTTAGAGGAAGTTAAAAGAGAAAAAGCTAATTCTTCTGCTTTTGCAGGATATAAAAAACGTTATCAGGAGTTAGAGTCCAAAATGAAGACTCTGATGTTAGAGAACGAGCAACTTAAAAAAGAAAACGAAAGCTTAGTTCAAATAATTGATAGTACAAATACCATTTTATTTGAAGAACGCGAATATAATCAAGTTCTTTTAGGGCAGAACGAAGAGCTTTCTAAAATTGTAGATGAGGCTTCAAAGCTTTCTATTTTGAATTTGAAAACAGGAGCTTACAAAGTAAAAAGTTCCGGAAAAGAAGTAGAAACACAACGTGCTCGTAAAGCGGATATTCTTAAAGTAGAATTTACCATTGCAGAAAATAAAGTAGCTAAAAAAGGTGATAAAACTTATTACGTGCAAATCATAGACGGAAAAATGAATGTGCTTGGAGACAAAAAAACCGTCTATTTTGAAGACCAGTCTTTAACATACAGCTTTGAAACAACTGTAGATTATAATAATACTACAGTAAATGTTTCTCAAAACCTAAAAGGTAGTGATTTTGAAAAAGGCTTGTATCATGTACATATTTTTGACGGAAACGAGCTTGTGGCTTCACAAAGTTTTACATTGAAGTAATTTTCTCCATATATATTTCCGAGAAGGCAGAACAACTTAGTTGTTCTGCCTTTTTATTTTTAAAGGATATAATTGTAACTTTGCCATTATGTTAGAAGATAAAAACCAACCCCGTACCCCTTTGTCCGAATTAGGAGAATTCGGACTTATAGAGCATTTAACCAAAAGCTTCGAAATCAAGCAAAAATCAACTATTAAATCAATAGGAGACGATGGAGCGGTTCTGGATTTTAAAGGTAAAAAAACCGTTATCTCAACCGATTTGCTTATTGAAGGAGTGCATTTCGACTTAGCGTATGTTCCTTTGAAACATTTAGGATATAAGGCAGTTGTAGTTAATGTTTCGGATATATGTGCGATGAATGCCGTTCCTACACAGATTACAGTTTCTATAGCTGTTTCTAATCGGTTTCCGTTAGAGGCTCTTGAGGAAATTTATGAAGGGATTGCTATAGCTGCTAAAATTTATAATGTAGATGTAGTTGGAGGAGATACAACTTCTTCTCAAAAAGGGCTTATCATCAGTATTACAGCCATAGGAGAAGCAGACGAAACCGAAATTGTGTACAGAAATGGAGCAAAACCGAATGATTTAATTGTAGTTACAGGAGATATAGGTTCTGCTTATATGGGGTTGCAGGTCTTGGAGCGAGAAAAGCAAGTTTTTCAGGTAAATCCGCAAAATCAACCGGATTTGTCCGAATATACTTATTTGATAGAAAGACAACTCAAACCGGAAGCCCGAAAAGATATTAAAGAGCTATTAAGTAAACTCGAAGTTAAACCGACTTCAATGATTGATATTTCAGACGGATTGTCATCTGAGGTGATTCATCTTTGTAAACAAAGCAAAACAGGTTGTAATATTTACGAAGATAAACTTCCGTTCGATCCGCAATTTATTTCAGTATGCGAAGAGTTTAATCTTGATTCCACAACTATAGCGTTGAGTGGAGGAGAAGATTATGAACTGTTGTTCACAATTGATATTAACGATTACAATAAAATTAAAGGTAATCCGCACCTGACTGTTATCGGACATATGACCGAGGCCTCAAGCGGAATAAATTTGGTTACAAGAGCCAACACTCTTATTCCGATTAAAGCTCGAGGGTGGAATGCCTTAAAAGAAGAATAATAAAGAAGCCCTGTAATTACAGGGCTTCTTTATTATAAGATTACTTTCTTACCAAATCTTAACTCTCTTTTCAGGAGCAAGATACATTCCGTCTCCTTCTTTAATGTCAAAAGCTTCATAGAAAGCCTCAACATTTTGCAGAGGAACGTAAGCTCTGTACATAGCCGGAGAGTGAGGGTCTGTTTTTACCTGGTTTTTGATATATTCATCTCTTGATTTACTTCTCCATATAGTAGCCCAAGAAATAAAGAAGCGTTGTTCAGGTGTAAACCCATCAATATTCTCAGGTCTTCCGTTTTCTTGAAGGTAAATTTGGAGTCCGTCAAAAGCAGCATTTACACCTCCTAAATCCCCAATATTTTCTCCTAAAGTGAATTTCCCGTCCACAAATATTCCCGGAAGTGGTTCTAAAGCACTATATTGGTCTGCTAAGGCACCACCTAATTCTGTAAATTGTGCTAAATCTTCTTCTGTCCACCAGTCTTTTAGATTTCCGTCTGCATCATACCTTGAACCTGAATCATCAAAGCTGTGAGAAATTTCATGTCCGATAACAGCTCCGATACCTCCGTAGTTTACTGCTTCATCAGCTTTGTAGTCATAAAAAGGCGGTTGTAAAATAGCTGCCGGAAAAACAATCTCGTTAAACGAAGGATTAAAGTAAGCATTTACGGTTTGAGGGGACATAAACCACTCATCTTTGTCCACAGGTTTTCCGAGTTTGTCCAAGTTTTCTTGGAATCTCCATTTTGCCAAGTTTTGTCTGTTTTCAAAATAGGTTCCTCCTTCTTCAGGACTTTTGATTACCAAAGCAGAAAAATCTTTCCATTTGTCAGGATAACCGATTTTTACTCTTGTTTTATGAATTTTTGCAATTGCATTGTCTTTAGTAGCTCTTGTCATCCAAGGTAATTTGTTGATGCGGTTTTCAAAAGCCTTAAAAATATTTTTAACCATTGCTTCTGCTTTAGCTTTGGCTTCAGGAGGGAATTTTTCATCTACATATAACCTTCCGAGCGCCTCCCCGAGGGAATTGTTTACACTTTGTAACGCTTTTTCATCTCTTGGTCTTTCTTTTAAAGCTCCTTGTAGAGTTTTGCTATAAAATTCCCAATCTGCGGTTTCAATTTCTGTGGTTAGAGCGCTACTTGAGTTATTCAAAAGTGTCCATCTCATATAATTTTTCCACTCATCAATTTTACCTTTTTTAAGGATTCCTTCAAGAGCAGTAATATAGTTGGGTTGCGAAACAATAATACTATCCAAATTTTTGTAACCAACCTCATCCAAATAATTTTTCCAAGAAAATGAAGGAACTAATTGTTGTAACTCTTCGATGGATTTCGGATTATAAGTTTTACGTCTGTCTCTTCTTTCTACTCTGTCTAACATCGGAACAGCAAGTGAAGTTTCAAAAGCGAGGATTTTTTCTGCATTGGCTTTTGCCTCTTCTTCAGATTCTCCTAAAAACTGTAGCATTCTTCCCACATGCTCCACATATTTCTGTCTTTTTTCTACGTTATCCGCACTATCTGAAACGTAATATTCTCTGTCCGGGAGTCCAAGAGAACCTGTTCCTACATAAACAACATTTCGGTTAGAATCTTTAGCGTCAGTACTTACATATGTACCGAAAAATCCTAATCCTAAGCCATTTTTGTGCATTTCAGTCAATAGAGCTTGGAGGTCAGATACATTTTGAACCGCATCAATTTTTTCTAAATAAGGCTTTAACGGTTCGATTCCATTTTTATCACGGGTTACGGTATCCATTATAGTTCTGTACAAATTAATGGCTTTTCCTTGATCTGTATCAGAAGTATATTTTCCGCTTTTAATAGCTTTTTCTAAAATAGCCTTAACATCATCATCTGTGTTTTTGCGAAGTTCATCAAAACTTCCCCAACGGGCTCTGTCTGCCGGAATCTCAGTGCTATCAAGCCATTTTCCGTTAACAAATCGGAAAAAGTCATCATTTGGTTTAACACCGGTATCCATATAGGCTAAATTAATTCCGTGAATTTCCTTAGGTTGTTCTTCTTCTTTTTTACCGCAAGAAGTCAAAACTGCTGTGCCTAACATCATAAGTCCTATTGTTTTTTGTAATTTCATATTTAATTGTTTTAAATGCAATTCTACAAATGTAAATAACTTTGATGAATGTAAGAAATATAATTTTATGAGAAGCCTTATACAATCTGCTTTTTAGGACTTTGGAATGTGTAATCCAATAATTTGCCGTAAATTTGCTCCTGAAATATAAACTATAATTATAATGAAAAAATTAGTAATTACTTTTTTATTGTTTGCAGGTATTGTAGCAACGGCTCAAGAGCAAGATTCAACTAAAGTTTGGACAAGAGGAGGAAACGTTTCTTTTTTGTTCAATCAATCTACATTCGATAATTGGATGGCAGGGGGTGAAAATAACTTTTCGGGGAATCTTGGATTAAATTATGATTTTAACTATAAAAAAGGTAATTGGTCTTGGGATAACAAAATTATAGCGGAGTACGGAATCGTAAAAACTAAAAATGCCGAATTTGAGAAAAAAACCAATGATAGGGTAGAGTTTAACTCTGTGTTGGGTAAAAAGGCTTCAGATTATTGGTATTATTCTTTCTTTTTGAATTTTAAAACTCAATTTACAAAAGGATATGAATACGGAACTGACGCTAACGGGAAAGAAATCCGAACAGAACACACAGAGACATTTTCACCGGCTTATTTAACTTTCGGACCGGGGATGTTATGGAAAAAATCAGATAACCTGAAAGTAAATTTAGCTCCGGCTACTTCAAAAATCACTTTTGTAAACAGTGATTATACGTCAGGAGACGGGTATGTGGACGGTTCATATTTTGGGGTTGATGCTGATAAATCTATGCGTTATGAACTCGGTTTTTATGCATCGGGGTATTATAAATTCAATGCTATGGAAAATGTTTCGATAGAAAACATTCTGAGTTTATATTCCAATTATTTGGAAGATATTCAAAATGTAGATGTTGACTATCAGCTTAATGTTGTAATGACAATTAATAAATACCTTTCGGCTAACTTTAGCTTCCAAACCATTTATGATGATAATGCCTTTAGAGGTTTCCAAACTCGTCAGGTATTTGGAGTAGGAATTAATTACGGATTCTAAAAGAACACAAAAAAACCGACGAATAAACTGTCAGTTTTTTATTGTTGCTTATTCTGTAAGACAAAAAAACCTAATTCGGGTAGTAAATACAACAAAAGTTAAAAAGAAATACTATTATTTGTTTCATATAATAAACCAAAAAGTGTACTTTTGCCTTGCTTTAATCAAAATTGTATAAAATGAGTGTTTTAGTAAACAAAAATTCAAAAATAATTGTTCAGGGATTTACAGGAAGTGAAGGGACTTTTCACGCTTCTCAAATGATTGAATACGGAACCAATGTAGTAGGGGGAGTTACTCCCGGGAAAGGGGGAACCACACATTTGGATAGACCGGTTTTTAATACTGTAAAAGATGCGGTAGAAAAAACAGGAGCAGACACAAGTATTATTTTTGTTCCACCTGCTTTTGCAGCCGATGCTATTATGGAAGCAGCCGATGCGGGTATTAAAGTTATCATTACTATTACAGAGGGAATCCCTGTAGCAGATATGATTAAAGCATATAATTACGTAAAAGGTAAAGATTGCCGATTGGTAGGTCCTAACTGTCCCGGAGTAATTACTGCCGAAGAGGCAAAAGTAGGAATTATGCCGGGATTTGTTTTCAAAAAAGGAAATGTAGGAATTGTTTCTAAATCAGGAACTTTAACTTACGAAGCGGCAGACCAAATTGTTAAACAAGGATTAGGAATCACTACAGCTATCGGAATAGGAGGAGACCCGATTATAGGAACTACAACCAAAGAAGCGGTTGAATTGCTAATGAATGACCCGGAAACAGAATGTATCGTTATGATTGGAGAAATAGGAGGTCAATTAGAGGCAGATGCTGCTAAATGGATTAAAGCTGACGGAAACCGTAAACCGGTTGTAGGGTTTATAGCAGGTGTTACTGCTCCAAAAGGTCGTACAATGGGACATGCAGGAGCAATTGTTGGTGGAGCAGATGATACGGCCGAAGCTAAAAAACGCATTATGAGAGAAAACGGAATTCACGTAGTGGACTCTC
>CAZVQI010000043.1:0-2997 GCA_964629155.1 uncultured Flavobacterium sp.
GAGAAAAACAAAATTTAAGCCGACTCAAAAAAAGTATTATTCTTAACTACTTGTCTCAAAGGCTCTATGTTTTTGATTTTTATGGGTTTTTCAAAACATTGTATATGTAAAGAATGATGCACGTCAGAACCGGCAAAATCAATAAGTCCCTCTCCTAACAATTTATCTGCTGCTCGAGCTACATTCTCTCCGTAGTAACCTACTGTCGAAATCAAATTTATCTGAAACAAGCATCCGGCTGTTTTGAGTTTTTTATATTCGTCAAAATTTTGATGATAAAATATATAACGCTCCGGATGAGCTAAAACCGGTTTATATCCTGCAACTTGTAAATCAAAAATAATATCATATAATTGAAGCGGAGGATTTAAAAAAGACATTTCAACCAATACATAATTATCTTTTAAAGTCAACAACGACTCTGATTGAAAATGTTGGACAAACAAATCATCCATAAAATATTCTGAAGCCGCTTTGAAACGTAATTTTTCTGAAAGTTCAGGTAATAAGTTTACTACTTCTTGATGTTTTGAAGTAATTATTTCGGTAGTATTATCCCAAACCTCTGCCATAGTATGCGGAGTAGTAATGGCATTTTTAAATCCTAAATTCACAAATGCCTGCATAATATGGCTGCTGTCTTCTATTGTTTTTGCTCCGTCATCTATTCCAAACAAAATATGAGAATGTATATCGGTAAAACCAACGGTAAGATCTTTAAGAAATATCTTTTTGGAACTAAAAATAGAAAACATTTTTATATATGTTTTAAAACCGAAACAAGCACATTACACATCAAGAAATAAATCAAAACTGAAAAAACAGTAATAACAAGAGTTGATTTTTTTTGCTCGGAATTTTCAGAATTATACTTTTTATAAACAAAATGAAAAAATGTCCCTATTAAACCTCCGACTAAAAAACCTGTAATAATATCTGAAGGAAAGTGTAGTCCAAGATAAATTCTGCTGTAAGCAAAAATCAACGGGAACAAAAACAGCAAAAAAGCGTATTTATAATACTTTCTGAAAATTAAAAACAAAAACAAAGTCGATGCCATTGAATTAGAGGCGTGACCAGAAAAAAAACTGAAAGAATGACGCGAAATCAAAATACGTAAATCATCTTTTATATCCGGGTCATTTATAGGTCTTAGTCGCTCAAAACTGTATTTAAACAAATTGGTAGTTTGGTCGCATATCATAATAACTAATGCGATAAACAATAAAACCAATCCTATTTCTTTCCAACCTGTTTTTTTCCAAAGCAGATAAAAGACCAATAAAAAAACAGGGGTAAGATAAAACTGATTTGTTATAAACATCCAAAACGGATCAAAAACCTCAGAGCCCAAATTATTCAGGTACACCAAAAGCTCCTTATCTTTACGAATCAACTCCTGCATTTATCGTTGTCTTTTGATTGGACCTGTCATATCATCAATATTCTCTTTTACTTTGTCAATTTCTTTGACAATATCATCTGTCGGAAAAGTGTCAATACCTGTAATTTCTTTTTCTATATTGCTTTTAATATCTGTCAATTCTTTTAAATCAGCACTTTTCTGAATTTCATTTTTAATATCATTAGTGGCATTTTTAATCTGAGCCATCCCTTTTCCAAGAGTCCGTGCTATCTCCGGAATGTTTTTCGAACCGAAAAGCATCAGGGCTATAACAATTATAAATACAATCTCAGACATTGCCATTGTGATTCTAATTTTAAATTTAATCTTGGAACAACAAAGGTACACTAAATTGCTCAAATACGAGTAAACCTAAAAAACTCAACAGAACATTTTAAGTTTTTTTTAAGCATATAAAAGAAAAATGTTTTTGTCAATTATAAAATAATTTACATCCAATGCTTATCCGAACTTTCAACCTGATAGAGCCAATAGTTGATTTGTTTACTAATCTCAGAAAATTTAGCAAACCTAAAACTTACATCTCCACCTGCAGTATGTAAAATAATATGTCCTACATCCGAACGTTTGTGCCAAAAATATTGTTTGGTAGTAATTCCCTGAATTTTGTATGGTTCAATTATTTGATGTTCCACATCCCAAGCTCCTCTTTTTTTGATAATGAAATCCGGATTAACAAAAAGTCTGTAATTTCGAAAACCGAAATAAATCAATAATCCAACAATCAAAACATATAATCCAACAAACGGGAAGTACATCTTAATTTCTTCTTTTACAAAAAATCCTAAGATCAAAACTATTGTAACCGGAATCACTAACCCGAAATAAACTCCTCTAAAAACATATCTATAATTCGGATTAAAAATTTTCCCTTTTTCGACCGTTTTATTATAAAGTACTTTTAAAATATTATCTCTGTCCATCGTACTGGCTCCCGGAATTTCAATAACCGAACTTTCATTTTTCTTACCCTCTTGTTGAACTTCTTGTGAAGAAGCTTGTTTGATTTTCATTTTCAAGACATTCATTCTCTGCTGAAAAAAATTCTGACTATACGAAACAATTTGAGCTTTTCTGGGAACTAAAAGCGTGTTTTTTTTCGCAAAAAGTCCATAAGAAATTAAAAGAGAATTCCGCTCTTTTACAATCTCCAAGTCAAAATAGCTGATAACTGTACGAATAAGAGTAATCAGAAAAGTCAAAACAAATAAAATCACAAAAACGGTCATTAAACCCAATGTAGCTCCTTTGATTATATATTGTTCAATCTGTTCTTCCGAGAGCATTTCGTTTTCTACAAAATCTCTCAAATTATCATATACGGTAAAGAAAAAGGCCATAAGAATCCCCAAACTTCGACCGTAATTAGAGGTAATTCCTACTTTCAAGAGTGAGGCAAGACTGATTTTGATAATAGGTTTTTGATGTTCTTCCGAAACCTCTGAAGTTGAGTCATTTTCTGAACTTTCGATTTCTCGTTCTAATAGTCTGGCTTTGAGAATTTGAGCCGAATAATGGTCAATAGCTCTGATACTGACTTCTTTACCTCCGCCTCCGGCTGTATCCACATC
>CAZVQI010000043.1:3097-12990 GCA_964629155.1 uncultured Flavobacterium sp.
TCTGCAAACATTATAATAATTCCGATAGCAGATTGTCTTTGAGGTTTATCGAAGATTCTAGTTTTTGGTGTCAAATTAAATGCTTAAAATTAGGTTGATTCTTAAAAACAGATAAAAATTTACGATTCAGAATCGGAATCAGAAGTTGGTTCAACCGGAGCAGTATCAGCATCAGGGAAAATAGTATCACTATCGACTTCTTTAATATTAGTGAGGTTTTTCATCAAAAGTTCTTTTATTGCATAAGCTTTTTGCTTTTCAATTCCGGAAATATTCAAATCACTACTATTTCCTCCTGCCGTATATACTTCTATAGAAGCTAAACCATACATTCTTGAAAATACACCTTCGTGCACAGCAATATGTTGAATTCTGTTAAAAGGAATAATAGTAGTAGTTGTTGCTAAAATTCCACTCCGATAAAGTAAATCTTTTTCTCTTATAGCATAACCTTTCTTTTTAAAAGCTATCCGATTAAACCAAAATAACATCCCTACAAACACTAAAACACAAGCTAATACAGCTATATAAAAATTTACTCCTACATCTGTGCTTTTATAAACCATTACAAATGCAATGGCTGTTGCCAGTAAAACAATTATACTGAAAATCAATAAATTAATAACCATCACATTCCAATATTTAGAATGAATGGGTAAAAAGGATACTTCTTCATATTTCGGAAGCAAATCCAAATCAACAGAATTATTACTAAAGTCCTGCATTTTTAATTAAATTCGCCACAAAAATAGAAAAAAGATTCGGTTTTTCTAAAAAGTAAAAAAACACCGAGTCAACTTAGATGGAGTCTTAGTTTAATTTAAATTTCAGGATACAAAAAATTGTTATATGGGAAACGAGTAATGTGAATTTCTCTTACAGCTTGATAAACTTTATCTCTAAATTCTTCAATATTTTCTTTTTGAGTAGCTGAAATAAACAAAGTATTTTCCTCTCCTACTTTACTCATCCATGTCTTTTTCCACTCTTCTAAAGTATAATGTTGAGGACCTTTTTCTGTAATCAAATCATCTTCATCAATAGTCAATGGCTTATAAGCATCAATCTTATTGAAAACCATAATGGTCGGTTTGTTGTCAGATTTAATATCTTTCAGAATTTCATTAACTGATGCTATATGCTCTTCAAAATCAGGATGTGAGATATCCACTACGTGGAGCAACAAATCTGCCTCTCGAACTTCGTCTAATGTACTTTTGAAAGATTCTACCAATTGTGTAGGAAGTTTTCGGATAAAACCAACCGTATCCGAAAGCAAAAACGGAAGATTTCTTATTACTACTTTTCTTACTGTAGTATCAAGGGTTGCAAAGAGTTTGTTTTCTACAAATACTTCACTTTTGCTTATCAAATTCATAAGTGTAGATTTGCCTACATTGGTGTATCCGACAAGTGCAACCCGAACCATTGCTCCTCGATTACTCCGTTGGACAGCCATTTGTCTGTCAATCATTTTAAGTTTTTCTTTCAAAAGAGCGATTCTGTCTCTTACAATACGTCTGTCGGTTTCGATCTCAGTTTCTCCCGGTCCTCGAAGTCCAATACCTCCTTTTTGACGCTCAAGGTGTGTCCACATTCCTGTTAATCTCGGAAGTAAATATTGATATTGAGCCAACTCTACTTGAGTTCGGGCATACGAAGTTTGTGCTCTTTGAGCAAAAATATCCAAAATAAGATTAGTTCTGTCCAGAACTTTTACCCCTAATGCTTTATCCAAATTCTTCTGCTGAGAGGGTGATAACTCATCGTCAAAGATTACGGTTGAAATATCATTATCCTTAACATAATAAGCTATTTCCTCAATTTTTCCTGTTCCCAAAAAAGTTTTGGGGTTTGGTCGTTCTAACTTTTGAGTGAATCTCTTAACTACCTCTCCTCCTGCCGTTGTGGTCAAAAACGCTAATTCATCAAGATACTCATTCAGTTTATCTTCATTCTGATTTTGAGTTATAATTCCGACAATTACCGTTCTTTCAAATTTTGTTATCTCTTTTTCTAACATTCGATTCTTTTAATAATACAAAGATATGAATTTAGCTCCCCAACAAACTCAAAATTTCCGAATTGGATTATTGTTTTTCACAAATTAATTTTTGTTTTGATTTAATGCTATGAGTTTAGCAAAATCAGCCCCCGAAGGTTCTTCAAATAATTCCAATCCGAATTCGGGTGCAACAGTAAGCAAATGGTCAAAAATATCTGCGGCTATTTTCTCGTAATAAATCCATCTCACATCAGAACTAAAGCAATAAATTTCTAAAGGAAGTCCTTTAGAAGTCGGCTCTAATTGTCTGACCATTATGGTCATTTTCTTGTTTATTTCTTGCTTTTCCTGAATATATCTTTCTGCATAAATCCTAAAAACACCAATATTGGTAAGTCTTCGGATGTTTACGGCAATCATGCTTTCGTCTCCGAGTTTTGCATTATGTTCGGCAATTTCTTTTTCTTTTTGAATAATATAATCTTTAATAATCCTGTATTTTTTAAATCTTTCTAAATCCTCAGGAGTACAAAATCTAAAGCTACTCATTTTCAAATGCATCGATCTTTTTATTCTCCTTCCTCCCGATTCTGCCATCCCTCTCCAGTTTTTAAAAGAATCGGTAATAAAAGCATAGGTTGGAATAGTAGTAATAGTTTTATCCCAGTTGCTTACTTTAACAGTATTCAGATTGATGGAAATCACAGAACCATCAGCCCCATATTTTGGCATTTCTATCCAATCTCCCACACGCACCATATCGTTGGCTGAAACCTGAATACTGGCTACAAAACCTAAAATGGTATCTTTAAAAATCAACATCAATACTGCAGATGCTGCCCCTAACGAAATTAAAAATGCATACGGAGATTTCCCTGTAAGCATTGAGAATATTATAACACCACAGACAAAAAATGTCAATAAAGTTATTACTTGAGTATAGCTGTCAAGTGGTTTGTCTTCAAAAGCTTTCTTTGTTTTAAGCCAATCTCGCAAAGATTTGAATATTCCATTCACGAATAATCCGACAGTGATAGTAAGTATTACATCCGTAGCTTTCAGAGTTACTCCAATCCATTTTGGAAACCCTATAAAAATAAGCGGTAAAAAATACTTAGCTACAACAATGGTCAAAATATGCATAAAATTGTTTACGACTTTGTTCCGAACCAAAAAGTCATCAAACTTAGTTTTACTTTTTCTTACTGCTTTCAGGATGAAAAGCAATAAGACCTTCCGTAGCAAATAATCAACCACGTACAACACAACTCCTAAAACAATAACCAATAAAACGGAATTAGTATAATGTGCTGCTTTTTCAGACAAACCTAAATTCATCAATTTATCAAATAACCAAGCGTAAACCTCACTTTGTACCTGTGTGTTTGTTATATCCATCATTGTTATTTCCTATTTTTTCACAAAACTAAAAACGATATATCGGAATCCCTAAAATATAAAATTATTTAAGTTTTTATTAACGTAAACCTTATCAATCAAACAGAAAAGTAATTTTTACAATTCTCTATGTTAAGTTTTTTATGAAATAATTATTTGCAAAGATTTAACCCTTCTGATTCCTATATTCCGTACTTTTGCAGTGTATGAGTATAAAAGAAAAAATCTGGCATAAAAACTTTATTATTGCCTGCATAGCTAATTTTTTAGTTGCCTGTTCTTTCAACCTTCTAATGCCGGTTATTCCTATTTTCTTATCGGAAGAATTAGGTGTTGAGGCTTCTCAGATCGGGATTGTTTTATCTTCGTATGCAGTGGCATTATTATTAATCCGCCCCTTTTGCGGATATTGGGTAGATGTATATAAACGGAAACCATTGTTTTTGTTTGGGCTTATTTGTTTTATATCTGTTTATATAGGTTATTATTTTGTAGCTTTCTCCATTATTTACTTTGTAGTTTTGCGATTTATTCACGGGCTGTTTTGGGGGCTCACTACTGTTTCCTCTAATACGGTGGCTATTGATTTGATTCCCGCTTCCCGAAGGGCAGAAGGTATCGGATATTTTGGAGTAAACACCAATATTGCTATGGCTGTGGCTCCTTTTTTGGCTGTAAATATTTATGAAGAAAAAGGCTTTTATGCTTTGGTCAGTGCTGCCTTAATAATGGGGCTTTTATCTATCATTGCAGTTTGGTCTATTAAAGTGCCGATACGAGAAAAATTAGATCAAATTCCTCCGATGTCCTTAGACCGATTTATGCTATTGAAAGGAATTCCAATATTTTTTAACCAATTATTCATCACATTCGGTTGGGGAACATTAGTGGCTTTTGCTGCTCTTTACGGAAAAGAAACGGGAGTTTCAAATCCGGGGATTTTCTTTCTGTTTTTGGCTTGCGGGTTGATTTTGTCAAGAGTAGTATCCGGGCGTTTCGTTGATAAAGGCTATATCCATCGAGTAATGGCTATAGCACTTTTGGTAATTATCGGAGGATTTGTTTGTTTTGCTTTATTTCACTCAGTTTTGGCTTTTTGCTTGTCTGCATTTTTGGTCGGTTTAGGTTATGGAACTCTTTTCCCTGCTTTACAGACCATTTATATCAATATGGCTCCAAGTTCTAAAAGAGGTACTGCCAATTCTACCTACCTTACAGGTTTTGACTTAGGTATCGGAATTGGAATGTTGGTTGGAGCTTATCTTGGAGATCATTACAGTTTTTCGACAATGTATCTAATAACTGCAACTCTTGTCAGTGTAAGCCTTATTATTTATTGGTTTAACTCCAGAAGGGTATTCGAAAAAAACAGGATTCGATAAATTCATATTAAAATCTATCGAATCCTGCTTGAAACCTGAAATCTGTCACTCTTAAAAATCAAACTTATAACTTGCTCCTCCGAGTACTTGGAAACCTTGTACAGGGAAGTTCAGCCATTTCTCATATTTCTGATTTGCCAAGTTATTCAGCTTTAAAAAGAAACTCAAACGCTCATTAAACTTATAGTTTCCGCCCAAGTTGACATCGAAATATCCGTCAAGAGTTTCTGTTTTCAATATAGGTTCATCGGTTGAATTTTCGTTATAAAATTGGGCTTTACGATTGCCTACATAAAAAATATTTGCATTCACGATAAGTTTATCTGTAATCGCTATATCTGTTCCTGCATTAAATCTAACATTGGGTAAATACCAAGCTTCCGGTAAATCGGTTGAATATCCGTTAAAAGTTCCGTTTACAAAAACCGAAACATCTTTTTTAATATCTGCTTTAAGTTCTCCAAATAGTCCGAAAGTTTTTACATCATCATACAAAACTGAGATTGAGTTTCCGAACACATAACCTTCAGCATCCGTAAGAATATCAATAAATTGAGTTCCATATAGTACTTTGCTTTTTTCACTCATATATGAACCTCTTACGTTATAAGCCATATTAGAGGCTAATTTTCCTTTTAACCCTACATATATTTCGTATTGTCTGTCTGTCGGAGTGATAGCTTGATGAGGTGCAATAAACGGATTTTCATTAACCAAGTCAGCATATGAGTTCTGTTGTAAGGTTCCCTCTGCTCCTGCATAAGCTATCATCAAATCTCCCACAACCTTGTAAGAAGCCTGAATTTGCGGATAAACAAAAAACTTGCTTTCTGATTCATCATTAGCTTTTCCTGAAGCCAAGAAAAGTCCTGCTCCTACCCTAACCGATAAATCATCTTGTTGATAAATAAAGCTCGGTTGTACCCCAAAATTAAAATATGAATACTTGCTATCACTTGTATGTGCATCACCCGAATAGTTCGTACCAACGTAATCAGCAATTACATCAACGCGAACTCTTGTAGCTGCAATATCAACATCAAAACTCGGTTTTAACCAAAAGCGGTTTTCTCCACTATCATATGCATCCCAAAATCTTTTGTAATAAACTTCCGCACCCTTAAAAATACTTTCATTCAATTTGAATTTTCCTCCTAAATAGAATGAATTGTATGATTGCTTTTCATCGATGAATTTTAGGCTTTCTTCATCAAAAGCAACGTAATCAACAGGCAATCCGTACCAATTATAAATTTGATTTCTATATCCTAAATCTACATTCCACCCGTATTTTTCTTCGAAAGTAGCATAAGTCAAATCAATTGATGTATCATAAAAAAAGTCGTCTAACACCACATCTTTAATTCCACCTTGTGAAGAATGATGTTTTAGCATTCCGCCTATATATTGATTACTACTAAGATTATGTGTTACAAATAACTCCCCTAGAATTGTTCCGTAATTTCCGAATCCCAAAGAAGCATAATTGCTGAAGTACTTTTCTTTTTCGGATTTCTCCACCATTTCTGCACTTCCTTTGGCAGGAGTGAAAGTTGAAGCTACCGGAAAAGACGAAATAGAATAGTTAATTTCTTCTCTTTTGGTTACAGTTTCGTCATCAAAAGACGGAGTTTCTTTAACTTTAAAAGCATCAGAAATAGTTGGTGTATAAGTTCCGATTACATTTACTACTTCTGAACCGATTGAAGAATCACTCTTTTGAGCCATTGCTCCTAAAGATAAAATTCCAAAAATTATTGTTATATGTATTTTATTCATCGCTTGTTTGTTGAATTGTTTATTTGTTGAATCGTGATTGGCAATTAATTTTCAATAGACGAGTTTCGCTTAGCTTCTTCTGTTTTTATTTTATCAAGTTCTGATTTGGCTTCGATAATTACATCTTCAAATTCAGTGAAGTTTTTAATCACGCTTTCTAAGATATAAGTAGCTTGGAAACTATCGTCCATAGCATAAAAATTCTTTGCCATAACTATCAATCCTTTAACCGCAAAGTAACGATAACCCGAATAGTCTTTTGACAAGTTTTGAATCACTTTATTCGATTCTTCAAATTTTCCTTCTTTGTTTTTAAAATATGCATCATAATATAGAGCCTCTGCTTTTAGTTCACCTTGAGCAATTGCTTCCAAATCTTTATAAGCTGTTTTAGCTTTTGCCTCATTTCCTGTTTTCATTGCCGAACGAGCAATCATAATTTGAGCATCACTCTTAACTTTATTGTCTGTTTTTTCATTTGCCAAAACTTTCTCTGCATAAATAACTGTATTGGCAAAATCTTCCGTATTATAGTACGAACGCATCAAGTTTGCCTGAGCATAAGTTACATTCTGAGGAAATTCTGCTTCATTTTCTAATCGTTTCAAAACCGGGATTGCTGCAGCGAAGTCCTCTTTTTTCAGATGAATGGCACACAAACGAACTAAAGCTTGCTCAGTAAATTCATTTCGAGAGCGTTCCACTACTTTTTCATAATTCGGCTGTGCCATATTCGGAAGATTTTCGGCAAAATACATTTCAGCCAAATAAAATTCCGCTTTAAGCGAATGAATTCCTTTTGGGAATTTGCTCAAATAACTCGTAAAACCTGCAATAGCTCCTTTGGTGTTGTTCTGCAAATATTGCTTTTCAGCCGAATCAAAAGTAGCATTATCTAACTCAGCATCAGATACTTCAATATAGCTCAATGTCTTAACCCAAGCTGCATATTCATCCACTTTTCCGGCATCTACATAAATATTCTTTGCGATATTTACCGCTTCAATAGCTTCCGGTGAGTTTGGAAAATCAGCAGCTACTTTTTTGAATTTAACCAAAGCTAAATCGTCTTTAGTGGCATTGTAATGAATAAGCCCTTGTCTTAAAATCGCTTTCGGAACATAGCTACTGGTCGGATAATCTTTTATCAATCTGTCATAAATAGCAATTGCGTCATTTAGTTTATTGGAGTTGGTGTAGGAGTTCCCCAGTTCAAACATCGCATCATCGTGATATTGTGATTTCGGGAATTTTGCAATAAAAGCAACTAAATCTTCAATTTTTCTTTCCAGTCTATCTACAAACCCATAGCTAATAGCTTTTTGATAAGCAGCATAATCTGCATCTGCTCCTTTCATCTCAATAGCTTTATTGTAGTTTTCCATTGCAGGCCAATACTTTCCTGATACGAAATAACTATCTGCCAACCTCAAATAAGCATCACTCAAACGTACATTCTCTCCACTTTTAGAATCAATATACTTTTGGTAATGCTCTGCTGCTTTAGTATAATCTTTCAGCTTGAAATAAGCATAACCTAAATTATAATCTAAATTTTTATACTCAGGAGTTTCTTGAGCATTCGGGTCTGATTCGAATTGTTTGAAGCTCAACAATGCGTCTTTAAAATTATTGGTTATATATTCTGTTTCGGCTTTCCAAAACACAGCACGAGCTACAAACTTAGCATCTCTGGGCTCTGCTATTGATTTCTTGAAAAAACTCAAAGCTTCCTGATAATTCCCGTCTGCATAAAGTTCCAAACCTCTATAAAAAGTTACTTTTTGATAAGCGTCTCTATTAGAATAGTTTTTATTTTTCTCTAACAAAACCAATGCTTCTTTGTAATTTTTAGAGGTAATATAAGAACTGATAAGCAGATTCTGGATTTCTTGATTGTTCGGATTATTCGGATATTTTTCCATAAACCCTGCCAATACACTCGGAATGCTTTGATAATTATTCCCTATTTCATAACTCAACTTAGCATAGTTCAAATGTGCATCTTCCTGAATTTTTATATCAAACTCCATTTCTGAAGCGTTCTTAAAAGCATTAAGAGCTTGCTGCTTTTTATCGGCTTTCAGGTAACTTTCACCTAAATGATAATATGCATTTTGTGCAACATAATCTTTTCCGTCTACGATTTTGTTGAACTGCGAAATGGCATTTTCGTAATCACCTTTTTTGTAATAAGCATATCCCAACTGGTAAAAATCTGTATTGCTCCATTTGCCATCTTTTCCTTTATACTGAGTTAAGTACGGAATAGCTTCTTCATATTGTCCCAAATTAAAATAACTTTCTCCGATAATTTTATTGATTTCAGACTTTTCGGCTGCATTAGACTTTGTAAGCTGGGCTTTCCCTTCCTCTATTGCTTTCTCAAAATTGCCGAGTTTAAAATTCATATCTGCCTGAAAGTACGACAGTTTGTCTTTGTACTCTTCTTGTTGTGAAACTTCATCAAAATACTTATTAGCTTCTTTATAATCATCGCCTTCATAAGCCAAATATCCTAAATAATATTTAGCCTGAGAGCCAAAAGTCGGAGAATTTAAAACGCGTGTAAAATACTTTTCTGCTTGCTTTTTGTCTTTTGCCTGAAAAAAAGTGTATCCTTTCTGAAAGTTGTACTTTTCTAAATCTTCAGCAGAAAGAATCTCTTCATTAACTCTTTCAAACCAAGCCAATGATTCGGCATAAGAACCTTGCTCAAAATAATACTCTCCTACTTCAAAAAAAGCATTATTCTGCTTAGTACTTGTCGGATGGTCTTCAACGAACTTCTCCATTAAAGAATCTGCTCCAAGCTGTTCTAAACGAATGGCACAATTGGCTATATAATACGTACAGTCTGACTGAATTTCAGCATTATTGGTATTGTTCTTTACTTTTTCAAACAATATCTGAGAAGCTTGATAATTCTTCTCTTTATACAACATTACAGCTTTATTGAAATCTGAAGTTTCACTTGTGTAAATTGTAGATTGTTGTGCCTGCAAGGAAGCAAAACCAATGAAGGTCATCAGAAGTGCTACCTTAATTTTTTTCATATTCATATTAGCTGAATTTATTGTGTTTTCAATACATTTAACTCTCAAAGTTACGTTTTATAGCTAACGGAGTAAAGTCTTGTTTTCGTATTTTATTTACAAACATATTAACATCCAAAATCTTTAAGTCAAAATCTAAATAATTGTTTTTCAGTATGAATATAATTCACATTTTCACTAGAACCCATGTTGATTTAAAAAGCAGATTGAGTACAAATACAGATAAAAAGTAAAAAACCTTAACCATCTAAAATAAAGACAGTTAAGGTTTTA
>CAZVQI010000044.1:0-12951 GCA_964629155.1 uncultured Flavobacterium sp.
TTGTTTTTTTTCGACCCTTTGGGACCGAATCATTAAAGATAGATTTCCTCATAATTAAGTTAATTTAGGTTAATAAAAGAGTTGTTGTTACAAACAAAATATATAATAATTTATTACTATAAATTTTGTTATATGAACTATCAAAGGTAATGTTTTTTGTAAAAAATTTAGCACATAGATAACCATTTTTAACCAAAGTTTAACTTTTATACTTTGTTGTATTTCAAATAATTTGCAATAATTAGAAGGCTATTAACATTTACTTTTACCGAAACAAAACCATAAAATTATTTAATTACTATACCACTCCCTCAACAAAATCACTAAATAAAACTAAAAAAAAACTATTTAAGCTACATTCATTCAAAATAAATCAAATTAATTTAGGCGGAATTTACAAAAAATAATTTACTCAAAACCATCCCATATATCTAAATCATTTCCTAAAAAAAGAACCTTCCTTTTTGTACTTACAAAAAGAGAGGTTTAGAAGTTCATTTAACAAAAAAACAAATGAAATTATGATAAAATTTAATTACTATTCTCTGTTTAAGTACACCCAACCTGTTTTTTTGCTTCCATCCAAAAAAGTTACTATATAATAATAAGTAGCAGAAGGTAATAATTTATTGTCATTTGTTTGACCCTTCCACTGGTTAGTATATCCATTTTTTGCTTCATACACTGTTCTTCCGTAACGATTAAAAATTTGCAATTCTTGTACATTCAGATTTGACAAATCAAAACTATCATTAAGATCGTCATTATTGGGTGATATGCCCTTTGGAATCAAACAATGAGTAGAAGAAACATATATTTCTCCGAAAATTACACACCCTTCTGAATCTGTTATGCTGACCTGATAATCCCCTGCTTCAGAAATATTAACGATGCTGCCAAACTCTAAAAAACCTGAAGGTCCTGTCCATTCAAAATCAGCGTCAGGAAAATCATTTGAATTTACCACCCATAAAACATACTGACTATCAATACAACCTTTATCTAGCATTACTACTGATATGTCTGTTTTTTCGGTAACCGTTATCCATTGAGTTTGCCCACAACCATCCAGAGTTATTGTAACCGAATATTCCCCTACCTGATTTACTTCTACCGATGAATCCATGGAGGTTTCTCCATTGGGATATTCCCAAAAAAAAGTAGCTTCTGAGTTTTGAAAATTATTTCCTTTAACAGATAACGTTGTATATTGATCTTCACAAATCATCGTATTGCCTTCAATACTAAAATCAGGGAGTTCTTTTATTAACGTATAACTTAATTCCCATTGTGAGCAAGCAACATCAGAATCTTCTATAAAAGTAATTTTTACTATATAATCTCCTCCATGTAAATTTTCGTCAAAAGGATCAAAAACAAGTTGATGTCCCGTACCTACAAATACTTCTTCTCCATCAACAACATGATACCATTCGTATGAAAGAAATGAAAAGTTTTGGACAGTTAATGTAGCTATATGTCCTTCGCAAAGATTATTCCCTTTTACTGTAATAGATTCAGGTTCTGAAATAAAAACACTACTTACTACCGCATTTCCACACCCTTCCACTTGGATTTCATACGTGCCGGGAGCAAGATTAATGTCAGTAAAAATATTGCTTTGTTGAGGTCCATACAGTAATATACCCCCAGCCTCCGGAGTTCCTTTCCATATATAATATGAAAGTTCTCCTGAACCTTCCGCATCTATAAAAAGCATACTTCCTCCATCTGCACAAGCAATATTTTTTACTCCATTTATGATAGGAGTTGTACTATATTCAAACTCATGAATTACTTCAATACATTCTTGAGGCTTTTGACTATTTTTTTCGTAATGATAATATCTTTTCAGTAATCTGTATTCTCCGGGTTTATTGAACAACGAACTACATTTTATTATATCGTTAGGCATAAAAGAATCTACAGCAATTGGTATAGTAGGAGTATATGGGTCAGGAAAAGGTATAACAGCTTCCCATTCCGCTGTATTTGGATTGTACCATTCTAATGAAAAAGCATCCATATAAAACCAAAAACTGGGAGGAGCTGTATGATTAAACTTAAAACAAAACGAACCACACTGTGGATATAATTCAAAATCCGTTGTTTGTTGATAATCTAAAACAGAGATTTTTTCGTTATACCACCTACAATTTGCAAGTATATCTATTTCATATTCTCCCGGGGGCAAATTATCCATAACCAAATACCATTTAATTAATGGATTGGGCTCCCCGTCAGGGTTAGCTATTTCAACAGTAAATACAAAATCTTCAACTAAGTTTATCGGAAAATCAGCATCCGTAAAATTATAAAAATCCTTAAATTCTTGAGGGGCGTCTATCAACCAAGCTTCAGCTATTACTCCTCCATCATGTTCAAAAGCTCCCACTTCTAAACCCAAAGAACCCGACCATTCCGTGCAACTGTTCGGTGACTGCCCCAGCATAAGACCTACTTCACTTGGAAAAACGACCATTGATTTCGCTATATAAAACACATTTCCACAAATGTCAATAATCTTAAACCCATACCAACCCGGACCTCCAAAAAAGTCATATTGTAACATCCTTAAATCATTTGGGATAAGGGGTGAAGAAAAATTTTTAATTCCTTCTGAAATATCTTCCCACTCTGCTAAATCAATCCCTTCCCAATAAGACAAATAATCCTGATATACTGATTCCGGAGGAGGTACTATCTGATTTTCAACAATAAAAGAAGGAGGAGCTTCTGATAGCTTGACCATATATACTTCAGACAAATTAACTATATGAGGTAATAAGAGAGCTCTTCCTCGTTCTTCACAATCAGGTAATATAGGAGGTAGTCCAAACAAGTTCATCTTTCCTTCAAAAAGAGTTACTTCTTCAAGAATTACAAAACCAAGATCAAAAGTTGAAAGTACTTCTCCCTCACATTCATTAATTATTTGAACATAATAATCTCCTGCTAAAAATTGTCCCGGAAGTGGTTCACCCGTCACTGGGTCTGTTTCCCACTTAAGGTTTGCAGCAGCATAAGTTATCTTCGCTATACCCTCTGCATAAGTTGTAAAAGTATCTGAAGAAAAAACTGAATGATTTTCATTCAATACATTCGGATTAAATCCCTCCGGATAGTCAATAAAATTAACTTTAATATCTCCTACAAAATTCTCCACGAAAATATCAATCCCATAACATTCTGTATTGGTATAATTCCACCAAGCTTTCATAGTCACATCTATCGGTTGATGAATGGAATAAGATGTACCACAAGCATTAGTAATTATCAAATCATAATAATAAATTTCTCCCGGATAATACGGTACCGGACCATTAGGGTGTACAGTGCCCGACACCTCTCCATCAGCAGCCCCCCCTTCTATTTCTCCCTGCTCCCCTTCTGGTGGTCCTTCAACTATTTCTGTATAAATAATAGGTTCGTCTCCGGAACTGGCTGGGGGATAAATTATATAAGTTATAGTAAGGGGAAAAGAACTGTTTGGATAATCAATAGGAAAAAGTATTGTATCTTCAATAGATACAAAGACTTCTTCTGTGCAATCATCACCAACAAGCTTTACAAAATTATCTATAAATCCTATCGAAGACAACGGATTATATATTATGTTTACGGTAAATGACCTAGACTCACCACAACTGTCTGAAGCTACTACTACATAACTTCGAACTCCGGGTTGGTCATAAGGTTCACTTCCAAAAGCAGGAAGGTTACTAAACACATTACTTGTCTGTGGAGGAGCACTATAACTGCCAGGTATAGGAATATCAGTATAAGGAACAACCTCATAAAGTAATTCATAAAATACTACATTCCCTGATAATACATTCACTGTAATTTCAGCATCATTACCACATTGCACCTTATATTCAGCATTAATCTCTATTTCTGCATAATGATCTTCAACTACTATCGGTTCATAAACCTGTGCATTCGAAGTATCTCCATTATAAATTGCTACGACTCTATATTCACCGGAAGAAAGCATAAAATAAGGATTACTCGCTCCTTGAGGTGGTGTTATTGGGTTTGTTACATCAGGTAATTTATAAATATGATATTCTATATTATTATCCGAAATCGGATTTCCTCCAGAATCTAGGGCAGAAAAAGTAAAAGCTCCATTACTAGGGCATGTTGCATGAGTTACTTGTATATCAACAGTAAAGTCTTGTCCGTAAGAAAATACGGTCAAAAACAATAAGAAAATAAAATATCTATTCATACTCTTGTTGTTTTTAAACCCATAGCTTTTATTTTATATAAATAGTCCTCCTATCGGTTTTATATTATTTTAGACACAACTTAATTATATTAATTTTAACATATAATTAATTGCAAATATATACAAAAAAACTCAAGAACTTCAAGCTAATGGGATGAAGTTTGAAATTTTGAAAATAAAAAAACCAACCAAACCTTTCGGTTTGGTTGGTTTTTAGATAAATATAAATTAACCTTGTTTATTCCCCTCTGTTCAAATATACCCAACCAGTCTTTTTACTTCCATCTACAAAAGTTACCACATAATAGTAAGTAGCTGATGGTAACATTTTATTATCATTGGTTTGTCCATGCCACTGATTAGTATATCCATTTTTAGCTTCATAAACCGTTCTTCCGTAACGATTGAAAATCTGTAGCTCACTTACATTTAAATTTGATAAGTCAAAGCTATCATTTAATGTATCATCGTTAGGAGAAATTCCTTTAGGAATAAAACAATATGTTGATGGTACATCTATTTCTGCAAGAACTACACAACCATCTGTATCAGTTATAGTCAACTGATAAAGTCCTACTTCGGTAACAGCTATCATACTACCTAGTTCTGCAAAACCTCCCGGTCCTGTCCACTCAAATGTCGCATTAGCAAACTCTCCAGCATTAACTACCCACAAAGTAAACTGGTCATTTATACATCCTTTATCTAACTGAGCAACCGGCAAATCTGTTTTCTCAGTTACTGTAACCATACGAGTGTCTTCACAACCATTAAAAGTTACTGTTACAGAATAATCTCCAATTTGATTAACATTCACTGATGCATCTGTAGAGGTAGTTCCATCAGGGAATTGCCAAGCAAAAGTAGCCTCCGAATTTTGGAAGTTAACACCTGCAACAGACAATGTGGTGTATTGACCAAGGCAGATAACCGTATTACCGGCTATATTAAAATCCGGTAATGGTTTTACTACTACATTAACAGAAGTCGGCTCAGAAACACAATCTCCTAAAGATGCAATTACTGAATAAGTTCCTCCGTCTTGCTCTGTAAGATCTGTTAATGGTACAGTATCTCCTACATAGGTATTTCCATTAGGAAGTGTCCATGTATAAGTGTATTGAGCTATCGGATTTTCTACCAATAAAGTCAAACTACCTCCTGCGCACTCAGGATCAAAAGCTACCACCTGAGGAGTGCTAGGCAATTCTTCTAAAGTAACTGTAACGGTAGCCTCTGCATCTCCGGCACATTCTGTTTCAATAACGTACTTAAAGGTATAAGTTCCTACAGGAACATCTTGTGTAACAAAATTACTTCCTTGTAAAGCACCTGTAGTATCAACTTCTTGCCAAGTTCCACCTTCGTCATAATCAGATAATAAAGTAAATAAATCTATATTCTGATTTTGATGACAATAAATTCCATCTTGTCCAATTCCCGCGTTCGGTAATTCTACAGGTATTGTAAAAGGAATTTCTTGGTTAGCACAAGAATCCGGGTTGTCTACATAAGTAACTTTAACTATATAATCTCCTCCATGCTGAGCAGCTGTAAAAGGATCAAATATTAATTCATGTCCTAAGCCTACAAATACTTCTTCTCCGTCAACTATATGATACCATTCATAAGTAAGGAAAGTAAAATCTTGTACGGATAAACTACCTACTTGTCCTTCACATAAATTGTTACCTACTACTTCCATTACAACTGGAGGAGTAACAGTGAAACTGGCTGTTCTTTTTATACCACAACCTTCTACTCTAACAGTATAAACTCCCGGTGGCAGATTGATTCCAGAAAAGACATTACTCTCTTGAGGACCATAGAGAACAGTATCTCCCTGCAGTATTTCATACACTAAAGTTCCCACACCTACTGCATCTATAATAATGTCACTTCCTCCGTCTGTACATGCAATATTCTCTAAACCATTAATTCTTGGTTCTACGAAGTATTCAAATTCATAAATTACCTCATAACATTCTACAGGGAGCCCCGCATTAGCATCCTGATATATGTAATATCTCTTCACAATTCTATAATATCCTTGTTTATCAAATAAAGGACTACAATTTTCCTCATCAACCACAAGAAGTGAAGGAGTTTGATATGGTTCAGGGAAAGGAATTACTGTATCCCACTCACCCGTAACTGTATTATATCTTTCCAAAGAGAAAGTATCTAAAAACTCCCAATAAAGCACAATATCTGACGGTGGAGCTGGGTCATTATAATGATCAAACCAGAAACAGAAAGATCCACATTGAGGGAAAAGTTCAAATTCTGTTTTTCTTATGTCATTATCTAATATAGTTACATCATATACCCCCGGAGTACACACTGTCCACAATTCAAACTGATAATCTCCAGGAGGCAAGTTTGTCATAACCAAATGCCACTGCATAAGTGGATTAGGATCTCCTCCAGGATTAGGTATTGGGAGAACTGTTACAAAGTTTAACCCGTCCGGATTTTCATCCAAATCTTCCATAAGATTTATTGGAAAATCAGCATCTGTGAATCCCCATAAATCCTTAAATTCTTGTGGGGCTTGTAATAACCAAGCTTGACCTATTTGTCCTCCTTCATGTTCGTATAACATAGAAACAAAATCAACAGAACCGCCACCTTCCGTACAGCTATTTGGAGATTGTCGTACAAAATACGCATTGGTCGGATCTACATATGGGTCTAGTTTTTCTGCAACATAAAACTCATTACCACAGGCATCTATTACATGAACACCATACCAACCATACTCTCCAGGTTGTACTACAAATGCATGTTGCAGCATTGTAAAATTATTAGGTACAAGAGGAGATGAAATATCTTGTACACTTAAAGAAATATCCTCCCAATCTTCTTCTTCAATATCTTCCCACCAATCAGTAGGAGGAGGACCATCCGGACCTAAGAATGTCATAAATACATGACCTAAATCTCCTAAGTTTTCAACTAAATTAATTTGGTGAGCTATTATAATTGAACCCATTGCGTCACAATCCGGTAAAGAAGGAGGCAATGCATTCGTTTGCATTTGAGGAGGAGGAATCTGTTCAGGGATTGAAAAGAAAAGATCAAAAGTAGATATAATTTGTCCCTCACATTCATTCACGACTTCAACATGATAATCTCCAGCTATATAAGAATTAGGGACATCTTCATCCGGTGATTTAAGAGGAGCTGCTGCATAAGTAACCCTAACTACCCCTGTCATAGGATCTATAGTAGTAAAAGTAAATGGATCAAGAGTGAAATCAGGGTGATTTTCATTCATTTCATAAGGATCAAAACCTCCCGGAGGATACGGATCAAACCCGTCAGGATAGTCAATAAAATTAAGAGTTACTCCTGCCACAAATTTTTCTATAAAAATATCAAATCCATAACACTGATCCGGTGTAAAACCCCACCAAGCATTCAAATCTAAAACCACCGGCTGATTCTCTAATGCAAAATCCCAAAGATCTCCACAGGCGTTCGTTACTTGAATACTGTAATAATATATTTCTCCTGGATAATATGGTACCGGACCTGAAGGAGTTACAACAATTTGAGGAGGTCCGGCATCAATAGTGTGAGTATATACAAGTGTTTCATCTCCTGAAGATGCAGGAGGGTAAATAGTATATGTTATAGTAATAGGATATGCAGCAACCGGTACACTCAATGCATTTTGAATAATCACAGACCCTCCGTCAGTACAATCGGAACCATCCAGTCCTATTGCTTGATCAAGAAAATCTACAGGTGCTAAAGGGTTATACTGCACATTTACAGTAAATGCATCTGACTGTCCACAACTATCTGTTGCCACCACCGTATATCTTTTTACTCCGGCAACTCCCGGTGTAAAAGCAGGTAAATTATCAAAGATATTACTTGATTGAGGTGGTGCTGTAAAACCTCCCGGTATAGGATCACCTAATAAATTAACTTCATAAAGATGATACATTATACCTTCCGTTGCAGACCCATCAATCAAATTAACTGTTATCTCTGTATCATTACCACATTTAACTGTATAAGTAGCATTAATATCAATCAGAGTATATTGATCTTCCACTACTATCGGTTCATAAACCATAGGATTTGCAGCATCTCCATTTTTTATCGCTACTACTTTGTATTCGCCTGCTGCAAGTGTGGTATAAGTATTTATTCCCCCGACAAGTGATGCTACAAGAGTTTCTCCGGGTAATTTATAGATGTGATACTCCATATTAGTATCAGCAATTGGATTACCTAAATGGTCAACAGTAAAAAAAGTAAATACACCACTATCAGGACATTCCGCAGGAGTTACATTTGTATAAACGTCGAAACATAACTCCTTAATCTCTAATGGTTCAAAAACTGTAGTAGTTGCAACATCTCCATCTAATACTGCTACTACTTTATACTCTCCTGCTTCAAGAGATGAATAAGAGTTTGTTCCACCAACTAAAGTTGCAACAAGAGTCTCTTCCGGTAATTTATAAATTTCATAACTCATACTGGTTACAGGAACAAGATTTCCGTCCGGATAGGTAGCAAAAAAAGTAAACGACCCGTAAATATCTGTTCCACATATATGAGTTGCAGTAGTCATAAGATTAAAGAAACAAGCATCCTCAACCTCAAGAGGTTCATAAGTTATGGCATTAACAAAATCACCATCATGTATAGCCACAACTTTGTATTCACCTACAGCAAGTGCTGAGTAGGAGCTTTCGCCTGTTAAAATTGCAACAAGATTTTCATCCGGCAAATCATAAATATAGTATTCCATATTAGCTTCCGGAATAGGATCTCCTTCCGAATCTGTAGCTGAGAAAGTAAAAGCACCTTCCGACGAACAGGTCACGGGAGATATGTCTATCTGAACCTCAAAGTCCTGCGCGAAGGAGAGCCCCCCCAGCAACAACATAAAACAAAAAGTAAAACATCTAATCATATTTCTATAGTTTTAATTGGTCAAAATACAACGGAATAATTTTTTATACACTCCTAAAACACCACAAATAAGTATTTAGTAATCAATCCTTTATAGCTTTCTTGAAATTTTAATTCAAGATTTAGCGTTCAAAAATAACTAAAAAAAAAATCATTTACCAAGAAACCGTTTAATTTTTTTCTTTGTATTGATAAAAAATTATTAATCTTATCCTTATTTAATTAGTATATTTTCGAAAGGCTTTTTAGGGTTCTCTTTCAAAATCAATCGAATAGAAGCCACCAAAATACTTTCATTTTTATTAAAAAATCTTAAACAAAAATAAAAAAACCACGGGTAAGAAATTTTCTTCTTTAGAATTCGAAGGATATGAGTTAGAATTCGATTTTATTTAAGTTAAGTCCTATTTCAAGATTTGCTCTGTATGTGCTTTGGTGTTAACTTTAGTAATTACTTTTTCAATAATTCCCTTTTCATTAATTATAAAAGTAGTTCTATGAATCCCATCAAAAGTTCTTCCCATAAACTTTTTCTCTCCCCACACTCCAAAAGCTTCAATTACTTCTCTGTCCGTATCTGCAATTAGCGGATAGGGTAAGTTGTTTTTTTCTTTAAAAGTAGTCTGTCTTTTTACATTATCAGCACTAACCCCTAAAACTTCATATCCCAAAGACAAAAAGCGATGATAATTATCCCTTAAATCACATGCTTCTGTTGTACAACCCGGTGTACTGGCTTTCGGATAAAAGAAAATCACTAATTTTTTCCCTTTGTAGTCTGAAAGCTTGTGTTGTTTTCCGCTCTGATCTGTTCCTAAGTTTTCAGGAGCCTTATCTCCTACTTTTAACATCTTCATTTTAATTTTATTTAATTTAATGTTTTTGTTTTTTCAAGAGTAAATGAAAACTCTGACCCTTTTCCCACTTCGCTTTTTACAAATATTTTTTCGTCATGGGCTTCAATGATATGTTTTACGATAGCTAATCCAAGTCCCGAACCTCCTTCTTTTCTCGAGCCGCTTTTATCCACTCTATAAAATCTTTCAAAAAGTCTCGGAATATGGTGTTTTTCTATTCCTTCTCCATTATCAACCACTCTGACAATAATTTTCTTTTTTGTAAGTTCTTCAATACTGACTTCTGTTGTTCCGTCTTCTCTTCCGTATTTAATAGAATTTGTAATAAGATTAGTGAGCACCTGTTGTATTTTATCCTTATCTGCCTTTACAAAAATCGGGTTCACATATTTCATATCAAACATCAGAATAATATTTTTTTTAGATGCATTCATTTCAAGCAAATCAAAAACATTTTGAACTACTTCCACAATATTGAAAACAGAATAGTTCAAATTTAAACTTCCCGTTTCGAGTTTAGTTATCATATCCAAATCTCGAACAATATAAATAAGCCGCTCCACCCCTTTCTCTGCTCTTTCAAGATATTTTTTCCGAATAGACTTATCTTTTATCCCACCCTCTAAAAGTATAGACAAATATCCTTGAACCGTAAAAAGAGGGGTTTTAAGTTCGTGAGAAACGTTTCCTATATAATCTCTTCGATATTCTTCCTGCAATTTTAAAGTTTCGATTTCGAGTTTTTTGTTCATGGCAAATTTTTTTACTTGTTCAGTAAGTGTAGCCATATCGGTTGTAATAGGTTGCTTTCGAAACGAGGTAGAGTCTAAAATCGACACATCATCATAAATTTTTTTGATGCGTCTGTAAATGAATCGCTCTACTCTATACTGCAAAACGAAAAAAGAAAAAACACCTATTCCTAAAAAAACAAAAACAGCAAACACCCACGAAAAATCGAAAAAGGCATATAAAAGTCCGCTTACAAAAAGTGTAGAAAATATCGCTATATATAACGAAGAACGAATAGCAAATTTGTATGTTTTTTTAATCTTCATTTACCTTTATTTTCTCACATCAAGAGCGTCACGAAGTGCATTACCAACCATCATAAAACTCAAAGTTAGTAATAAAATAGCAATTCCGGGAATAAATGCTAAATAGGGTTTTCCTAAAATAATATCGCTATAACTGTCTTTAATCATTCCTCCCCAGCTCGGAGTCGGAGGTTGAGCTCCCAAACCAAGAAACGAAAGTCCGCTTTCAACCAAAATAGCAGACGCAAAGTTTGCCGCAGAAATCACAATTATAGGAGCAATTACTGAAGGTAAAATGTGTTTTATTAAAATCCTGGAATGGGAATATCCAAGAGCCTTTGCTGCTGTAATATATTGCGATTGCTTTATGCTTATAATTTGCCCTCTAACCACTCGTGCTACTTCCACCCACATTGTAAGTCCGACGGCTATAAATACTTGCCAAAATCCTTTTCCGAGCGTAAGTGTTATGGCTATTACTAAAAGTAAAGTCGGGATAGACCATACTATATTAATAAGCCACATCACAAAAGCATCTGTTTTTCCTCCGAAATATCCTCCTATACTTCCGAAAAACAATCCTACAACAAGGGAAATAAACACAGCAACAAAACCAATAGAAAGAGAAATCCTGGAACCGACAATCATTCTGCTCAAGTAATCTCGCCCTGATTTATCCGTTCCTAAATAGAACTGTTGATTACGGATATATTTATTCGCTACTTCTTTAATATCCTTTTCGTTCGGAAAATCTAAAAGCGTAACTTCTTTTTCTATTTTTATATCAAAATCATCATTATATGGAATATAAATAATTTTATCGTCTGAAATTGTATAACTCTGAATAGGATACTTATAATATCGGTCTTTCTGCCCAAAAAAATATTCCGAAAAACGAAAATCAGGAGCATTTTGTATCGGAACTTTTAACATTAATACCTCAAACCCGGGTGGTTTTGATTTAATAGATAAATCTCCTTGGTTAGCATTTTCTGTTTTATCGGGAGCAATAATATAAGCCAAAGAAGATATGCCAATCATTATAAATATAAATACCAGACAAACTACACCTAATTTATTTTTTCTGAATTTTTTAAATGTAGTATGGTTAAAAAGTATCTGGAATTTATTCATATTGATTTGAGAAAACTTCTTTAAACCGTTAAGTTTATTTTTAACAAATATAGTTAGAATCTACCTAAAATTTGTTTACACTGGGTTTTTAATTTCGGATAATGTTTTCTCAAAGTGATTTAATTCACCTTTAAAGCTCAGGAATAAAATAACTTTTAGGAATCGGCATATGAAATTTTACTTACGATATTATCCTTATCAAAATAAAAATACAGCGAACCTTTTATTTTTCCTCCTCGGTCTGTAGAAACAACATAACTAACTCCACACTCCATCGACATATTCATTTTTGTCTTCTCCAAAAAATCGAATCAACTGTTCTTTGGTCATTCCTACTGCGACTTGATTTTCAATTATATCTTTTACGAAAAGACTTCGTTTTCGAGGTAGTTTTTTCCAAATATCACTATTAAACTTGTAGTTTCCAACCCCTAATCAAAAGAATAGAGCCTCAAAAAATGTCATAGTATTTCCGTTTTTAAATTCACATCATAAATATTTCTAAAAAAAAAGTTGCTTTAAAACGAATGTTTTAAAGCAACTTTTCATGAATCCAACTAATTTTGTACTTTCTTGCTCAGCACTGTATTATCTGTCGTAGTTATTTTTACAATAAGTACTTGATTTGCTCCGAGATAAGGAAGTATGTGAATATTTCCTTCTGACAAATTAGAATAAACCACCCTTCCTAATACGTCATAAACCACAACTTCCTTCATCTCAAAGCCTCTTGAATGAATATGAAACACAT
>CAZVQI010000045.1:0-12836 GCA_964629155.1 uncultured Flavobacterium sp.
CAAGAGCATCACGTCCGTAATGAAGTTCAGGATAAATGATTCCTCCGTTTCCTTCACCTCCGATAATGGCATTAGTAGATTTCATAAGCTCTACTACATTCACCTCTCCTACTGCACTTGCCTGATAACTTCCTCCGTGTTTTTCGGTAATATCTCTTAAAGCTCTTGATGAAGACATATTAGAAACCGTATTTCCGGGAGTTTTGCTCAAAACATAATCGGCCACAGCCACCAGAGTATATTCTTCTCCGAACATTTCTCCGTCATTAGAAATAAATGCCAATCTATCCACATCCGGGTCAACCACGATTCCGAAATCTGCTTGCTCTTGAACTACAAGTTGGCAGATATCTGTTAAATGTTCTTTTAAGGGCTCAGGATTGTGAGGAAAATGTCCGTTAGGGTCACAGTACAATTTTACAACTTCAACTCCCATTTCTTTTAAAAGTTTCGGAATGATAATTCCTCCCGAAGAATTTACTCCGTCCACAACTACTTTAAATTTTTTTGCTCTGACAGCCTCTACATCCACTAAAGGAAGATTCAAAACTTCATCAACGTGAATATCCATATAGCTGTCGTTTGGAATAACTTCACCTAAACTATCCACATCAGCAAAATCAAAAGCCTCATTTTCGGCAATTTCCAAAATTTTAGCTCCGTCTGCTCCGCTCAAAAATTCTCCTTTTTGATTCAGCAATTTGAGCGCATTCCATTGTTTTGGGTTGTGTGAAGCTGTCAGGATAATTCCTCCGTCTGCTTTTTCCAAAGGCACGGCTACTTCAACCGTTGGTGTGGTCGAAAGTCCCAAATCAATTACATTGATTCCCAAGCCTATTAGTGTATTTACTACCAGATTGTGAATCATCTGGCCGGAAATTCGAGCGTCTCTACCGATTACAACGGTTAAGTTTTCTTTTTTATGATGATTTTTAAGCCAAGTTCCGTAAGCAGATGCAAATTTAACCGCATCAACAGGTGTAAGATTGTCCCCTGTTTTTCCTCCGATTGTTCCTCGGATTCCGGAGATAGATTTTATTAGTGTCATTGTTCAAATACAAATTAATGTTTATTGTGTTTTAGAATCTTAACCCACGTAACAATTACAATTCATTTTTTAAAGCTAAAAGCTCTGCTTTTATTGCTTTTAATTTAGATATAATCTCGAATTTGTCCAGTACTTTTTTTTGGTTTTCTTTCAAATGTATCTTGGCTCCTTCAAGGGTGAAACCTCTTTCTTTTACCAAATGGTAAATTAATTTTAGGTTCTTAATATCTTCGGGAGTGAACATACGATTGCCTTTCGCATTTTTTTTAGGTTTAAGAATATCAAATTCTTTATCCCAAAAACGGATAAGTGATGCATTAACTCCAAAAGCTTCTGCCACTTCACCTATGCTGTAATATAATTTATCCGGTAATTCGATGTTCATAGACCAAGAAATTAGATGTCATTACATATAACATTCAAAGTGCCCAAAATTATATGAACCCTTTGAGTTTTCTGTACTTTAACTGTTTCTCATAAACTCTTCTGCTTTTTCAACCATTGAAGCATTTCCACAAAAGAAAGAAACTCTTTGGTGCAATTCTGTCGGTTTAATTTCCATAATACGGCTAAATCCGTCAGAGGCTTTCCCTCCGGCTTGTTCCGCTATGAAAGCCAACGGATTACATTCGTAAAGCAGTCTTAGTTTTCCTTTTGGAGCTTTGGCTGTCGAAGGGTAAATATAAATCCCTCCTTTGAGCATATTTCTATGAAAATCAGCCACTAAACTACCTATATATCTTGATGTATAAGGACGATTCCCTTCTTCTGCTTGACAGTATTTCAAATAATTTTTTACTCCTTGAGGAAATTGTAAATAATTCCCTTCGTTAATCGAATAAATTTTTTCCTCTTTTGGAAATTTCATATTCGGATGCGAAAGATAAAATGTTCCGATAGGTGGATTCAGTGTAAAGCCATTTACTCCGTAACCTGTGGTGTAAACGAGCATTGTTGAGGTTCCGTAAATGATATATCCGGCTGCCACTTGAGCTGTTCCCGGTTGTAAAAAATCTTCTAAAGTTACAGGAGTTCCTACCGGAGTTACTCTTCTGTAAACCGAAAAAATCGTTCCGACAGAAACATTTACATCAATGTTTGACGAACCGTCTAAAGGGTCTATCAATAAAATATATTTGTTATCGTGTTTACCGTTTTTACTATGAATCGAAATAAAATCATCATTCTCTTCTGAAGCAATTCCGCACACGATTTCGCGGTTTATAATAGTTTGAATAAATACTTCGTTGGCATACACATCCAGTTTTTGTTGAGCTTCTCCCTGAATGTTTTCTGTTCCGGCTGCCCCAATAATATCAACCAGCCCTGCTTTATTCACTTCGTGATTAACTACTTTAGCAGCCAAACGAATGGAATTAATAATACGAGATAATTCTCCTGAAGAATATTTAAACTCTTCTTGCTTTTCAATAATAAACTCTCCGAGAGTTTTATGTCTGTCGTGCATTGTTTCGAGATTAGTTAAGTTGTGATGCAAATATATAATTTATTAAATACTTTTTCGCACTCTCTCCAAGCGTAACCTGTTTTAATTATAATTTTGATTTGATTTGTGTAAAAATTTCGCTTTTGCTCTTGCAAAAAACTCTAAATAGTAATTTATACTTTTATAAAAGACAGATGAAGTTATAATTTTGGGCTGCTTATAACTTTCCGAACATTTTTTTTATCCGCAATAAAATCACTCCAAAAACCGCTTCTTTGATGATTCCGGAGCTCATTTTGGATTGTCCGTGAGTTCGGTCAGTAAAAATTATAGGTATCTCCAACAAATTAAACCCTTTGGCAAAAGCTCTATACTTCATTTCGATTTGGAAAGCATATCCAATAAACTTTATATCATCAAGATTTATGCTTTCGAGAACTTTTCGTGTATAACAAACAAAACCGGCTGTAGTATCATGAATTTTCATTCCGGTAATCCATCGTACATAAACAGAGGCAAAATAAGACAAAAGCACTCTGGAAAGCGGCCAATTTACCACATTTACTCCTGTTATATATCTCGAACCGATTGACACATCGGCTTTTTGTTCTGCACAAGCTGTATATAATCGTTCTAAATCATTCGGATTGTGAGAAAAATCAGCATCCATCTCAAAAATAAAATCGTATTGATTACTTAAAGCCCACTTAAAACCGTGGACATACGCCTTACCTAAACCTGATTTTTTCTCTCTGATTTCTAAAAATAATTTTTCGGGAAATTCTTTCTGAAGTTCCTGAACCTTGTTATAAGTTCCGTCCGGGGAATTGTCGTCAACAATTAAAACGTCAAAATCTCCCTTCAAAGAAAAAACAGTCCGAATGATGTTTTCGATGTTTTCAATTTCATTATAGGTCGGAATTATGACAATTTTTTTACTCATTCAGAAACAGATAGCAACACACAAAAATAGAGTTTTTACTCCTCAATCTTCATAAAGAAAGTATAAAAAGGTTATTTACTTCTTATAAGCTTTACCCCTGCATTTATCTCTACATCCAAGTTATTCTGCTCAGGCGGAATCGGACAAGAATACTTATAATTATAGGCACAATACGGATTGTAAGCTTTATTAAAATCAATACATATTACATCCTCTTTAGGAATGGTTAAATCAATATACCTGCCACCTCCGTAAGTAGTGACTCCGTTAGTCAAGTCATTAAAAGGGAGAAACAAAGAATTTCTGTACAAAGGTATTCGTGAAGCTTCTATATTCTGAAAAATATCAAGTTTTAATTCTTTTCCGTCTAATTCAAAATAAGCTTCTCCGTATTTTACATACAAAGGCTTTCGGTCTGTAGAAGTAAGCATTTCAAATGGTTTTTCGTCCGGAGTTCGCACAAACTTTGCCTTTACAAAATACTTAGAGTTCGGTTCAAAAAAATCAAGAGATTTAAACTCTTTTAAATCTTCTTCAAGCAACGGGCTTTTCTCCGGATTTGCATATTGTTTATTGAGTTCTTCTTGAAATTTCCTTACATCTTCTTCGCTGAATTGCTCCTGTCCTATCCCGATTATTCCCACAAAAAGAAAAACTATCGTCAAAAATTGTTTCATGATAGATAAAAATTAAGATGATGTAAATTTACGAGAAATAGCAATAAAAAAGTTTGGGGTTTTTTATAATTACGGGGTAAAAATAGTATATTTGCTCAACTATTAAGGGTTTGACTTTATGTCAACCTTTTTTTATAAAAATAAATACTTGATACTATGTTAAAAAGAGGTTTTTTTATAATTCTGTCGGCTGCTTTATTTTCTTCGTGTGTATCTAAAAAACTATACAATGATTTGGAGAAAAAGTACAATGATTTAAAAGATGAAAAATCATTGGTTGATAATGAAAATGCAGATTTGTCTCAACAAAAAAACCAATTGGAATTAGACAAAAATGCTTTACAAGCCGAGTTAGAAAAACTAAAAAGTGAATATGCCAAATTAGATTCAGAGTGTAACTCAGTGAAAAACAGTCTTAAAAATTTACAAGGAGCCTATGCTGCTTTAGAGAAAGACAGTAATGCTGCCATTCAGGCAAATTCAGAAAAAAACAGAGAGCTTTTGGCTCAACTTGAAGCCAAAGAAAAAGCTCTGCAAGCAGAACAAGAACGCTTGGAAAAACTCAAAAAAGACTTACAACAACGCTCAGATCGTATCAACGAGTTAGAAAGCCTTATTGCTGCTAATGACAACAACTTGAAAGCGCTTAGAGATAAACTTTCTAAAGCTTTGTACAGTTTCGAAGGGAAAGGGCTTACCGTAGAACAAAGAGACGGAAAAGTTTATGTTTCGATGGAAAATAAACTTCTTTTTGCTTCCGGAAGTTGGGTTGTAGGAACAGAAGGAAGGAAAGCTGTGGTTGAAGTTGGAAAAGTTTTGGCTGAAAATCCTGATATTTCTGTACTTATCGAAGGACATACGGATAATGTTCCGTATAACGGACAAGGTCAAATTGAGGACAATTGGGATTTATCTACTAAACGAGCTACTTCTATCGTTAGGATATTAAAAGAGAACAAAGATATAAATCCGATAAATCTTACAGCTGCCGGACGTAGTGAATATGCTCCTGTTGCCAGCAACGAAACATCGGAAGGAAAATCTAAAAACAGACGCATTGAGATTATCTTAACTCCAAAGTTAGACGAAATTTCAAAAATGCTTAACGAATTATAATAACAGACCAAAAGCATTTTACTACTTTTGCTGAAAATTTCAACAAACAAAACAATGAGAAAAATAATTTTAGCTTTAGCCGTTGCTTCTTTAATGTCTTGCCAACAAAAAGGAGAAACCAATCAAACATCTAACGATATTGTTTTTATCGATTATTCAAAATTGCTTAAAGAATATGAGCATGCTAAAGACATTGAAGCAAAATATAAAGCTAAATCAGAACAATTAGGAAAAGAGCTTGACGAAGAGATCCAAAAGTTCAGAGCTGATGTAGCTTTTTTTGAAAAAAACGCACAAGCTAAAGGACCACAATGGACTCAACAAACCGGAGCAGCTCTTCAAGAAAGAGAACAGCGATTGATGTTTGCTCAACAAGCAATGATGCAGCAACTCCAAGAAGAAGGTGGTAAAGAAATGGACTCCTTAATCAAACAAATTAAAGACTTTATCAACTCTTACGGAAAAGAAAAAGGTTACGATTATATCCTTTCTACAGACGGAGCAGGTACTGTTTTGTATGCAAAAGAAGGTAAAGAAATTACAAGCGAAGTTGTAAAACTGCTTAACGACAAGTACAAAGCCAACTTGTCTAAAGAAGAAACTATAGAAATTGAAGAAGATTCTACTTCAGTTAAGTAAACACTTCTTTAAGTACTTCGATTGACTTGGGTTTTCTGAAATTTTCGATATGTCGGGAGTAGTAATCTAAAATTATTACTAAAAGCAATTTACGTTGAGCATTAGAAAAAGGATTTTCTAAGGAGTTTATTTTTAGATGTAAGAGTTGTCTGAACAACAAAGACTCTTCTTCTGCCATACAATTTGCTGATTTTACATTTGCAAAAACTCCTTCCGACATATCGAAAAAACGACCCTCCGCAATATTGGGGTAAAACCCTAAGAATTTAGTCATTTCTAACAGAAAAACCAAATGAAAATTCACACTGGTTTGGTTTTCGTCAAGCCACAAAAGAGCAGTCTCTAAAAACAAAAACAAATCTTCATTTTTACTTTCGTCCTTGAGGGCAGCATTCAAAACTTCTGACAAAAACAAAACAAAAGAGCTTTTTATAATATCTGTGGGAATGGTAGTATAAACCAGAGGTTTTATGCTAATAAAATGGTTAAGTGTATTTTTGTTTCTGTGGTTGGCCTCAATTTCCAAAATAGTAAACGGTTGAAAATAGGCTGATTTTTTACCTTTTTGAGAGGAAGAAAAAGCGTCTCTTACATAATACGATTTAAGCCCGTCTGTAAATGTAAAACATTTCACTACCAAGGCTTTATCCTGATATTTCACTGAATTAATAACAATGGCTTTGGTTTTCAAGACAGAATAACTTTATTCTTTAGAGTGTATCATTCTTATAAACTAACCCACAAATTTAGAAATAAAAAGACTTGTAATTTGTGTTTTTAAAACACCTACAACTTTTATCGGTTTCTTTCTTTAAAGAAAAATCCCTTCAAAATCAAGAGATTTTAAAGGGATTCAGCAGAAAGGAAGGGATTCGAACCCTCGACACGGTTACCCGTGTACTACCTTTCCAGGGTAGCCTCTTCAACCACTCGAGCACCTTTCTGTAACGGCTGACAAAGATACAAATTTTCTATGAAATTTCACCTCTAAGCGAAGCTTCAAAAATCGTTTTGAACACAGCAGAAGGTACTTTTTGCCCTAACATATACATCATTTTAGTAACCGCTGATTCAGTAGTAATGTCTTTGCCCGAAATCACTCCTATTTTTTTTAGAGCAGAACTATTTTCGTATTTGCCCATAATCACTTCTCCCCCTATACACTGTGTTACATTCACAATCTGAATACCTGACTGTATTGCCTTTTCTAAAGTAGAAATAAACCAATCATCCATAGTAGTATTTCCGGCACCGTAAGTTTCCATAACAATACCTTTCAGGTTCGGGATAGACACAATTGCATCTAAAACATTTTTTGTCAAGCTGGGAAATAACTTAAGTATAACTATATTATTGTCTAACGTTTTATGAAAAACCGGCTTTTTAGTAGCTCTCGGAAGTAATAAATCATTACGAACTTTCAGGTGCACACCTGATTCTGCAAGCGGAGGATAATTAGCCGATTCAAAAGCCTCAAAATGTTCTGCGTTGATTTTAGTAGTACGGTTACCTCTGTAAAGTTTATATTCAAAATACAAACAAACCTCCTGAATCACTGCTTGATTATTTTCCTTCAGACAGGCAATCTGAATAGCAGTAATCAAATTTTCTTTAGCATCCGTACGTAAATCACCTATAGGAAGTTGAGAACCTGTGAATACAACCGGTTTGGTCAGATTCTCAATCATAAAACTCAAAGCAGAAGCCGAATAAGACATTGTATCCGAACCGTGAAGCACTACAAATCCGTCAAAATTATCGTAATGTTCTTCAATTATTGATGCAATCTCAACCCACCTTTCGATATTCATATCCGAAGAATCAATTGGCTTATCGAATGAAATTGTGGTTATATTACAGTCTAACTGTTCAAGTTCTGTAATCCTCTCCTGAATTTTGCTAAAATCAAAAGCTTTGAGCGAACCTGTTTTCGGGTCTTTAACCATCCCAATAGTTCCTCCGGTATAAATAAGCAGAATATTAGTCTTCAAGTTCTTCATACTTCTTTTTATTGATTACCGGATTAGCATACATAGCCAAAAAACCTTCTAATTCCAATGGATTGGTTTCATCGATTTTGATATCTAATCTTCGGGCAAAAAGTTGCTTTTCTTTTTCAGTGTAGAATTCTGCGTACTCATTAGTTTTGTACAACATATCATACGCAATGTAATTGGTCGGCCAAAGCTTGTATCCGGTAATTATCGAAGCATCTATGGCTTGAGCAAGTGCCTGTATTTGTTTGTTAGTTCCTTCGATTTGGGTGCGGATAAAATCAAGCTCTGATTCCAAAACATCTCCAACATGGATATGAATGCGCTTTTTTTGACCTAAAATACCGCTTATCAAATTATTGAAGTCTTCGTCTTTTTCTTTGACATATACTTCATTTTTTGCTTCAGCTACTAAACGAGGAATTTTTAAAGCGTCTGTCGGGTCATATTCATAGGAAATCGATACCGGAACAATTCGTAATTTTTTGAAATAATCCATCAGATTTTCTTCATCCGAAGCCATTCCCAACATCTTTAATACTCCTTGTTGAGTCATATCGTTTCCATCTTTGGTGCGTCCTTCTCTTTGAGCTATCCAAACTGAGCGGTTTTCTGTAGTAATAAGTTTTTTAATATATTCTGAAACCAGTTTAGAGCTTTGTAAAAGTTCTCTTGGACCTAAGTTTCTGTGAATTATAAAATTGCGATTGAGTTTAGATAAGATATGAGTAAACTTCTTCTGTACTAAATTATCACCAATAGCTGAGGCAGTCATTATCAAGCCTTTATCAAGCAGAGTAACATTCAAAAGTGAAGTGTCCAGAATAATGTCTCTATGGTTCGAAATGTATAAATATGGAGTATTTTTTTGAAGTTTTTCGAACCCCGAGGTAGTAAGCCCTTCCGAAGATTTTTCCAAAACCCTCTGAATAGAATGATAAAGGAATTTAGCCTGAAAATCCCGAATCGAATGGGTGTCTAACAACTTTTCTTCCCAAAAAGAAGGCTCTTTATCGGGAAAAGTAAAGCTCATCATTGCTTTCATCATCGGATGATGTAAAATCAAAGCCAAGGCTTCGTTTACTTCACTGTCATAAAAAGGTCTTATCGAATCGAATTGTGACATAAGAGAAAAACAATCCTACAAAAGAACAAAATTTTATTGGAATTTAATATCGAATTGTGATTAAATTACAATATACACAGGCAAGTCAATTTAGTTGAATTTATACCGCTTGAGGATTGATGCAAATCTTGATTTTATATCACTTGAAGCATCAAAAAGCATTTGTTCGTTTGGAGGAAATGGTACGAATTTGTTTCGTATCATTGCTTCTTCCTCTTTGTTAAGTACTCTTTTATCGCCACTAAATTCAGCAAACAGATTTTCAAATACAAATTCCGATTGAAGCGGGTAGCTATTTATTTTTTGATTTCGCTGTACATCAAAATAATGCACCTGTCCTGCTACTCCTACAGATTTTGTTTGAATTACTTGATTGAGTTTACCTCTTACAATACTTTTAACCTCTTCTGTAATTTTATTTCCTCTTTCATCCAAAATATAATTACCGCTTCGGTCTTTTTTGTAAGTGGTTTCAGTTATTTCTCTCTCCAGTGGAATTTCTTTTTCGGATATTCTTTCGGGTGAAACAACTATTTCACGAAACTCCAACACTACCTCATAATCGTACTTTTTCCCTTTCACAGGGTTTGCGTGAAACTCTGTCCAAAAATCATCCAGCCCGTAGGTATTAAAATCTAACAAAGCTTGTTCTAATTTGGCAGGAATTACAACATTAGTATTGTTTTCTATAACTACATAAACAAAATCAGTTCCTTTATATCTGGCTTCGTCTCTAAGCTTTTTGACATCCTGATAATTCGGATACAAGTCCAATAATTTACCAAATATATTATAGGCTTTTCTGTTATCTTTTTTGTCTCCCCTGCTTAAAGCAATACCTTCGTTATATAAAGAAGAGACATAATCTTGCTTAGCCTGAATAATTGCATCAGAAAAATCTTCCAACTCAAAAGCAGCCTTCTTACCATCTTCTTTATAAAGCGGAAGCAACGGCTTGATTTGATTTTGAACCCTATCCATTCTCAAATACAAATCATAAACTTTTTGAGTATTGACATTAGTATCTTTTTTCAGAAAATCAATTTGTTCTTTATAAGCCGTTTTCATTTTTCTGAAAGCATCTTCCAGTATAACAACCTGCTCTTTATCTGTTTTTTTATTTTTGTTTTTTCGGAGTCGGTTTACAGCAATATCTATGGCTTGCTCATAATCTCCGGAATACAATGCTTTGTTGGCTTGTTTTACTCCCGAACAGGAAATGGTAAAAATAAACAAGAGGAAATAAGATAGTTTTGTTTTCATAATTTTTATAAGCCAAAATTTTGTCCGCAAATTAAAAATGCTTGCCAAAGATAATATTTGTTATAATACGGGAAATAAGAAACACAAAAAATATCTGTCTTTGAACGAAGATTTTTTAACAAAAAAGTTAATTTCTTTTATCTTCTCCCCACAGAAGTTTATTTCGAAGCGTATCTAAAAAAGATTTGTCCGGAAAAGAGACCATATTAATATCAAATGGTTTCTTTTTTATGGTTAATTCGTTCTCATTGGTAATAGTGGTAATTCTTGAATCTAAAGAAACCAAATATTGTTCTTCTCTACCCGAAACTTTGAGTTTTATTTCGGTATCTTCCGGTATTACAATTGGTCGGGTATTGAGATTATGCGGAGCAATGGGTGTTATTATCAAGCTTTTGGCATCCGGAAGCAAAACAGCTCCTCCACAGCTCAAAGAATATCCGGTAGAGCCGGTAGGAGTTGAAATAATAAGTCCATCTGCCCAATATGAATTCAGGTATTCTCCATTGAGATAAGTTTCTATCGTAATCATCGAAGTAGTATCTTTTCGGTTGATACTCACTTCGTTTAACGCAAAATTTATTTCTTCCAGTTCGGGAATTTTTATTGATGTTTCCAATCCCAAAACAGTTCTTTTAGAAAGTGAATATTCTTTTTGATATACTAATCCCAAATAGTGTAAAACCTGTTCTTGAGGGATACTTGCCAAAAAACCAAGTCTTCCGGCATTTATTCCTAAAATCGGAATTCCTGAATCTCGTACAAAAGTTGCAGCTCTCAAAATAGTCCCGTCTCCCCCGATACTAATCAAAACATCATACGAAGTATCTAAATCTTTATATGAAGAAAAAGTCTTGACCTGATATTTATTATTTTTTTCTGCAACCAGTTTATAGAAAGTTTCTTCAAAGACAATATCAATAGATTTATCTTTAGCAAACAAAAAGACATCGGACAAAATTTTGTCCAAACTCGTATGGTAATATTGTCCGTAAATGGCTAATCTCATAAAATCAGATGTTGAGATATTTGTCCATATAATCCAACCTTTCTTTCAGGCTTTTGATATAAATATCTTCCGAATGTTCGGAGATAATCTTGTATTCATATCGTCTGAAAGTTTGCAAAATTTCATTTAAGTTTTCTGCATTGGTTTTCAGGTACACTTGTACTACATCTCCCAATTCAGAAACAAACATTCCGAGTAACTTATACCCGTTGCTCTCTACTATTTGAGCTATTTCGGAAGCAGAATACTGTACCAAATTTTTTTCAACTACTATAATTCCACCGGGCTCTCTCAGAAAAGAAGACTCATTAAAAACCTGAACGATGTCAGACAACTTATAATAACCTAAATAAATATTCTCCTGATTTAGAACAGGCATTATATCCGTATGATTCTGAGCGAATTTTTCCAAAACATCAAGCCAATTCGCATTTTCTCTGACAAAAAAACCTTCAAGAGTATATCGATAGTCTTCAACCTTTTTGTTTGGATCAAAAACTTCTACATCATCTGCAGAAATACAACCTATATAAACTCCGTCTAATGTTATCGGGAAATGAGAAAACCCATTATCAAGAAAAAAATCCTGAAGAACAGCAACACTTTCAGACACTTCAAAAGGTTGCAAGTGTGAATGAATATACTTTTCTGTATTTATCATAGATACAAAATTACGAAAAAAGATTGGTAAGAAAATACTCCGAAAGACATATTTATATAGCCAAACACGGAAAAAAACTGCTTGAAAAACGATAATTTTTGGAAATTTTATTTTTCAGCAACAAGATTTTTCTTGAAAAAAAGAAAATATTTTTTGATTTTTTTCACATTGATTTTGACTTGTTCTATTGTTAAGTAATGTTCTTATATTAAATTTTATGACTACCTTTGCCCATTGAAAATTTAATTAGAAATAATGATTTCCAACGAAGAACTAATTGATGAGGTAGGAGATAACCACTTTTCAGGCAACTCCGAAACACCTCTCAGAAAAGATGCTTTCGATCTTTCTGATGATGAAAAAATACAACGAATTAAAGAAAACGTTGAAGACATACTATTAACTTTGGGTATGGATCTCACAGACGATAGCCTGAAAGGGACTCCGAATCGGGTTGCAAAAATGTTTGTAAAAGAGATCTTCGGAGGGCTTAATCCTAAAAGAAAACCGTCTTCCTCAACCTTTGAAAACAAATACAAATACAACGAGATGCTCGTTGAAAAAAATATTACGGTTTACTCAACATGTGAGCATCACTTGTTACCAATTGTAGGACGTGCACACATCGCTTATATTTCAAACGGTACGGTAGTAGGTCTTTCAAAAATGAACAGAATTGTGGATTATTATGCTCGAAGACCTCAGGTACAAGAACGTCTTACAATTCAGATTGTAAGAGAACTCCAAAAAGTTTTGAATACCGAAGATGTAGCTTGTGTGATTGATGCCAAACATCTTTGTGTAAACTCCAGAGGGATAAAGGATATCGAGAGCAGCACAGTAACCGCTGAGTTCGGTGGAAAATTCCAAGACGAACAAGTTCGTAGAGAATTTTTGGAATATATTAAGTTAG
>CAZVQI010000046.1:0-12657 GCA_964629155.1 uncultured Flavobacterium sp.
CTATTGCGCCGTATCGCAGTATTAAAGTAGTAGTAAATGTGGATTTTTATTGATGCTAAGAATAATCTTTTATAAAACACTCTGAGAATGAAACATTTCAAAATAAGATGTTTATTGGAAAGTGTGTATTTGGTTAATTTTGTGTAGCTTTGTCTGAGTAGATAAATTAAAAACAAGTATTATGTACAATTTTATTAAAGAAGCTCACTCGGGTTGGGCGTATTTGGTTCTTATTCTGTTGTTGGTAGCAGGAATTAATGCTTTAATCGGATTTTCTTCCGGTAAGACATTTACTGCAAAAGACCGAAAAATTTCGCTTTTCGGATTAATAGCTACACATATACAACTATTACTAGCCATGTTCTTGTATTTTCTTTCACCGTATTACAATACAATGAAAGAGCTCGGAATGGGAGAAGTAATGAAAAATTCAGATTTAAGGCTATACTTGATTGAACATCCGCTTATCAATTTGATTTCGATAGTTTTGATTACTATTGGTTGGTCAAAACACAAATCAGCTACTACAGATAAGGCAAAATTCAAATCGATTTGGTTGATGTATTTGATTGCTTTAGTGCTTATTTTGAGCAGAATTCCTTGGAGTGCGTGGTTAGCTTAAAAACTTAAGATATTTGTTTCAGGTTTCAAAAGTACACTTTGAAACCTGAAACTTTTAAAAATTTAGTCTCTAATCAACGGAAGAGTTGAGCATCTTAAAAGTCCTTCTTGTTTAGCAATTTCTGCATACGGAATTTCTTCAACAGTAAATCCGTTTTTGCGTAGCCAAGCGTTCAGGCGAGTAAAATTCTTTTCTGACACAACCACATCAGGAGCAATTGAAAAGATATTGGAATTCATATGATACATTTCTTCTCGAGTGATGTGGAACAGATTTTCTTTTCCGAATAAATCTACTAAATACATATAATCTGCTTCTTCTCTGAATCCGGATTTGTAAATGATTCCTTTGTTGTGCCCTACAGGTTGAAAACAACAATCCAAATGTAAGGCGTTGTCACGAGGTTCAATTTTTGACTTTACCAAATCGAATTCTTTCACGATTTTATTAGGGAAAAGTTCTTTGATGAATTCTACTCCCTCCATATTGGTTCGGGCGGTAATGTAGTTTGCATAATCACTTCCTTTGTATGTACCGATAAAAATATGTTCGTTATGGAGCATTACATCTCCGCCTTCGATATGAACTTCTTTAGGAGGACGAATAACTTTTGCAGGATTTATTTGATCAATTACGTAATTGATGGCATCAAGTTCTCTGTTTCTGTCTTCCAAAATATTGGCTTTAATGAAAATATCATCAATTACAAACCCGATGTCTCTGGAAAAGATTTGGTTGTAATTTTCGATAATTTCCGGGCGGTAAACCTGAACATCATATTTTTTCAAAACCTCGTTAAAGGCTTCCATTTCTTTGACCATATCTTCTTCAACAGGATATGTCCCTGCCAAGATGTGTTCTAAAGATTTTGGGTCATAAGCTTCTTCTGCTGTAGGGGTAGGGCCGTTACTTACGGCTGTTCCTAATACAACGGCACGAAGCCTTGAAGTTTCGTTTTTTACGTTTAATTGAAGCATAAAACTAAGATTATTTTGTCGTTTCGGGCAAAAATAATGAATTGTTTCCCGAAAGGCAACTTTTTATTAACGAGTGTTTTTGGGTTATTTCTGAGAAATGTAAGAAGGTTGACTTTATGCTTAAATTAAATTATTGCTTCTGGCTTTTTGTACGGCTTCGATTTTGTTGTGAACCTGTAGTTTGGCATAGATGTTCTCAATATGTTTACGTACGGTACTCGGAGAGATAATAAGATTGTTAGCAATACTGATGTAATTAAGCCCTTTGCTTAGTTGCTCCAACACTTCGATCTCTCGGCTTGATAGTTTGATTTCTTCTTTTTGTATTTCATCGGTAATTTCAATAGGATTGCGAAGAAGTTTCAATGTTTTTAAAGCTATGGAAGGAGTCATGGCAGCGCCTCCACTTAAGGTTTCGATAATTCCTTGATACAAATCGTCAGGGGTAACTTCTTTAAGAAAATAGCCGTCTGCTCCGGCTTTTATGGCTTTAAAAATGTTTTCGTCATTGTCAAAAACCGTAAGCATAATAATTTTGATGTGAGGGAATTTCTGTTTTACCCTGTCTGTAGCTTCGATTCCGTTCATAACAGGCATCTCAATGTCCATCAAAATCAAATCAATATTGGCATTTTGCTCTAATTTATTGATGAGTTCCTTGCCGTTGAGTACGGAAAATTTTACATTGATATTCTTGAAAAAAGAAAGCTTTTCTATAATAGCTTTCTGCAAGAAGACACTATCATCTACGACCGCTATTTTTATGAGTGACTGCATATTAAGAAAGGTTTATCCAAAATTAAGCTCACAAACTAAAATTTAACATAGGGCATTTGCCGTATTTAAATTTCTATGATTATAGCACTTCCGCTTTTTTTCGAAGAGTTAAAATTAATTTTTCCTCCTATTTCTTCTATTCTTTTTTGCATATTAATAAGACCGTTTCCGGAAGGATTTTCTTCTAATAAAAACCCTTTTCCGTCATCGGTAACAGAAAAAACTATTTTTTCACCCACAAGGTGAATGTTTACTTTTATTGTGTTAGCACCGGAATGTTTAACAGCGTTATTTACAGCCTCTTGAATTACCCGATAGAGGTTAATTCCCTCCAGAGAGGTAAAACTTCGATTGATTTTTTTAAGAGTGTTGTCTGTAGTAAATTCAAAATTGATGTGGTTTACCGAAACGGCAGCGTTGTTTATAAAGTTAGAGAGTCGGTTTTCTAAATCTTCAAAAGTAATCTCTCCTTTGTTCATAGCCCAGATTGTATCTCGAAGCTCAATGATAGTCTGTTTGGTAAACCTGCTTATGTTATCAATTTTTTCGATTAGTTCTGAGTTTTCTTTTTTGAAGTAATACTTGATGTTTTCTAACGAAGATGTAATGAAAGTAAGTTGTGAGCCTATATTGTCATGGAGTTCACGAGATATTTTTAAACGTTGTTTGTGTAATTGATTTTGAGTTTCGATTTTAGCATAGGCATCTTTCAGTTGGTTTTCTTTTTCTAGTTTTTTTGCTTTTTGTTTTTGTCGAGAAAAGAAAATATATCCTAATAAAACAGAAGCCAACAACAGAAAGACTGTAAGAATAATCTGAAAGTTTTTTTGTTCGATTTTAAGGTTGTTTTCGGCAATAACAGCACGTTGTTTCAAGATTCGACTTTCTTTTTCTTTGGTTTCGTAACGCGTTTCGAGTTCCACCATTTTTTCAAAATTCTCCTGATTCAGAATAGAATCCCGAAGAATCGCTGCTTCCTGAAAATTATCATAAGCCGTTTTGTAATCTGTTTTGGCATATCGAATTTGAGAAAGTTGTTCTAAAGCCTTGACAATTTCTTTTTTAGTACGATTGCTTTTGGCTTGTTCCAAAGCTTTTTCTCCGTAGATTTCAGCAATGCCATATTGACCTGTTTTGGCATATAATTTTGCAAAATGGTTATACAAAAATGCTCTTCCGAAATTATCATTGACCTGTTCGGCTATTTCTAATCCTTTTTTGGCATATATTTCGGATTTTTGATGTTGTCCGATATCGAAATGAATACTCGCTAAGTTGCAATAGGCTTGTACTAAACCTTTAATATCACGTATTTGCTCTTTGATTTTAACAACTTCTTGGTATAGCCCGATGGCTTTGTCGTATTCTTCCAAATGTTCGTAATAAATGATTCCCTGATTCATCAAGGTAGCACTCTTGCCTTGAATATCACCGATGCTGTCATAATAAGCAGTGGATAACTTCATACGCCCGAGAGCTTCTTTATATCGCTTTTGTTCTTTATTGATTAACCCTAAATTACTATAAGAAACAGCCAAAAGCTGATTGTCTTTTTCTTTTTTACATCGCTCAAGGATATTGATAATTACTTCATTGGCTTTTTCGTAATCTCCGTAGAAGTAGTAAACCATTCCCTGATTATTGACTGCATTTCCGAAAGTGGAAAAATCTCCGATTGAATCAGCGATTTTGATACACTTGTCAAAAACCACTACAGCGGAATCGTATTCGGAAAGAAATCGGTGTAACAGACCTAAAGCATTAAGACTTTTAGCTTTTTGTTTCGGATTTTTCTCAAAATCTGCATAGCGAATACTTTCTTTAGCATAATATTTCGCTTTTACGGGATCGCTGTAAAAGAACTCCCGAATAGTTAGGTATGTTGTAAAAGATTTTGAAGAATCTGGTACTACATTTTGGTTGTTTTGTGCCGAGACTTTAAAACAAACTAATAGAATAATTAAAAATAGATGGTTGATTTTCATAAAGGAAGTTTATCGATGTAAATTTATTAAAATTTTGTTAAATACAAATTTACGTATTCAGAATAAGTTTGGTACGGTAGTTTTTTACAAAATAAAAGGCGGATGGATAAAAATAAGTTGAAAATATCTAACTTTAAATTTTAAATCTCTTTAGCGTTGAAGCAGAAACAAAAAATAATAGGAGTAATGTCTGGTACTTCGCTTGACGGAGTAGATTTGGCAGAAGTCATATTTTCCGAAGAAAATGACAGAATTTTATTTAAGATTGAGAAAACTCAGACAGTCCCGTATTCTGAAGAATGGATAAACAGACTTAAAAACGGAATAAATTATTCTGAAAAAGGATTAAAAATTCTCAATTCGGAATATACAGCACTTTTAGGGAATATCATCAAAACATTTATTTCGGAAAATAAAATTGAAAATATTGAGGCAGTTTCATCTCACGGACACACTATTTTACACCAACCTCAAAATGGCTTTACACTTCAAATCGGTAATCTTCCTGAAATAGCTCAAATTGTAAGAGAAAAAGTAGTTTGTGACTTTAGGGTTCAAGATGTCCGACTTGGTGGGCAAGGAGCTCCGCTGGTACCTGTTGGAGATCATTTGTTGTTTTCAGAGTATGATTATTGTTTGAATCTCGGAGGTTTTTCTAATATTTCGTTTGAAGAAAAAGGAGAGAGAATAGCTTATGATATTTCACCTGTTAATACGGTTTTAAATTTTTATGCTAACAAATTAGGATATGAATATGACAATAAAGGAGAAATATCTAAGGGCGGAACATTCAATCAAGAACTTTTTGACCAACTTAATTCATTAGCATTTTATGATAAAGAACATCCGAAATCTTTAGGTTTTGAATACGTAAAAGAAGCTATCTTTCCGATAACCGAAAATTATTTTACTCAAGAAGTTATGCGAACTTTCACCGAACATATAGCTTTTCAGATTAGCAGAAATATTAAGAAATTAGACAAAAAACAAAAAACAAAAGTACTTATTACGGGAGGGGGAGCTTATAACGATTTTCTGATTAGCAGAATACGATACTTTTTGCAGAATATAGAGGTAGTAATTCCTGATAAAACATTGATTGAGTATAAAGAAGCTTTAATTTTTGCTTTATTAGGCTATTTGAGATTAAAAAACAGAGTGAATATTTTATCAAGTGTTACGGGTGCTACACGTAATCATAGTTCAGGTAATATATTTGATTTTTAAAAAAATTTTAATGAGAAGTTAATTGTTATAAAAAAAATATTATTTTTGATGTTATAAATGAAAATTAAAAGTAGTAAAACAGTGTAATTAAATATGTTAATATGAAAAAGGTTTTACTTTCAGCCTTTGTGTTGGCTATTACGGGAGTTTTTGCACAACTTCCGAACGGTAGTATAGCTCCGGACTTTACAGCTACCGATATTTATGGTAATACTCATACTTTGAGTACTTACCTGAATAACGGAAAACACGTGCTATTAAATATCTCTGCAACGTGGTGTGGTCCTTGTTGGAATTATCACAATACTCATGCCTTGGCAGACTTTTATTATGCCTATGGACCAGACGGTTCAGATGAGGCTATGGTAATTTATGTAGAAGGAGATTCTACAACTCCTGTAACGTCTATATTCGGGCAAGGAGGCGATACTTTGGGAGATTGGACAGCAGGAACCCCTTATCCTATTATTGATAGTGGGACAATTGCTAATCAATATCAGATAGAATACTTCCCTACTTTATTTAGAATTTGTGCAAGTACGGGAACTACAACAGAATTAAACAAACTTCCTGTTGCTAGCCTTAAAAGTAATGTCAGTTTAGGGTGCGGAACTTTAAATGGAGTGGCTAATCATGCTAAACTTAGTGTATCAAATAATAATATTTATTCTTGCTCTTCATCTGTAAATGCAACCATTAGTACATCGTTGAAAAACTATGGGAATAATAATATTACTTCGGCTGTGTTAGTAATAAAAGAGAATGGGAATGTAATAGCAACTCATAATTATAGCGGTAATATAGCTCAATTTTCTTCAGCTAATATAACTTTACCTTCCACTTCTTTTAATATGAGTTCTAATTACGAAGTAGAAGTACAATCTATAAATGGAGGATCAATTTATAATTCTAATTTAGGAGTAATTCCAATAAATATAATTACTCCAGAAACAGTGACCTCTACAGATTTAGAAGTTAGAGTTTACACGGATAATTATCCTTCAGAAATTTCATGGAAAATTAAAAACTCTGCAGGAATGGTAGTAGCTCAAGGAGGCCCTTACCAACCAGGGACAGCTGACCAATGGGGAGGTGGTGGACCTGACGCTAACACTACTAAAATACATAATATTACTATTTCTACTGATGATTGTTACTCAATAGAATTACTAGATTCTTATAATGATGGTTGGATTTATAACTCTTCTTCAGCTCCGGTTTCAGGACTTGAAATTTTTGAGAACGGAAATTCTGTAGTGTTTGTCGATGCTAATTTTAACTTTTCAACATACACAAGAGAAGCTGCTTTCAAACATGGTCAGACAGCAAGTGTAGGGGATGTTCAACAAACTCAATTTTCAGTATACCCTAATCCTTCGAACGGAATTTTTAATATCTCAACAATAGAATCTGTTAATGTGAATATTGTAGATGTTTCAGGTAAGACAGTTTATAAAGCAAATGCACTTGATAATAATGCGGTTATTAATCTTTCTTCTTTACAAAAAGGAATTTATTTAATGCAAGTTTCAGGGGAGAGTATCAATAAAACAGAAAAGTTAATTATTAAATAAATTTTAAAATGAGAAAAATTTTTTCAACAATATTAGTTTTGATAGCGGGGTGTGTTACTGCACAAGACTTTATTGTGACGAATGGTGAAAATGGAGAGATTACTGACGGAGAAGTTTTTGCTTTTACTACTTTAGGGTCTGAAGCAAACATACATATTCAAATTCATAATTTGTCTGACCAAAATCTGTATTTTAAATTAAAAGCAGAATCAAGAGAAAATACAGACGGAACAAGTGTGAATTTTTGTTTTGGGGAAGTTTGTTTATATGCCTTTAATCCGGGAGCCTATGTGCCTCCAACTATTTATGAAGCAGCTACTATAGTACCGGGAGGAACCAATGATATTAATGATAAATTCTTTAATATGAACCCCGGAGATGGAGAGAACTATCCTATGATTTTTGAGTTCGGGTTATATCAATATGATACGCCTGACCAAGATCAAACAACGGGAACTAAGGTTCTTTCGTTCTCTTATCAATATTCTGCAACTGCAAGTACTCCGAATATGACTTTACAAAAATTAGGAGTAGAGATAAATACTACTTTAGTAAGTAATGAATTTTCGTTCAAAAATACTTCTGATATAACAATGGAGTTATTTGATATAAACGGGAGAAAAGTACTTACAGAAAGTTTTGCTGAAGGAACTAATGTTTACGATATATCTGATTTGAATGCAGGAGTTTATATTGCCCGTTTTACGGATAAAAATAACTCATCTGCTTCTATCAAAATCGTGAAAAAATAAAGGTTTTAAATATCTCAATTTTCAAATCCTGCCCCAAGGGCAGGATTTGTTTTTTAGAAACTTTTGAAATACTTTTAGGTATGATTTTTATAGATCAAGCAACAGTTAAGGATATTCCTGTCATTCAGGAAATTGCTCATACAACGTGGTATCCTACTTTTGAAAATATTCTCTCTAAAGAACAAATCGGGTATATGCTCGAAATGATGTATTCTACTCAATCATTACTAAAACAGATAGAATTCAAAAAGCACAAATTTTATTTAGCCAAAGACAATAATCGGGTTTTGGGTTTTATTTCTATAGAATTGAATTATCAAAACCAATCAATAGCTAAGATTCATAAGATTTATATTTTACCATCAGCACAGGGAAAAGGTATCGGAAAAATTTTGATGAAAAAAGCAGAAGAATTAGCCCTTGAAAATCATCAAACTTCAATCACACTAAACGTTAATCGATTTAACCAAGCTCTGAATTTTTATACCCGATTGGGTTACGAAAATATCAAATCGGAAGATATAGATATTGGGAACGGCTATCTGATGGAAGATTTTGTTTTGGAAAAGAAGTTGTTATAATTTAGTGGAGGTAATATACCTCCACTAAAATTAAGGTTATTAGTTAGTAAAATAAAAACCGTTTGGTACGATTCCTACCTCGTAGGAATTTATAAGTGTTCCGTTAGTAGAATAAATGAAAATTTCTCCGTTAGAATTATAATCTTTCGGGTCAGACATATAGATTTTTCCGTCTTTTACTTCAAATCCGTAAATGCTGAAAACTCCGTTTAATGTAATAATAGCATCCGTTGGAAGTGTAGAAGCAGATAAATCCATAGCATATACACCATTATTTATAGTATAATACAGTTTATTATCTTCGATTTCTAAATGAGAAGGATGAACACCTTCCGGAAACGATAAAGCGGACACGATTTGATTGTTATTTAAGTCAATTTTATATAAAGTTCCTTGAGAGGAAGGAGTTTCAGTCCACGAAGTCAAACCTTGGCATAACACGTATAAATATCCGTTTTTTTCCTGAATTCCATCGGGAAAATCTGTCACAGTAATGGTAGTAATAACGGAGTGAGTAGATAAATCAATTACAGAGATTGTTTTTCCGATTCCCCAACCGCCTTTGTGAGCTACATATAGCTTTCCGTCTTTTTTAATCATTTTTTCGGGACCTTCGGTTACGGGAATTGTAGTTGTAACCTGATTGGAATTTAAGTCAATTACAGCAATAAAATCATCGGAAGTCTCAGCAGGGTTTCCTAAGTTGGAAACATATCCTTTTCCGCTTTCAAAAACAATGTATCTCGGACTTTGAATACCGGTTGTTATGGTAGTAATGAGTTCAAAATTATGACGATTTACGACTTTAATCACATTTGAATTGTTTACGATGATATAGGCTCGGTCTCCTTCGAACCCCATACTTTGAGCGGTATCTCCGAGATGAGAATTGTTTACTCCGTAAAAAATATCATTTTCCAAAGTTCCGTCTGTCGATAAAAACGAAACATCAGCCGTGTTATCAGTCATAAATTTTCCTTCGTTCAGGATAAAGATTCCGTTAGAATAATCACCTGATACATTTCCTGTTGAATTGTTGTCATCACTGCTACAAGAAGTAAAAAGTAAAGGGATTCCACAAATTAGTACAATTAGTTTTTTGATTGTTTTCATATTTTATAATAGTTAAAAATTTAATGTTCTGTTGGTCAAAATTTAAGATTCAAATACATCATAAAATTTCTTCCGGGCATCGGTCTGCGTTCTACGCTTTCATAATAGGTGTTTAAGATGTTTTGGGCTTTTATTCCTAAAGTATAACATTGTTTAAAAGTATAATCCGTACCAAGATTGAAAACCTGATAAGCCTCAAGGTTATATTTTGAATTATTATCCGAGCGAGTATAAATTTCTCCTACATAAAGCATTTCTCCATAAGCATTCCATTTTTTCAAGTTGTAAGATATGGTTGCATTAGCTTTGTGAGTGGGTACATAGATCAGGTATTTGTTAGTTTTCCTGTTTTTAGACGAAGTATAGCCATAATTTCCGTCAAAGCTAATCGAATGATTTCCGATATTTTTGGAATAGGAAAGACCTGCTTCAACCCCAGAAATTTCAACTTCTTCAGTGTTTTCAGGCTCCCATATAGAACTTGTAGGTATCCAACGCAACATATCTTTAAGGTGGTTGTAATATAGGGTGAAATACATTTTTAAATCGAGAATTTTTACTTCGTTTGTGATTTCTGCCTGATAAGATGTTTCCGGTTTTAAATCCGAATTTCCTCCTGTTACCCAATACAAATCATTAAAAGTAGGAATTCGAAAATTTTTAGAAGCATTAATTTTTACGGAATAAAAATCTACAACATCGTATTTTATTCCTAATGAATATAGAAACGGACTCTTGTAGTTATCAGTGACTTCTTTCCGAAAGGATATTTCGTACAAAAAATTATCTGAAATCAAGTGTTTTAGCATCAAACTACCGGAGCCGATTTTACGTTTTTCAGAACGAATATCAGAACCTTGACCGTTGTTTTGTGTAAAATCAATAATGGAATTGAATTTTATTCTGTCTGATAAATCATAAGCTAAATCGTATTTTACAATCAAGCTTTCTATTTTTCCGAAGGTGTAAGATGAATTGTGTATATTCGGGAAATATTTATATTCTTCCAGTAAATGAGCCAGTTTTAATCTTGAGGTAAATTGATTAAAAATACTAGTCCATTCCAACAAATTGCGAATATCATTATTGTAGTATTTGGTTGGAGTTTCAGTAGGAAGAATCAGGGAGAAATGTCGTTCTCCGTTAAAGTATTGGCTATAAAACTTAAGTGTATTAGAAGAATCTATTTTATAACCGAAATTAGCATTGAAAGTTGAGTTTTCGAATTGACCATTTAAGTTCTTACGGTCTTTACCAATCCATTCATAATCATTATCTGAAAAAGAACGGGTAAAACCCATTTGCAAGCTATATTTATCCGATGATAATTTTGTCTGAAAATGTCCGTCAAAAGTGTTGAAACTTCCGTATTTCAAAAACAGTTCATTTTCGAATCGGTCATAAAAATGTAAATCGTTATTTAAGTGAATACTTCCTCCTATAGCACTACTTCCGTACAGAACACTTCCACCACCTGCTTTTATGGTAATATTATTAAACGAAAGCGAATTAATAGCGTTAAAATCCGTTTGCCCCGAAGTTTGGGAATTGATGTTAATTCCATTCCAAATTACGGCCGTTTGCGAAGCAGTTGTTCCTCTGAATGAAGGTGAAGATGCTCCACCAATCCCGTTTTCTTTAAAATAAATCAGCGAGTTATAGTTTAGAATTGAGGTCAAAAAGCTGGGATTTCTCTTAATGATACTGTCGGTAAGTTTTTGGGTCTTTTGAGTTTGCGAATAATCCTTAAGTAAATTATCCGAAATAACCACTTCCTGAATTTGTACAGTAGTTTGCTCTTGAGAAAATATAAATTGACTCAAAACACATCCGATTACGGTAAGAATAGTACTTAACTTCATAAATAGCCGAACCTTTTTTCCCGAAGATTCAAAACATTTTAGTGAAGTTTTTAGGCAGGTCTCCTGACTTGCATCTTGTTGCCTGACCTTCCCAATTCTTATCAAATCAGTGGTATGAAGAAAATGACAACAAGTGTATAGCTTACAGTTGCGGGTACAGTTCAGGACTTGGAAAAGTATTATTCCTCACCTGATTCCCTTTTAATGAAACAGCATTAAATGCTTTTTTCAACCCAAAAACTTTGGCAAAGATAATGTTTGTTTTTAAAATTCAGACAGAAATTTTTTCGGATGAAGGTTGAATTTTTGGAACTCTGAATAACAGTAATACTCCTAAAATGAAAAACAGAGCAAGGAAAACGATTGAGTTTCGCATACTTCCGGTAATTTGGTCAATAAATCCATAAAGGAACATTCCAATCACAATACCGATTTTTTCCGCTACGTCATAAAAACTGAAAAACGAAGTAGTATCTGTTGTAGTAGGAGGGATCAGTTTTGAATAAGTTGAACGAGAAAGAGACTGAATTCCTCCCATTACTAACCCTACAAAAGCAGCTGTTATGTAAAAATGAAGGGGTAGATAAATAAAATAAGAAACAATACAAATAGTAACCCAGATGATATTGATGGTAATCAAAACTGAAATGTTGCCAAATTTTTCAGAGGCTCTGGAGGTAAGCGTAGCTCCCAAAACAGCAATAAGTTGAATAACCAATATGCTGATAATAAGTCCGGTTGTTTTCTGACTGTCACTTTCCCAGTCAATTTCTTGCTCTCCAAAATAAGTAGCCACAAGCATTACCGTCTGAACAGCCATACTGTACACAAAAAAAGCAATCAAATATCGCTTCAGAGGAATATTATCACCTAATTGATGCCATACTTTTTGGAGTTCCCTAAATCCGTTGAATAGAATTCTTTTCGAAACTTTATCACTGTTTTTGTTCCCTTTCGGAAGAAAGTAAAACGAATATTGAGCAAACCCAATCCACCATATTCCAACCATTACAAAAGAGTATTTCATCATCAGAATTTTGTTGTCATCTTCGGCTCCCATTACCATAGCCAAATTAATAATCAACAAAATAACACTTCCGATATATCCGAGTGAATATCCTTTTGCGCTGATTCGGTCTTGTTGTTCTGTAAAAGCCACATCGGGTAAGTAAGAATTATAAAAAACT
>CAZVQI010000047.1:0-12638 GCA_964629155.1 uncultured Flavobacterium sp.
CGGTTGCTAATTTGCCGTTCGTATAAGCATAAGCCTGCATGTGGCAAATTCCTCTTCGGATTGGTGTAAGCAATTCCAGTTTAAAGATTAACGTATCACCCGGCAACACTTGTTGTTTGAATTTTACGTTATCTATTTTCATAAAATAAGTCAAGTAGTTCTCCGGGTCAGGTACAGTACTTAAAGCCAAAATTCCTCCTGCCTGAGCCATCGCCTCAATTTGCAAAACTCCGGGCATTACGGGTGCTCCCGGAAAATGTCCTACGAAAAACGGCTCATTCATTGTTACATTTTTCAAACCTACCACATGTGTATCAGATAATTCTAATATCTTATCTACCAGCAAAAACGGAGGTCTGTGAGGAAGGATATTCATAATCTGAGTAATATCCATAAGCGGAGGCTGATTCAGATCAAAGGTCGGAACTTTGTTTCTCTCTTCGATTTTAATAATTTTAGACAGTTTTTTAGCAAATTGCGTATTTACAAAATGTCCGGGTTTATTGGCAATTATTTTTCCTTTGATTCTGTAACCTACCAATGCCAAATCTCCGATTACATCAAGTAATTTATGTCTGGCGGCTTCATTCGGAAAATGTAGAGTAAGATTGTCCAAAATTCCGTTTGGTTTAACCGAAATGTTATCTTTTCCGAATGCTACTTTAAGGTGCTCCATTGTTTCAGGAGAAATTTCTTTATCTACATAAACAATAGCATTGTTTAAGTCCCCTCCTTTTATAAGACCGTTTTGTAACAAAGCCTCTAATTCATGAAGAAAACTAAAAGTTCTTGCATTTGCAATTTCATTCTTAAAATCAGCTATACTTTTAAGTGTAGCATTTTGAGTACCTAAAACTTTAGTACCGAAATCAACCATAGTAGTCACCTGATAGTCATCGGCAGGCATCACTAAGATTTCGCTTCCGGTTTCTTCATCTGTATATGAAATTACCTCTTTTACGGTATAAATTTTTTGTTCAGCATCTTGTTCTACTATTCCGGCTTTTTCGATAGCCTCTACAAAATACTTGGCAGAACCATCCATAATCGGAGGTTCAGATGCGTTTAACTCAATAATGATATTATCTAAATCACAACCCACGCAAGCTGCTAAAACGTGTTCAGAGGTCTGAATTTTTACTCCTTTCTTCTCAAGGTTTGTTCCTCTTTGAGTATTTACTACATAATTAGCATCTGCTTCAATTATCGGATGTCCTTCTAAATCAACTCTTACGAAAGTAAAACCGTTGTTAATCGGAGCCGGTTTTAACGTCATGGTAACTTCTTTACCTGTATGAAGGCCAACACCTTTTAAAGTAACTTCTTCTTTTATGGTTTTTTGCTTAGCCATATTTTTTGCTTTTAATCACAACAAAAGCAGATTAACTCTTTTGTTTTGTGAAATATGTAAAAACTATTCTGCTATTTTCTTTTTTAATTCTTCTATATCTGATACAATTTTCGGGAAGTTCTTAAAGTGTACGAAAGATTTTGCAAAATCTCCGTACCCGAAAGCAGGGCTTCCTTGAACCACATCTCCATCTGCCAAACTCTTTCCGATTCCTGATTGAGCCTGAATCTTAACCCCGTTTCCGATAGTAATGTGTCCGACAATCCCTACTTGTCCTCCAATAAAACAGTTTTTCCCGATTTTGGTAGAACCTGCAATCCCGGTCTGAGAAGCAATAACTGTATTCTCTCCTACTTCTACATTATGAGCAATCTGAATTTGATTGTCTAATTTTACTCCTTTTCTGATTATAGTACTACCTAAAGTGGCTCTGTCAATAGTAGTAGCGGCTCCTATTTCTACATCATCTTCAATAACTACATTACCGATTTGAGGAACTTTGTTAAACGTTCCGTCTGCATTAGGAGCAAAACCAAATCCGTCTGAGCCGATAATCACTCCCGAGTGAAGAATACAATTATTCCCGATAACCGATTCCGAATAAATTCGCACTCCGGCAAACAGAATTGTATTATCCCCGATAGTTACATTATCACCTACAAAACAGTTTGGATAAATTTTTACGTTATCACCTATTTTTACATTTTTACCTATATACGAAAAAGCCCCAAGATAAAGGTTCTCTCCGTATTTTACGTTTTCAGAAACAAATGAAGGTTGTTCTATTCCGGACCTCATCAATTTTACTTGATTGTAATACTCCAAAAGTTTTGAAAACGATTTATAAGCATCATCAACTTTGATAAGTGTAGTTGAAATATTTCCCTCAGGAACAAATGTCCTGTTAACTATTGTTGCTGTTGCTTTGGTAGTATAAATATGGTGTTCGTATTTCGGATTTGCCAAAAAAGTAAGTGCTCCGCTCGAGCCTTCTTCTATTTTTGACAGTTGAAATACTTCGGCTTGAGCATTCCCAAAAACCTCACCATCTAAAATGTCAGCTATTTGTTGTACAGTAAATTTCATCTTGGCAAAAATATAAAATTTTAGAAAACCATAACTTTGTTTTTGCCTCGAATTACAGAAATTGTTTCACAAATATTTATCTGTGAAACTTTTACTTTAATTTTTAGCAAGTATTAGACACCAAGTTTTGTAAAAATACAAATTGTATCCAAACCTTCTTTTGTCAACCCTTTATTTAGATATTATAATTTTTTCGGTTTGATAGCTGTTTTTGGTTTTGATTTTCACAAAGTAAACTCCGGAACTCAGAGAAGAAACAAGCAAAGGTTGGTTAGGATTCAGTATATTTTTCTCTATCAATAATTTCCCTTGAATGTCATAAACGCTAACAACGGCAGACTGATTTTTAGAAAGTTCGAAGTACAGAAATTCTGATGTCGGATTCGGGTAAACTTTTATTTTTTGTTTAGAAGGATAAGAAATGCTCAAATCACATGTTTCATTAAACTTCATATCCAAATAAGCCAAACGATTTGTAATCCAATCTGACATATAATCAAGATGAGTGTACTCTGTTTCATATCCTTGCCAAGCTATCTCTTCTCTCGGATAAACTCCGTTTTCTAACAAATAAGAATAGCCGGATTCAAACATATTCATTAAAAAATCGTGGTTAAAAATAGTTTGCTTGACCGAATTCCAACGAGCTTGTAATTTTTCTCTGAACCCGTTATTTTGACAATCGGTCCACAATCGGTTATATAATCCGTTGGTTAAAAGTCCCGTTGTAATGTTTTCTTGGCTTCCGTCCCAAATGATTCCAAAAGTTCCGTCTAAATCCCAAGGCACATAAAAGTAAGGCTCATTTGTTGTATATTTGGCTAAATAGAGATTTTTTCCGGTATTATCCGTAGCTCTCAGAACATTCAAAAAGATGAAATAATCCACCATGTTATCTACTTGCAACTTATCCTGATATTGTGCATAAAAATCAATATCATTTCCGTTTATTACAAAATTTGTAAGATCATATAGGTTGCTCCAATTTATTTCTTCTTCAGGATGTTTGTATTCCCATCCTCCCCAATAGTCCGAGGTATTGTCATAAGGGGGTAAAGATGTAAAAGTAGTGGCTCCCCACGTATCTCCTTTATAGAGTTCTCCTCTGATGCTTCCGTTGTGGTTTTTGAGTTTTAGTTGTTTTCTGTCTATTTTTTCTGAAACAGCATACACTCCTCTATACTCTCCGTTGATAAACAGTTCGGAATAAGTCATTTTTATTCCGTTTACTGCTTCCGGCTCCTCATCAATATAATATACGGTATGAAAAAGCCTCCACAAATCATTGTTGGTTTTACTTAAAAACCGTAGCGGCTCATTATACATAGCCTGCAGGTTCCAATCATCATCAGAACGCATTCCTAATAGGCTGTAATCTACCGTTTCTTCTCCCGTATTATCTTCCCAAAACTCAATTTCCATAGATTTTTTTGGTAATGTTTGTGAGAAACCACCTCTATATTCAATACCAATATCCGAAGAAATACTGTTCCCGTTATTTTCAGTTAATCGGAAAGAAGCCCATACTTTTGGACTGTCAACAATAGTGTAAGGTGTATTAATATAGACCAAAGGAAGTTCTGTAAAATAAAGTGTATAAGTTTGTTCGTTTCCGGAATGTATTACACTATAAGGCATACCTACTTCTATTGTTTGAACCGGTACAGAAAAAGTATAATGGACATCTAATAAAATAGCCGTTTTCAGATTCGGGTACATTGTATTGATATTCTCCACACTATTATTGGAAACGATTAGCTTTTTGTTATGGTCAATTCCATACATTTCAGTATTCAAAACAATCGTTTCGTTTGCCGTTGCAGTAATACTAACCCAAAATATAAACCAGATGTATAGTGTATTTTTCATAAATATTTTTTTCAAAACTAAGAAAATTTTCTTCTTGATAAAGAAATTAAAACTTCTCCTTTAGGTATGCTTTGTTTTCCTGCGAACTCTAATTCATTAAAATCATTATTTTTGCCTTATGAAAGGAATCCACGAAAAGACACTACAAGATTTAGAATTTCAAACCGTTTTACAAGCTGTTTCGGAGTTATGTGCTACCGATTTGGGTAAAGAAAAATCACTCCGAATCAAACCTTTTTCCGATAAAGATGAATTACTTGATGTATTAGAGCAAACTTCAGAATATTTGGCTTCGTTTGACAACGAAAATACATTTCCTAACCATAACTTTAACGATCTCAGAGAACAAATAAAGTTTCTTGCCATAGAAGATAGCTATTTAGAAGCTGAAATTCTCAAAGAGTTTTCGGAACTCTCAAAAACAGCCAATACTCTGATAATGTTTTTAAAGAAATTTCAGGAATATTACCCGAAATTATTCAAAAGGTCAGAATCCGTTGAGTTTACGAAAGAAATTATTCAAAAAATAGAAAGTAAAATAGATAAATATGCTGAGGTAAAAGACAGTGCCTCTCCTGAATTGCAAATCATTCGTAAACAACTCAAAGAAATTAAAGGAAAAATCAACCAAAGTTTTCAAATAGCTCTAACGACCTATAATGCCAACGGTTATCTGGACGATATTAAAGAAAGTGTAATAGACAACACTCGTGTTTTGGCCGTGTTATCTATGTATAGAAAAAAAGTAAAGGGTAGTATTTTGGGTACTTCAAAGACCGGGAGTATTGTTTATATAGAACCCGAAACAACCCTAAAGCTATCGCGTGAGCTCAACAACTTACAATTTGAAGAAAAAGAAGAAGTAAAAAAAATACTCAAACAACTTTCAAACGAAATTCGCCCGTTTGTACCGTTGCTATTGGAATATCATGAGTTTTTGAGTGACATTGACTTGGTGTGTGCCAAAGCAAAATATGCCCGGAAAATCAACGCTGTATTACCCGAGATTTCGGATGAAAAAAGACTTTACTTTAAAGAAGCATATCACCCGATTCTGCTGCTAAATAACAAAGTCAAAGGTTTACCCACTTTTCCGCAAACCATAGAACTCACCAACGAAAACCGAATTATTGTAATTTCAGGACCCAATGCAGGGGGAAAAAGTATCACGCTTAAAACTATCGGGCTGTTACAACTCATGTTACAATGCGGACTTTTGATACCTGTTCACCACAGGAGTTCTACTTTTTTGTTTGATAGAATTCTGACAGACATCGGAGATAATCAATCTATTGAAAATCATCTGAGTACTTACAGCTACCGACTCAAAAACATGAATTACTTCCTTAAGAAATGTAATCACAAAACATTATTTCTGATTGATGAGTTCGGAACAGGGTCAGACCCTGAATTGGGAGGCGCTTTAGCTGAAGTTTTCTTAGAGGAATTTTATTACAGAGAAGCTTTCGGAATCATTACAACTCATTACACTAACCTGAAAATGCTGGCTAACGAGTTGCCTTATGCGACCAATGCCAATATGCTTTTTGACGAAAGGTCTTTAGAGCCAATGTATAAATTGGTTTTGGGGCAGGCAGGAAGTTCGTTTACTTTTGAAGTAGCTCAGAAAAACGGCATTCCTTTTGGACTTATCAATCGAGCTAAAAAGAAAATCGAAAAATCAAAAGTGCGTTTTGATAAGACTATTGCAACCCTACAAAAGGAACGCTCAAAACTCGAAAAAACTTCGCAAACCTTGAAAGAAGAAGAGCTCAAAGCCCGAGAAGAAAGCAAAAAGATGGAGGATATGAACCAAAAAATCCGTCAAAAGCTCGAAAGTTACCAAGAGCTTTTTGATGCCAATCAAAGGCTTATATACTTAGGACAGCGACTTGATGATTTAGCCGAAAAATACTTTAATAACAAAGACAAAAAGACTCTTATCGGAGAATTGCTGAAAACTGTTGAAATCGAAAATTCCAAACGCAAAAAGTTGGCTCCTAAAGAGAAAAAGAAAAAAGAAATCGAACAAAAACAACTTCTGAAAGAAGTCGAAGCCCAAGTAGAGATTATCAGAGAAAAGAAAAAAGAAGAAAAAGCCAAGAAAAAAGAGGAAGAAAAAAATAAACCAAAAATTCCGCTTAAAGTGGGTGACAGAGTTCGGATGATAGACGGAAAAGCTTTAGGAACCATTGACAAAATCGAGAAAAACAAAGCTATTGTCAATTACGGAATGTTCACCTCTCAGGTAGCTTTAGATAGCTTAGAATTAGTGAAATAACTTCCTTTTTACAACCATTTTCGGGTAAAAAGATTTATCAGGATATTGGGTTGCAAGGTTATTACAAAACGAATTCGTTCCCCGTAGTCAGGCTCTGCAATTTCCCACCCCAATTTGGAATATACCGGAAAATAAACCTCGAAATAATCCGGTACTAAATTCAAACGAATTCCGCTATCATACAAAAATTCAGGATTTACGTATTTGTTTTTTATAAAACCGAAATCAGAATAAACCTCTACCCAATTCCAAATATTAAAACTTAGGTTAGTTGAAACTATCCATTGATTGGCATAAGGCGTAAGTTTAGATTTAAAACCTCCGTCAGCCGTAATGTATTGTTGTGAAAAAAATCCTTTTGATTCAGACCGTCCGTAAAAGTTGTAATCAAACAAATAATCGGTGGGTCTGTCCGTCGCAAAACTGAAAAACTCCGAATCCGTATTTTTTTGTAAAAAAGTTCCTGCAAAAAATCGAACATTGAGCTGTCGGTTATTCTCGTACAATCTTCGGAATTCAATTTGTGAAGATATTTTCCCGAAAAGGTCAGATACTTGCAAATCAGTAGAAAAACGGAAAAAGTTAGTGATTTCGTTTCGACTCTGAGTATATCTTATGTTGAAAATTGAATATTTTTCTTCGTTGATAACCGAAACCAACTCACTGTTTTCTCTCTGCACATTTACATGTCTGATATAAACCATTTGATGTTTGTTTTCTCTGAAATCCGGTTCTCTGAACTTCAAAAGCATCGAAGGAATCAGCCTTGTGTAAGAAGCGTCAGGAGCATAATGATAATACATCCCCTGCATACCAAAATTTACGGAATACAACTTCCCTTCCCGAATCAGGTGTTCATAACCGATATACCCTGAGCCCACAAGAGTTTTTTGCAGAAAAGAATAAAACGGAGCAACATCTATCACAAAAGGTTTTACAAGCAGTGATTTACTCGAAAAGCTTATCCCGGGAGCAAATCCATCATACAAATTATAGCGATATTCCGGCACAAAAAATATCTGATTGTGTTTCGGGTCTTCAAAATCTTTGAAAAACGTGAACTTCAAAGGGCGATTTTGGTGCGGAAATCCTTTCAGGGTTTTAAAGTTATTACGTGGGTTGTATTCAGGAATTTTCCCGTCATAATTAACAGCCAATTTGTCAAAATCTCCCTTTTTAAGATAAAAAGTACTGTCTGTTTCAATATTTTCAAACCATTTTTTAAAAACGACCTCGTTGTTTTTTAGCCCAAACAGAGAAATCGGGACAGTAGCTTGTCCTTTATTTCGGATAGTAACCTGCAACGAATCTCCTTCTTTTCGGACTTTGGTTATTTTGTAATCAATCAGGTTTCTGGAATGGACAATTTGATCAAAATACCAATCAATATTTTGTTGACTTTTCTGTTCTACAATTTCTTTAAAATCCTCTTCTGAAGTCTGCTTGTATTGATTGAGAGCAAAAAAGTCCTTAACCGATTTTTTAACAACGTCATTGCCCAAATATTCGTTGAGGTATCTTAAATCCAACCCGGCTTTGTATTTTCCTGAAATCTGCTCGTTGAATTTTATAAGTTCATTTTTAGGCAATCCGGTAGGTTGGTCTAAGTTTCTTCGAGCCATCATCAGATACAGATAATAAAACTGATCTTCAAAATTCATCTTTGTTCCGTAAAAGCTCTTTAAAACTCCAAATTCCGAGATACCTCCCAACATCTTCATATTCGGATAGTATTCTTCTAAATAATCCATAAGCAGTTGCATCTCGATAGCATTGACCAACCAGTTATATTTTCGGTAATCTATATTCAGAGTGGCTTTGATATAACTTTCGGAATAGGTCTTCAAAAACTTTATTTCGTAAAGAAAACTATCGGGAAACGGACGTAAAAAAGAAGGTAACTGATTAAGTCCGTAAAACGGATTTCGCTTATAATCTGTTTCAGAAACCACAAGTTTATCTATATTTGAACCTCCTACCTGTTTATCCACAAAATTTACAATCTTATCAATAATGATGGCTGTAAAAATCGGATCTATGTTAAGGTCAAAATGATTGGTTTCTACTTCCAAAATACTGTTTTTAAAACTCTGAAAAACAGCTTGTTTCTCCACAATCAGATGTACTTTATTTTTTGATTTTCCTTGCAGTACGTAACGATTATCCGCTTGTTTTTGCACCGCAAGATTAGAGCTAACCACCATATTTTCCGAAGTCTCTAACGTGATATAAAAATCCGTCGAAGCATTGGGCGCATCGTCTAAATTTTCGTTGCTGTATCTTACAAAATCATTGTTTTCGAACCTCGCCGGAAACAGTATCCAATCTTTAATCTCAATCTTTTTACTTGAGGAATAACCATAACCTGTAAATCTACTGTTCGGGATTTTGAGTTCGTAACGGATTTTAATTATCGCTTTATCCCCCGAAGCAATCGGTTTTGTGAGCTTAACTTCCACTAAATCTATTTGATTGGGAATTCTTTCAAAACTCAACGGATTATCGTTTTGGTCTGTAACCGAAATAAGCGTGGTTTTGCCTAATTCCTTATCGGAAGCGTAATAAAAACTTCGTACAAATTCATCAGAAAAACGCTTGGCTAAAGGAGATTTTTTAGACGAAAAGGCGTGATTCCAATCGTTCAGAACAAGTGTTTGGATATTGGTTTCAGAGGAATTGTAATAAGTAATCTCTTGATAAACAGAAATTAATGCTTGCTCTACATCAAGCTTAATTTCCGCTTTAGATTGATGCAACTGGGTATAGCTGCTCGAGGATAGAAAAACCGAAACGACACAAAGTATATATCTGAAAAAACTCAATTACCTCCTGATAAATTTTAATAGTTCATTATTGTTTTCTATTCGGATGATGTACAATCCGCTCGAATAGCCGTTTATATCCAATCTGATAAACGGGTTGCCATTTATCGGAATGGCTTCAACCTGTTGTCCTAAAAGGTTGTAAATATAAATATTTTTTGATTCGGAGCTGAGGCGGTTTGTATTAATTCCCAATTCGATAAAATCTGTCCCGATGCTGGACGAGTTGAACCAAACCAAAGGCTTTTGCTCATATACGAGTTTTGAAAGAAATGTCTGTGAAGTCTCAAACTGCATCACAACCGGAATGTGGTCACTCATCCAATACAAATTATCGCGTAAGATTTGTGAATAACTCCCCGAGCAGTCTTCGTTGTTAATGTCTTTGTTCAAGCAGTTTCCGTTGTTCCCGTAAGCTTTATAAGTCCCTTCCACATAGTAAAAATCAGAACTTGTCGTAAAATTCTGACTCATCATTATAAAGTCAAATCGGTCGTCCATTCCTCCCGAAGCCCCGGCTCCCGCTCCGGTTCCGAATCCGGAGTTAGACACACGAGTACATTGAGTGTGAATATGCTTAAGATTATTGCTGTCGTGCCAACTCCCCGGAGTATCAATCGGGTCTATCATCAGAATAGCATTGTCTTCGCTCAATATTTTTTGATAACCGGGTTCCGAAGAAGTATAAAAATTAAAATCTCCTGCAAAAAGCACATACGTATTCGGATTAGTCAAATATTCCAAAGCCATAGCAAAAACTTCTACCATCTCCAATCGAGCTTGCTGATTGGTCGTTCCGGTACTTGATTTAAGATGTGCTACAAATACTTCTAAGTGTATTGGTGCTGTTTCGGCTTCTTCGGTATTGAGTATAAAAGAATATTGGTTAATATCTCGATAAGGAGCAGGATGAATCTGTTGGTTGACAAGCGTTAGCTTTCGGGTGTTGAAAAACACTAAATTCTGAATAAAATCGGTTGAGCTGGAAGTATTCGGATAAAATACCGCTCGGTCAAAAACATCAGGTTGGTCTGCAAGCGAAATATCCAGAATCAGGTCTGCCCCGTTTTCGGTTTCCAATTCGCAAACCATAAAAAGGTCGGGTTGGTATTCGTTAAGGATTTCTTTCAGAATAAGTTCTCTGTTAGCAGGAGGTGCGCTCGGAAAGCGAAACAAGTTATAAAACATCGCATTGAGGGTTTCTTGAGAAAACCCTATAAAACCAATAAAAAACAAAAAAACGGGCAGAATTCTTTTCATCAGATAATTTACATTTTAGCAAGTATAGCAAACAAAAGTAGAACTTCTTTCATGCAAAAACTAAAAAATTACTTTATTTAACGCATTTGCAGACAAGTAACAAACCGTAATTGGCTTTAAAATATTCGGCTTCTTTTCTTCCGTTTCTGCAAAAAACATTAAACACTTGTAAAACAAAACCTTACTTCTAAAAATAAATTGCATATTACTTGGCTGTGTAAACAAACCCAAAAAAACATATATTTGCTTTTTAATAACGATTCTAATACTTCAAAAAAATGAAAGCATACGTTTTCCCCGGTCAGGGGGCTCAGTTTACCGGAATGGGAAAAGATTTATACGAAAAATCTGCTTTAGCCAAAGAAATGTTTGAAAAAGCAAACGAAATCTTAGGTTTCAGAATTACAGACATTATGTTTGAAGGTACGGCAGAAGAACTCAAACAAACTAAAGTTACTCAACCGGCAATCTTTTTACATTCGGTGATACTGGCTGCTACACTGGGAGATTCTTTTAAACCCGATATGGTAGCGGGACATTCCCTTGGGGAATTTTCGGCTTTGGTAGCCAACAAGACTTTGTCTTTTGAAGACGCTTTGAAGTTAGTTTCTCAAAGAGCTATGGCTATGCAAAAAGCCTGCGAAATCACTCCTTCGGCAATGGCAGCCGTTTTGGGATTAGAAGACCAAATGGTAGAAGAGGTTTGTGCTTCGGTTGAGGGCGTGGTGGTAGCGGCTAACTATAACTGTCCGGGGCAGCTTGTTATTTCGGGAGAAACTACTGCGGTCGAAAAAGCCTGCGAACTGCTTAAAGAAAAAGGAGCAAAAAGAGCTTTGTTACTTCCGGTAGGAGGAGCTTTTCACTCGCCTATGATGGAACCTGCCCGTGAGGAATTGGCCAAAGCCATTGAAAACACTCAGTTTTCAACTCCGGTTTGCCCTGTGTATCAGAACGTAACGGCAAGTGCCGTAAATGATCCGCTCGAAATCAAAAAGAATCTTATTATTCAGCTTACTGCTCCTGTAAGATGGACACAATCCGTACAACAAATGATTGCGGACGGAGCCAATGAATTTATTGAAGTAGGTCCGGGAAATGTACTGCAAGGATTAGTGAAAAAAATCAATAAAGACGTACAGACATCTTCGGCTCAGCTGTAAAGCGAGAAGAACCTCATAAAATAACCCCATAAAAAAGCCTTGGATTTAAAACCAAGGCTTTTTGTTTACCTGATAAGTCTGATAAAATTCTTCATCGGTTCGGGTCAAATAAATAATCCCTTCGATAAGACCTATGAATACAGGAACATATATGGTTATGGCTCCTATAAGAAAGCAAGTTAAAGGAATAGAAATCAAAAATACTCCTAAAAGTATAAACCCTTCCTGATTGTATCCTAAAACAAACTTGTGTATGCCTAACCCACCGAATAATATCCCCATTATTCCTGCCAATACTTTTTTGTTGTCTTGTCTGTAAGGTGGCTGATTGTGCGGAGCAGGATTGTTCTCCGGAGTGTTCCAGCTATGATCTCTGCCCTCGTTATTGTAGTTTTCTTCCATTGGTTATTGATTTTTGGCTTGAACAAAAGTATAATTATTTTTTAAGTATGCAAATTAAAAAATAACAAGCCCTTGTTTTCAAAAACAAGAACCATAAATGGCTTGTCTTCCGTACTCCGCACAAACACTAAAAACACTTTACTGACAACTCATTTTTGCTAAAGTTGTGTTTACCCTTCAAAATAAGAGCAGTTACAACCGTGAGCTGTTCAAAAGTGACTTCACCGAAGTTGTGTTTACCCTTCAAAATAAGAGCAGTTACAACAGAAAGAACTATCACTTTCGACCCAACAAGGTTGTGTTTACCCTTCAAAATAAGAGCAGTTACAACAAAGCAGAAGATATATTTAATACAAAAGCCGTTGTGTTTACCCTTCAAAATAAGAGCAGTTACAACTTGAAAAAAG
>CAZVQI010000048.1:0-12617 GCA_964629155.1 uncultured Flavobacterium sp.
CGAAATTGTACTTCCCCTTCCTTCTTGAAAGGTAAGCCCATGCAGTTGAATATGACTGCCGTTTTGAACCTCGACCATAAAAGGCGCATCAAAGACCGATATGGTCACAGAAGCCTCATTGGGGTTTTTACCTTCGGGAGGATACCAGAAAAGCTGCCCATTGGCACGATCCAAGTACCATTCTCCCGGCGCATCGATTTCTGAAAATAGATTCAAGCCAAAGAAACGCAGGCTATCCCTATAACCATAATGATGAAACGGTTCGCGAAGAAAAATGGTCCTCGAAAGCGTGTCGATTTTATCAAGTCGTTGAAATGCATCCGCCCAGTCCCAATACCAATATCCACCGAAATGAACGTCATTTTCGTTAGCCCAACGATTTAGCCTTTGATCGATATATTCAAATATCCCCTCTACTGTACCTTGGCGCTTAAGGTAATCCTGAGGCTTGAGGGTGCCCCCTTTCACTTTTCCAGCTCGAACAAATCCTTCATTAGGCCACCGGGCCAAGGTCTGCAGCTGCCCATCACAAAATAATTCAGGTCGTACCCCGGCATCCGTCGCGTCTCCGAACCGGGTAATACCGGCCGCTTTCAGGTCGGTGACCCATACTTTCCCCTGAGCTTCCACCGATAGCTGTGAAAGTCGGACGGAATCGTCGAGCAATGACCAGTTCCTAAGTTCGACACTCCCGGTAAAAACGGGCTCTTCACCTTTCATCGCCCTGTACACAACGGGTTTATCTTCCAACCCCGAATCACCAGAATTAAAGACAATGGGCTTTTCCACCGTGTAGGTTCCACCCCTCAGTATCACCTCGAAGCTCTTGCCCGGATCTTCAGCCTTGGATTTACGCACAGCTTCCTACGCTCGTTCAATGGTTCTGAAAGGTTCGGATTTGGTACCTTTATGCTGATCATTACCATCGAGAGACACATAGTATCTTACGGTACCGGTTTTGCCACAGGCTGTGAGTCCAACCCATATCGTCAAAACAAGTGCGGCCAGTCTTGAAAAAAAATTCATGGGAGAAGTGGATTACAGATGCAGATTCGAGATTGAGGATTAAGAATTTTTAGATATGATAATGTCGGATCGCATTATCGTGAAAAAGTTTTTTCTGATCAACAAGGGGACTAACCCGAACGATTTCCTTTAAAATTTCCACCCAACGCGCAAGTGACGTACCTTTGAGACACCAGGGCCAGTCCCCGGCAAACACTAACCGATCGGGACCGAAGAGATCATAACACATATCGACAATTGGTTTCAGGTGTTGGGCATCGGGAGTTAAACCGGGCAAGCGCGACACGATCCCCGAAATTTTACATACCACATTCCTGCGGGCAGCAATTTTTTCCGCACCGCGCAGCCATTCCCCGCAGGTATGAGCGGGTTTGCCCAGACCCGGATCGTACGCCAAAAAAGCCCGGGGACCGCCGTTCACGCCGTGGTCAGCATGAAGTCAGGTGTCGGGACACACCTCTATCAGTCGGAGCATTTGGGGGAACCATGCCGGAGGAACCACGAAGTCGAGCCGTAAGCCTATTTCGCCCAGGTGCCGCACATGCCTGATAATCCCCATGACTCTCCCGATTGAAACCATACCCTGATACCCTTCACACAGCTGCTTCCCTTGAATTGTGAAATGTACGATTTGAACTGGTCACCGTAAATATCTGCAGCGATCACCGCACCGACTGTCGTCGCAGTATTGTCCCCGCAGAGTTCAAGTGCGTACAATGCCTCTCTGTGGCGATTTTCAGGCTCCACGGCCACTTCCATGTACACGGCCTTCACCACATGGAGTCCCTTGACGGCCTGGAGGTATTCCCGGGTACCATAGTTTCCCTCCACTGGTGGCTTGGCCCACCCTATGCCAAACCGGCTGAAATCAACTAGGTGCTGGTGGGTATCCATAATCGGCAGATCGATGCTGTCCTCTATTTCCAACAGATCTGGAAAACCACCCGCGGCAAATATTACCGCCGATCTTTAAAAGTCCTTGCGATTCATGCGATTACCTCTTGTCCACCTATCTAAAGACGCCGTAACCGGAATTATACCAATCCGATTTTGCCTAGATAATTTAATATTTTCCCGCTTATCTGAGTATATCTTGCTGTCAGGTGATTTTTCTATCCATTGACATACCCTACTTCGTTCGCGATATTTATGGAGATTTCTAAAATGAGTTCTGAAGAGCACACCGCACTATGGGACCGCTTCAGAGCAGGAAATCAGGAAGCTTTTTCAAGCATCTATGAACTCTTTGCCCCTGACCTGTACCGGTATGGTTATAATCTAATAAGGGACAAGCCGCTCATTGAAGACGCCCTGCAGGATCTGTTTTTGAATCTGTACAACCAGAAATCACGGCTCGGCCCGACCACCAATATCCGTTTTTACCTATATCGGGCATTCCGCAACCGACTAATAGACCTCATCCAGAATTCCCGAAAGTATAACCGGGAAGTGGAGCTGGAAAACAACCAGTCCTTCGTGCTGGAAACCGGCGAGTACGAGTGGATGGAGGAAGAGTTTGTCGACTGGCAGAAAGCCCTGATGATGAAGGAGCTGAACAATCTCCCCAAACGTCAGCGAGAGATACTGTATCTCGTTTACATTCAGGGTATGTCCTACGAGGAAACAGCCAAAATCATGGAGATTACTCCGAAAACTGTGCTGAACGGAGTAAAGGTAGCTCTCAGCACGTTGCAAAAATACGTTCTGCCGGTTTTCAAAAGAAACGGAGTAATGGCTTTCCTGCTTTTCTCTCTGGTAAAGGCGGCTACCTGGAACCAGCTACAGTTGTTTATTTAATGTCAAAATACCTACCCTTCGAATGAAATCTTAATATGCGTTACTTATTTTACAAGGCAGAAGATTTTTTTAAGGACGAATTTTTTATCCAATCCATTCTGTATCCCACTGCAGAGTCTGAATCCTTCTGGAAACAGTTTCTGGCAGAAAATCCGCATAAGCAGGCCGAATTCGAAGAGGCGTCGGCCTATATCAGAAGCCTTCGTTTTGAAGAAATCGAGCCCCGGAAGGAAGACCTTTCCCGGGTCTATGAGAATATCAACCTGGCAATTGAGCATCAGGGGCAGTCACGAATCGTCCGCCTGCGTTGGATAGCAGCTGCTTCCGTTATATTCCTGCTTTGCGCCCTCGGTATAGGATTCTTTCAGTACAATCAGCAGGGTTATGAGGAATACCTGACCAACTTTGGAGAAATAAGGGAAATTTTACTCCCCGATGAGACGGTTGTTACACTAAACTCCAATTCCAGGCTAAAGGCGTTTACCAAAAGACGCAGTGGCCTGCGCGAGGTCTGGCTCGAGGGTGAGGCTTTTTTCGATGTCGCCAAAATGAACGGCACCAAGTTCATAGTTCATACGGCTGAAACGGATATTGAAGTGCTGGGTACGGCTTTCAATGTCAAAGCCCGGCATAAAGGCACCGATGTAGTCCTCAATGAAGGGAGTATCCAGATCCGGGATAACAACCATCATGGCCCCGTGCTCAAACCCGGTGACAGGGTCTATATCCCCAAAAACAACCTCGGCCGACTGGCTATTGAAAATGTGGAACCGTCGCGGCATGCAGGCTGGAAAGACGGATTTCTGTATATGGAAGATACGCCTGTTTCGGAGATTATCGAAGAGCTGCAAACCACGTACGGTCTTGACATTGAAATCCGGAACGAGACCCTGCTTGCCAAACAGCTTTCGGGACGATTTTCCACCCATCCTCTCGACAACCTGATGGAAGACCTTGCCTTGACCATCAACGCCAACCTGTCAATCGAAAACAAAACTTTTATTCTCAAATAAGTAAAACACTCATAATCAGCGACAAAAAAGGATTGCCAAAAATTATTAGCGAAAAATTTCGGGAAAACGGCTCTGTTAGGCCGTTTTACAATTTGTCAATCCTTTCCGACCAACTTAACAACTGATTATGAGGAAACCTTTTCTGTACGTTTCAGCACTTTTACTTTTGTCTGGAGGTACGAGTACGGCTCAACAGTTTGTTGCCAACCATCCACCCAGGTTTGCCGCCTCTGCCAGCTACCAAAAGAAGCCCAGAAATCTGGAAGCCGCTCTCAAGGAACTGGAGACGCTGCACGGAACGCATTTCGTGTATCAGAAGAAGATTCTGGCCTCCAAGACCGTGACGGAGGACATTGTAAGAACCGATGACCTGGAAACTACTTTACACAAAATCCTCACTCCGGCCAATCTCAAGTTTAAGAAACTAAAGGGTGGCGGCTACACGATACTGCCTGCCGAAACCCGGTCAACCCCGGCTGCCCAGCCTATCGAGAAGTCTCAGACTTCCTCCCTGAAAATGCATGGGAGCCAGGACGCAGGCACCATGGCAGCCATTCCAGTTCCCACGACTCCGACCCAAAATACGTTTCAGCCCACCTTTAGCCGGCTTGACGACCGGTTTCTGCTGAAAGGTAAAATCCTCGATTCGAAAGGGGCTCCTCTGCCCGGTGCCACAGTTGTCGTGAAAAACTCGGAACGAGGTACCATCGCCGACACCGACGGTTACTACGCACTCGAAGTGGAGGAAGGAGAAACCATCGTAGTAAGCTTTATCGGCTTTAAACCCCAGGAAATCACCATTCGTGGCAATAAATCCCTGGACCTGATTCTGGAAGAAGACCTGGCTGTCCTCGACGAAGCCGTCGTGGTGGGTATGGGTGTGCAGCGTAAGGTCAGCGTGGTCGGTTCCATTTCAACGGTTTCGGTCAATGATATCAAGGTTCCTACCCGATCGCTAACAAATGCCCTGGCCGGGCGTATGGCCGGTGCCGTAGTGGTGCAGCGTACCGGGGAACTCGGAAACGATAACGGTAACTTCTGGATCAGGGGTATCTCTACCTTTAGTGCAAACCGTACCCCCCTCATTCTGGTCGACGGAGTGGAAAGGGACATGCAGGACATATCCGTGGAAGAGGTAGAGTCGGTTTCCATCCTGAAGGACGCTTCTGCCACCGCCGTTTACGGGGTGCGGGCAGCAAACGGCGTAGTGATCGTGACTACCCGGAAAGGTGCAGCCCAGAAACCTGTAATCGAATTCAAGGTGGAAAGCGGTATCTCGGATCTGCCTACCCTGCCCAAATACCTGGGGGGAGCCGACTACGCCATGCTCTACAACGAAGCATTTGGCCGCGAGAACTACTCCCCTGAAGTGATCGAAAAAATTCGTTCCGGGGCAGATCCCTACCTCTACCCCAATGTGAACTGGTTCGATGAAATGTACAAGAAGTACTCCAGCAACTCACAAACGACCATCAACGTACGCGGGGGTGGTGACATCGCGCGGTATTTCGTGGGTTTCGGATATATGACCGAATCGGGTAACCTGAGAAACAACCCCGAGACGGAGTACAAAAGCAACATGCATCTGCAGCGCTATAACTTCCGCTCCAACATCGATATCAGCCTCAGTAAAACCACAGTGGTGGATCTGGAAGTCGGGGGGAGCCTGACCGACCTGCATACGCCAGGTGTGGGAGGCGACATTTACGGAACTACCTATTCGACAGCGGGAGAACTTTTTTACTGGGCTAACCTGGCAACTCCCATCTCCAACCCCGTGCGGATACCAATCGGTAAGGACGTAAACGGCAACGATATCTACGGATGGGGGGCTCCTACTCAGGTGGGTGAGAAAAACCCGCTGGAACGTCTGATGGGATCTGGTTTTGACACCGAGTTCCGCAACCAGTTCATGAGCCAGATTTCGCTCAACCAAGACCTCAAAGCTATCACCGAAGGACTTAAATTCAAGTTTTCATTCTCTTTCGATACCTACAACCGTACGACTATCCAGCGTCGGAAATCCTCCTCCACCTATGCCGTTCAGGGCCGCGACCCGGAAACTGGAGAGCTGATGTTCAAGCAGAACGACGTGGGCGCAGAATTCCTCGGTTACAGCCGCGCCCTGGTCAGCAACCGGGCTAAGGAGATGAAAGCACAGTTCATCTATGACCGTCAGTTCGGCAGCAACCACCGGGTAGGCGGTATGTTCATGTACTATCAGCGCGATTATATCGATGGGAACGCCGGATCGGCTATCGCTTCGCTCCCCTATCGCCGTCAGGGTATAGCCGCCAGAGCTACCTATGCGCTGAAGGACAAATATTTTGCCGAATTCAACCTCGGTTACAACGGTTCGGAAAACTTCCCGAAAGGCAAGCGCTTTGGTCTCTTCCCCGCAGCTGCGGGTGGCTGGATTGTGTCAGCCGAACCTTTCTTTTCCGGACTACGCCATGCGGTAGACCTGCTCAAGATCAAGGGATCGGTCGGTTTGGTAGGTTCGGAAGCACTCCCTAACGGTGAACGTTTCGCCTATCTGTCGATTTATGGCGGCGGATTAGGCGGATACAACTTTGGAGAACAGAACATTGCATATGGTGGAACGGGTGAAAACCGGATCGGGGTACGCGACCTCACGTGGGAAAAAGGCCTGAAACGGAATGTCGGTATCGAACTGACCATGTTCAACGGTCTGATCTCGCTCGAAGCCGACTACTTCCATGAAAAAAGAACTGACATCCTGGTACAACGTGGATCTCTTCCCGACATTGCAGGTCTTCCCTCAGCTCCCTTTGCAAACATCGGGGTGATGAAAAACCGCGGGGTGGACGGAAGCCTGGAGGTTAACAAACGGATCCATAACGTGGGTGTACGCCTACACGGTAACTTTACCTTTGCACGCGACAAGATCATCGAACAGGATGAAGCACCCAAGAATTATGACTACCGCATGCGTACCGGCCATAAGTTCAATCAGCAGTTTGGTCTGATAGCACTGGGCTACTTCCACGATGAAGCCGACATCGCCAACAGTCCAACCCAAACCTTCGGTGCCGTTCGTCCCGGTGACGTAAAATACCATGACACCAACGGTGATGGGGTAATTTCCATCGATGACGAGGTCCCCATCGGGTTTTCCAACATCCCCGAAATCAACTACGGTTTTGGTACACAGCTCGAGTATAAGGCCTTTGATTTCGGAATCTTTTTCCGCGGACAGGGACGCGTTTCCTACGTACTGGGCGGGGCCTATATCCCCTTCAACCAGGGTGTGGGTAAAGGCAACCTCTTCCTGCAGGCACTCGACCGCTGGACGCCCGAAAATCCGCGTCAGGACGCCCAGTATCCGCGCATCTTCAATGGTACCTCCGCCAACAACTGGCAAAACTCTACTAAAAAGCTGTATGACGGAAGCTTTCTCCGCCTGGCAGACGTCGAAGTTGGTTACAACATTAACCCCGATTGGCTGTCTGGCATGAAAATCAAATCCCTCAGAATTTACGCTCTCTCCACCAACACAGCGATTTTCTCCAAATGGAAAATGTGGGATCCTGAACAGGGAACTGCCAGCGGTACTAACTACCCGCTTCAAAGAAAATTCAATTTTGGAATCAGAGCTAAATTTTAATTAACTCCCCATGAAGAAGCATTTAATTTCTCTCTATAGTTTACTGGTGTTACTGGGAATTGCGAGCTGTGACTTCCTCGAAAAAGAGCCCGATGACATGAAAACCGATACCATGATCTGGAAATCGCGGGTTGAAACAGAGAAGTACCTTTACAACGTCTACTCCCAGATGCCCATGCCGCTGAACCACAATGACGCACCATGGCTGGGACTCTCCGACGAGGTAGACCTTACCTGGAACGTGTATCCGACCTACAACATTAACCTCGGTAACTGGAACCCAAATACCAACTACTACAATCGCTGGCCGAACTACTACAAGGCGATCCGGGCTTCCTTTGTTTTTGAAAACAACGTCGACAAGTGTCCCGAACTCAGCGACGCACTGAAAATCCAGTACAAAGCCGAGGCAAAGTTTCTCAGAGGATTCTACTACTGGACCATCCTGAAACAGTATGGACCTGCGGTGCTGATCAAGGAAGAATTGCCCGCCAGCTACGACTGGAACAATTTCCCTCGCGCTTCCTATGACGAATGTGTGGAATACATCGTCGAGCTGATGGAAGATGCGGAAAGAGATTTGCCCATGCACTGGCAGAATGACCGTCAGTGGTTCGGTAAGCCTACCAAGATTGCCTGCAAGGCCGTTAAGGCCGAAGCCCTCCTGTTTGCTGCCAGTCCGCAATGGAACGGAAACAAGGAGTATGCGAACTTCAAAAATAAGGATGGCAAGCTGCTGGCTAACATCAATTATGATGAATCCCGCTGGAAAAGAGCGGCAGATGCTTCTCTTGATCTGATCCGTACAGCCGAAAGCAACCCCGACGCCAATGTAAAACTGTACAAAAACAACGAAAACGGTGATGGTACGGTTTTCAACCCCTACAAGTCTGTCCGTGATGTTCTCCTGAAACGCTGGAACTGTGAGATCATCTTCGGCCGCGCTGGTTTTGACCAAAACGCCTGGGAAGTACACTGCTCTCCAGGAACCTATAACCTGGGTGGAGTTGCTCCTACCCAGCGGGTGGTCGATGCGTTTCTGATGAAAAACGGGAAAAGCATTTATGATGCCGGATCTGGGTATGTTGAAGAAGGATTTGCCGCAGAGGGCCATGAAAACTGGAATCCACAAAATCTTGACCTGAAAGCTGATCGGGTCAGAATGATCGAACAGCTCCGCAGCGGAGACGCCTGGGGACACTGGCCGGGCGACTGGAACATGTACGCCAACCGTGAACCACGTTTCTATGCCTTCGTCCTCTACAACGGTCGTCCTATTCCACAATTACCGCCGGACATTGATAAAAGAAACTACTTCTCGACCAAAAACTCGGTGGTCGACCAGCAGGACGGATACGGCCGGGTAGAACTCTACTACGGTGGTTTCTCCAGAGGTTCAGGGGCTTCTACGTTCTTCCCCAGAACCGGATACCTGGTTCTGAAAAATGTGGATCCACAAAGCAACATGCGTGACCGTGTCTATGTCAATGTAGGCCGTCAGTTCACCTACTACCGTTATGCCAGCGTCCTACTCGATTATATAGAAGCGCTCAACGAATATGATCCCAATCACCCGGATATCGAAAAGTACTGGAACATGATTCGGGAAAGAGCTGGTGTGCCAGGTGTCTTCGTGACCAACCCGGAAATCAAAGGCAACAAAGACCAGCAACGCGAGCGTATCCTGCAGGAAAGACAAATCGAGCTGTGCTTCGAAGGAGATCGTTATCACACCACCCGCCGCAGATGGCTCTCCCATACCCCCGACACCGGAACCCCTGACGACTACAAACGCAAATACGGTGACGGAGGACGCTTCTGGGGTATGGATATCAACGCCGGAAATCCTTCGACCAACAGTTTTGCCTACACCGGTTTCTACCAGCGTGTGGCATTCGAAACCCGGGTATACGACTGGAAAAATGCCCTCTTCCCGATTCCGCAAACCGAAATCGACAAAAACGCTGAATTAGTGCAAAACCCAGGCTGGTAAAACGTACTGTATTTTATTCCTATGAAACTTACCCATTTTTATAAAAAATTGCTTGTACTCGCGCTGGCCGCGGGTACAAGCCTGTCGTGCGAAGATGCGCAGACCGACATTTTCGTTCCGGCCAACATTTATTTCCCTAAATCGGGCAACGTAGAAATCGTTCCACTGGCGGGCGAATCCGTCTATGATTTTGCCGTCTACAAATCAGGTATCAACCAAAACGGAAGTGTAAAGGCAATTGTTGAGGTAGACAAATCTCTGGGAAATTCCTTTATCGCTTCCAACCCCGGTTACAGCATTTTACCCGATCAGAACTATTCCCTGGCCAGCAGTGAGATTTCCATCGGCGAAGGAGAGGAGCGTGAAATGGTAAAGATCAATTTTAAAGGTATAGGCAGTGCCCAGTTAACCGAAAATTTTGTACTGCCACTCCAGATCAAGAGTGTTAACGGAAATGCCTCCGTGCTGGAATCGAAAAAAACTGCTTACCTTCTCATCAAACGATTCCGCAACGCCTTCGAAGGAGATTACAAGATTGAAGGGGTTAAGGAAGCTACAGGAGTTTCCCCAGTAAAAATCCAGTCCGTATCAAGGGCTACGACCGTCGATGCCTCTACTATCCGCATTCCAGGAGCTGAAAGCGATATGATTATCGATCTCAAGATTGAAGGAAATACGGTCTCCATCACACCCGCTCCGGGCTCCGAAAAGTATGAGATTCGAAACACGCCCGGAAAAAACAGTACCTGGGCAGGTGAGTTTGATACCTCCTACCAACGGAACAAAGGTACTTTCAAGCTGTTCTATACATACGTGTTGAACGGCAGAGAGTATAATGTCACTAAGGAGGTGAAATTCTGGCTTTGATTTTAATATCGATCATGATAAGAGTCAATTGTTTTCTTCCAATAGTATTTCTGACTTTATTGGGTTATTTGCCGAGCCATGCACAGTATGGAAAAACCTCGATAGCCGATCTGGTACTCATCTATCAGGGTGGTATTCACCGTCCCATGGAATGGACGAAGGAGCAGTTCGTGCCTTATGTAACCCATACCAACCGTCATGGTGAAAAAAACTGGCTTTTCGACGGTTTTCTGTTCCTGGAGTTCAAAGACGGGAAAGGCCGGAATTTCGCGCCGGGCTACGATAAGCAGAATGCTCGAAAACAGGAATGGGAATGGCTGCTGGATCGAAAATTTGAAAAGGATAAGGCCTTCGACGCCCTCAATCAATGTATCGAGGAACAAAAGAAAACATTGGGCAAGCCGTCTTTTAAACACAAGCTGGTCGTTGGTATCCCCTCTCCTATCCTGAACCAGAAGGACTGGGGAGAACTGGACGGCAAAACCCTGGATTTTTCCAACATCGAAGACCGTCTAACCGCGGGTAAATGGTACATCAACCGATTCCTGGAGCGCTACCGGCAAGCAGGACTCAAGAACCTCGAACTGGTGGGGTTTTACTGGGTCGACGAAGATGTGACCCGCTGCGCCGACATCCTTGTCCCCCTGGGAGACTATATCCGCTCGAAGAATCTCAAATTTGTATGGATCCCCTACTGGCATGCAAATGGGTATGACCGGTGGAAGGACTTCAAATTCGACTTCGCCTGGATCCAGCCCAATCATTTCTTCAAGAAGGAGATCGGGGATGAGCGCATTGAACAGGCTACCGCATTCGGCTACAAGCATAATATGGGCATGGAAATGGAATTCGATCACCGCGCCCTCGCGGCCAGTCCGGCCAATATGCGCGACCGTCTCAGCAGTTATATCAAGGGGTTTGAAAAAAATAACGTGTTTAAAGAGGCCTCCGTAGCCTACTATGAAGGCGGAAACGGCTTCCATCTGTTCGCAAAATCGACCAACCCGCTCGATAAGGAACTGATCGACGAACTGGCTGCACATATTATCGCACGGAAGGAGAAAAAATTCTACCGGAAACTCACTTCCAGCCGCTAGTTACACAACCCATTTTACTGAGAGTCAGGAATCAAGGTATATACTCCCTTTTTCCTGACTCTTTCTTTTTTAGGCGAAATTGCCCTTTTTACACTAATTGAAGTAATCGACGCCCCTCCTGTCCCACCCTGGCAGATTTCCTGGCGTCCACTTCCCGGTCCCAGGAATAAATTTTTGTACAATTCTGCGAACAAGGTAGGAAGTAAGCGTACTATATTTGGCACAATTTTCGGATAAGCAGGAAATAGTTAAGTTTCTTATTTGCCAGCATTTGAGGAAGGGTTGAGTGATTTACTCAAATAGGCAGATCAGGTTCCCGATCCTCCTACCCGAAATATTACGATGAAGAGTTTTAGAATTATTTACAGGACAAGCACCTAACATTCCTCTTATTCAGATCATCCAGATATATACGGTTATTGGATGCTGAAATTCCAACGTTTAGTAAGGTTCAGCAATCCAATATAGGCGGATGGGAAGTGACAGAATTGTAACCGGATTGTTTTGGGATTGAGTGCCATGAAGGAAGTCAGATTAAAGGGTGTATTAAACACGTTCTTTTTACTAGCCATTCAGTTCGCGGGGCTGCTGGTCATTTATGCCATCCTGCGATACGGATTTTTCCTGCATAACAGGTCACTATTTCCCGGAGTAACTCACCACGACCTGGGGTCCATTATGCTGGGCGGTATCAAGTTCGACATCGTGGCCATACTCTACATCAATGCACTCTATGTCCTGCTGCAAAGTATACCCTTCCGGTTCAAATACAGTGAAAAGTACCAATCTGTCGCTCGCTGGCTTTTTATTTCAACTAATGCACTGGGTATTGCACTGAATCTGGTAGACTATGCCTATTATCCCTTTACCCTGAAACGGACTACCGGAACTGTCCTTAGCCAGTTTGCCAATGAGGAAAATATGGCACAACTGTCTATCGACTTTTCTCTCGATTACTGGTATCTTCTGATTGGACTGGGAGCGTTTCTATATCTGCTGAGCAAAATTTGCAAATGGCTTGTCCTCGAACGTACTCAGAACAAAGGCTGGTTGTATTATAGCGGCCAGACTACCGCTTTTTTCCTGACCGTAATTCTTTTTATCGGGGGTGTCCGAGGTGGATGGGCACACAGTACCCGGCCCATTACGCTGAGTAACGCCGGAGACTATGTGAAGAACTCGGAAGAAATGAATAT
>CAZVQI010000049.1:0-12214 GCA_964629155.1 uncultured Flavobacterium sp.
TTGTTCATGAAGCAAAATTAAATGAGGCAAATGACAACAGTATGTCAGTTGATTTTAGTTTGTATAAAAATTTTTAAAATCAAATTAAGTATGGCAATATTTCTTAGTGTTATAAGTTACTTATATATTTGACTTTACTTACAATCAATGCTTTTGCAAATGAAAAACTCCTTACTGCTTTTATATTTCATAATGGGGATAACTTTTCTGAATGCCCAAAATGTTACTATTAAAGGAAAACTCATTGATGCGGAAACAGGATTAAATATTGAAGCAGCTACCGTTTATTTGAATCGCATTCAGGATTCCACTCTTGTAGATTATACTATTTCAGATAAAAACGGATTTTTTTTACTAAATGTCAAAAAAACAGACAGACCTACCCGATTGAAGGTTTCGCATATTATTTATGCTCCTTATAGTCGAGATTTTCAGACTATTTCAGACAATGTGGAGTTAGGTGAAATCAAGCTCGATTTACAATCAACTTTGTTGGACTCTGTTGTAATAAATCTGGAAGTTCCTCCCATTCGGATTAAAAACGACACTTTAGAGTTCAATGCTTCTTCGTTTAAAGTTCGTCCTGATGCTAATGTAGAAGCTTTACTTAAACAACTTCCGGGAGTTGAAGTCTCATCTGAGGGAAGTATTACCGTAAACGGAAAATCGGTTACGCAAATTTTAGTAAACGGAAAACCGTTCTTTGACCGAGACGGAAAAATTGCTTTACAAAATCTCCCTGCCGAAATCATCAACAAAGTTCAAGTTACGGATAAGAAAACCAAAGAACAGGAAATTTCGGGCGAACCTGCCACTACAGAAGATTTGAGCATTAACCTGACCATTGACGAAGAGAAAAATAAAGGATATTTCGGACGGGTTATGGGAGGTTATGGAACGGATGAACGGTACGAAACCGGCGGATTAGTCAATTATTTTAAAGGAGATTTAAGAATAAGTGTGCTGGCTTCGTCTAACAACATCAATGCTTCAGGCTTTTCGATGGATGAAGTTTTTGATAATATGAGTAGTATTCGAACCGTAAACCGAAGTAGCTCCGGGGGGCTATCTGTAAACGGGATTAATTTTGGAGGATTAGAAAAAGGAATTGTACAGACAGATCTTTTTGGAATTAACTATGCAGACAACTGGTTCAAAAAAGCTGATGTGAGCGGAAGTTACTTTTTTTCGGGCTCATCAGTCGAAAACCGAAACAAAACCAAAAGGGTAAACCTTATGCCTGATAATTTATTTACCACCGAATCAGAAACTACCTCCAAAAGAGACCAATCAAGACACAATTTTAATTTCGAGTTTCAAATAAAGATAGATTCCACTTCTACACTTTGGATTTCACCCAACCTAATTAAAAACATCAGCAAATCCCGAACTCAATCTTTTGAGAACTCCGTTGATGAGTTTGACCAATTACTCAACGAAAGTTTTAATGATAACTTTTCCGAAAGAGAAAATCTTTCGTTCAGCAATAGATTATATTACTTCAAAAAACTTAAAAAGAACGGGCGGAGTATAGGTATTAACCTCCGAAACAACAATCAAGATTCCGAAACTAAAAGTTTTATTAATTCGGAAACTTATTTTTATCAATCCTCGCAAGCCAATGACATCAGAAATCAGAACAGAAACCAAAACACAAAAAATGACAATTACAGCCTACAATTAGATTACCGAGAGCCTTTAACCGATTCGCTTACCTTGCGTTTTTCAATTAACTACGAAATAGAAAAATCATCAGACATCAGCAAAACCTATGATTTTAATGATATTTCTCAATCTTATACCGATTTCAATGATTTACTCTCCAACTCGATTTGGACAGAAAACAAAAACCTCAGTTCAGGGGTGAGATTCTCATGGAAAAAAAAGAAATATGACCTTGCTTTAGAAGGAGGTTCCAACATTATAGATATGAACAATTCATCTTTTTACTTAGGGAATAACGCTTCTTTAGAAAAAAATCATGTCACACCTTTTGTTTACGGAAATTTTCGATACAGAATTACCAAATCCCAATCGGTTTCATTTTCGTATAACTATAGAGAAAATCTTCCGAGTGCCATTCAGTTACTGCCTGTAGAAAATTTGACTAATCCGCTTCATACTACTGTCGGAAACCCCGATTTGGACTTAAACAAAACCCATAGTTTGTCATTCGGTTTTAATAATTATGACTATGCTAGCCAAAGTGGTTTCAATGCTTGGTTTTTTTCTAATTACTACAACAGTCAAGTAACTTCCTTTACCACTTTTGACCAAGACAGAAAACAAACTACCACTTATACCAATATTGAAGGAAATTATAATCTTTCATTAAACCTAAGTTGGGATAAATCTCACAAAACCGAAAGCGGACATAAATTCGGGATTTCAATCGGAATGTCAAACCAATACAACTTTAATAAAGGTTATACCAATGCAGAACTATTTAAAGCTAATCGGTTGAGTTTTTCTCCAAGAATCAGATTGAGCTATGAATACGGAGAGTATCTGACTATCTATCCGAATTATCGTTTTTCATACAATCAAACCGAATATAAAAACTATCGGATTAAAAAATCGTCAAATTTTGTCCACAACTTCGGAATAGAAACCACAACTTACTATCCTGAAAACTGGATTTTCGGTAATGATTTCGGATACAACTATAACTCGAACATAGCAAGCGGATTTCGCAAAGATTTTTTCATGTGGAATATGAGTTTGGCTTATAGTTTCCTGAAAAAAAGAATGACTGCAAAAATCAAAATTTATGATGTATTGAACCAAAATACCAGCAATTCCAGACAAATTTCGGATGTTGCCATTATAGATACAGAAGATATTATTTTACAGCAATATGTGATGCTTTCGCTTTCGTACAAATTAGAAAATTTTGCAGGAAAACCAAGTAAAAACTCACAAAATCAAAGAGGAAGAAGAGACGGAGGAGGTAGAATGATGCGAAGGTAACAACTGATAATTTCCGAATTCTAACTCAAAATTCCTTACATTTGCCTTTCAATTAAAAACAATGCGGAGAGTTTTATTGCTTTTGATTTTTGCAATTCCTGTTTTGGTGTTTTCTCAAGTCAAACGACCTGTAGGAAACATAAATTCGAACGGAACCGTTATTTTGAATGACAGTTTAAATAAATCCCAATTCGGGGAATCTTCTACCTTAAACACCACTCCAAAAGCGCCTGTTGATTGGTATAAAATCATATCCATAAACAACGACACTATTGTTATGGATACTACCCTTACCATAAAAAAGGAATATCGCTCTAATTACTTGCGAAGAGATCTTTTCGGGCTTTTACCCTTCCCTAACGAAGGACAACCGTATAACCTTCTTGATTTCAGGTTAATTCACTTTAATCCATACCCTGAAATGGGTTTTAAAGGAAAGCATTTTGCTTATATGGAAATCGATGATATTAAATATTATCATGTTCCGACACCCATGACCGATTTACATTACAAATCCGTTATGGAACAAGGACAGATGCTTGATGCTTTTATTACGATAAACACTTCTCCTAAATTTAACTTTTCTATTGCTTATAAAGGAATCCGTTCTATAGGAAAATACATCAATTCCTTGTCAAGTAACGGAAATTTCCGATTTACGGTCAGTTATAAATCAGAAGAAAATCGCTATATAGGAAATTATCACATAACCGCACAAGATTTTGAAAATCAAGAAAACGGAGGAATTGTCAATATCGAAGATTTTGAAAGCGGAGAAAAACTTTATACCAACCGAACACGACTTGATGTTTACTTTAAAGATGCTACTTCGTTACTTAAAGGGGATCGTTTTTTTGTCGATCATTCGTATCGGATAAACAGAGAAAAAGGCGAGAACAATTTAGCCCTTTCGCATCGGTTTTTCTATGAAAATAAAGAATACAAATTCACTCAAAAAACTCCAAACGAAAGATTAGGCGACACTTATATTTTATCTGATATTCGCGACTTTACACAATATAATCAACTCTATAACCGAATCGGTGCAGTCTATCAAAACGAAACCTTAGGAGATTTCATGCTCTTTTTAGATGATTCAAGATACAATTATTTCTACAACCGAGTAACCTTAAATCAGGATAATGTGGTTATACCTAACAAATTATCAGAGTCCGTAAATACAATCGGAGGACAGTACACTTATCACAAAAACCGATGGAAAGGTGTGTTTATGTATGCCCGTTCGCTGGGGAACCAAGACCTTTCTAACCTTGATGTATCGGCACGTTTCACCGTAGATGAAAACAACACGCTTCGCTTTAAATATCAAAACACCAACAAATTGCCCGATTTGAACTACAATCTGTACCAAAGCAATTACATCGGGTACAACTGGTCAAATAACTTTAAAAACCAAAAGATAAATAATTTGGAAGTTGAAGCTGATTTGAAATGGTTTGATGCTTCGATGAGAATTACTAACCTAAACGACTATTTGTATTTTTCTAACGATGCTACTACAGATGACCTATTAATTACTACTCCGAAACAATATGATAAATCCATCAGTTACTTAGGAATTAAGCTTTCTAAAGAGTTTCGCGTTGGAAAGTTTGCACTTGATAATACTTTATTGTATCAACAAGTGGTTCAAGACGATGACATCCTGAATGTACCTCAGTTTGTAACCCGAAACACACTTTATTTTTCCGATCATTTCTTTAAAAAAGCGATGTATGTACAAACCGGTTTTTCAATAAATTACTTCACTGAATACTACGCAAATAATTACAACGGGGTAATCGGAGAATTTTATGTGCAAAATCAACGAAAAATCGGAAACTTTCCTCTTATTGACTTTTTTATAAATGCCAAAGTATCTACTGCTCAAATTTACCTAAAGGCAGAACATTTCAATTCGAGCTTTACCGGATACAAATTTTATTCAACTCCAAATCAGCCGTATAGAGATTTTATAATACGATTTGGAATACTTTGGAATTTCTTTTCGTAAATTTACTAGGTAATTATAACCTAATTTTTATGAAAAAATCAATAATTGTGTTTGTGTTGCTTGTTATCGGATTGATTTCGTGCAACACAAAAGAAAAAAATCAGGAAGAGGTTACAGAAGATACAGAACTTAACTTCACTGATGAACATACTGCCCAAAATTCACTAGACTGGATGGGAGAATATGAGGGAGTTTTACCTTGTGCAGATTGTGAGGGAATCAGAACTATTGTTGTTTTAAACGAAAACGGAACATTTACTTCAAAACAAATATACGTGAAAGAACCTGTGTTTGAAGTTGAAAATCAAGGGAGTTTTACTTGGGATGAAACCGGCTTTATTATTACCCTAAAACCCGATGATGGTAACATCAGGTCTTACAGAGTTGTAGAAGGAGCTATCATCCACTTAGATAATGAGGGGAAAGAAATAACCGGTGAATTAGCAGAATATTATCGATTAACCAAAAAATTATAAAAGGAGGCTTAAAAGCCTCTTTTATATTATTACTTATTTAATTCAAGCTATACTTCATCCCTACAAAAATAGTCTGAGGTCTTGAAGGACCGTAAATATAATTAGCATCTCTCAATGCTCCTTTATCAAAATCCTTCTGATAAGCATTAAACATGTTCTGAATTCCCGTATAAATCTGGATACAATTATCTTTAATATCAAAATCATAAGCTATTTTGATGTTGCTTTCAAAAAAATCTCTTACGTTTTTGATAACTGTCTGCTCAGTATTTGGATCAATCAAGTGCGGAACACTCATCTTCCCTGTATAAACACCCGAAAGTGACAGAGTTAACTCTTTTATCGGATTGTAGTTAAAGGTATAATACCCATAAAAATCAGGAGTACGGAGCATTCTTTTGGTAGTGACAACGTCTTCTTCATTTTCAGATTTCCAAATGATTTCATCATCGGTATATTTTGCGGTTTGAAATGTTGCTCCTAACTGAAAGTTTACCTTTTTAGAAACTGCAAAACTTGACTCCAAATTAAGTCCTGTTACAGTTGCTCCACCTCCGTTTCGTTTAGTTGCTACTGCTATCCCGCTTGGTAGTTCAACAGGATTTGAAGTAACAAAAGCATCACTCAGTTTGGTATAAAAACCTTCTAAAACAATGTTAGACTGCACTTTTCCGAGGTCTTTCGTAAAATTTAGCGAAGCATTAAAACTGTTAGAGCGTTCAGTCTCCAAGTCAGTAGCCAATCGGGTAAACATTGCCGCACCCCCGACAGTTTCAATGTGCAAATCTTCGTCAAAGGCTTGTGGTGCTCGATATCCTTGCGAAAACGAAGCACGTGCTTTCAGATAATCCGTAACGGAATACATAGCTGTAAATCTCGGAACAAAAACATTCAGATTCTTTTTGTCTTTAAACGATTCAACGTCCAAATCATAAGTTCCGTTGATATTTACGTTGTCGTATCGGGCTCCGACCAAAAACGTCATTTTATCCGAAGGTTTAATTTCAAGTTGTGAATAAAGCCCCAACGTTCCGACTTTTTGTTCAATCAAACGATTGTAACCCGGCATTCTGTCTTCTACATCATTTATTTGATATTCCGAACCTGAGAGTAAAAGAAATTTTTCATTGAATTCATACGAATATTGCAATCCTCCTGCTACAGATAAATCTTTTGAGTTTCCGTAAGCGTTTATGGCTAAAATATCTTCGGGAGTAAGTTCGTCACCTTCTTGCAAAACTCTGCCGCCTCCTCCATAATAACTCTCTCGCTTAGCTGTTTGTGCAGAAATATAAGCCGAATATTTATGCTTGTAATCTGAGGAATATTTTTCGTATGAAAGTCCTCCCCCTAATATTTCATGATATAATTGCTCCGTTATATCGGTTTGGTGTGGGGGAAGATGAAATTTATTTCCACCTCTTCGGAATTCACTGATATTAAAAACATTCAGTTTAATTTTACTCAAAAGAGAGGTGTTCCAGAAAGCATCAAACCCGAAAGTAGTATTTTTGAGTTTGGTCATTTCCGAAAAACCATCCTCATTAGCATCCCATGATTTTCTATCCCGATTATATGCATAAAAACTCATTCCTTTCTCAAAGTCTTTACTTACAATACTTCCGTTTAAGTTGAGTGTTCGGTCAGGAGAATCATAATTAATAAACGAATAATTCGTTCCGATTTCAAACGTGTTTTCTATAGGGTCTTTAGTAATAATATTGATAGTTCCTGCGATAGCACTTCCTCCGTATAAAGCACTTCCTCCTCCACGTATAACCTCTACTCTATCAATCATTGAAGCAGGAATCATATCCAGTCCGTAAACTCCGACAAGAGCCGAAAAAATCGGACGACTGTTAATGAGTATTTGCGAATAAGGTCCTTCAAGTCCGTTCATTCTGACTTGAGTAAACCCGCAATTTTGACAATTCGTTTCTAATCGTAAACCCGGACTGAAATTCAATCCTTCAGATAAACTCAACGATTGGGTTGTTTCAAACGATTTACTGCTGATGCGACTTACTATTACCGGGGAACGATACTGCGGCACTTCACTTCGTGTTCCGGTAATTACAACTTCTTCAATATTCAACAAATCTTCGGAAATTTCGAAATTAACTTCTTTGGTTCGGTTTTCTTCAACAGTCACCTGTTCTGTAAGGGTTCTATATCCTATAAACGAAACCGAGACCTTATGACTCCCAATCGGTATGTTCAGGAGCCGATAGTTTCCGTTACTGTCAGTATGGGTATAAAAAGTCGTTCCGATAATCGAAACACTTACCTTATCTATTCCCACCCCTGCTGAAGTAACTCTTCCTTTCAAATTTCCCGTTTGAGCTATAGAAGTAAAAGAAAACAAAAACAAAATTACAAGTAGTATGCTTTTCATTATTAAACAGATGGTTTTTATTAGCTCTGCAAAAATATAAATTTAGTTAAGGCTAAAAAAGTATTTTGTTTATTTTAAATCTGTTTACAAACTATCTAAAAAAGCATAATATATTGATTTACAAACAAAAAAACCTCTGTAAAACTACAGAGGTTTCAGATGCAATAACGTAACATTCACTAAACTCGATTTAAAGCTTGTTGAATTTCGGAATCCAATAAATCGGAAAAACTTAATCCTTTATAGGCAACTTGCTGCGGAAAAATACTTTGTGGAGACAACCCCGGATTAGTGTTGATTTCTATAAAGTGCGGAATACCGTCCATTATGATAAAATCTAATCGAGAAAAACCTGTCATATCCAAAGCATTGTATATTTTGATAGCTGATTGGTCTATTCTGTCTTGAATTTCTTGAGTAATATCGGCCGGAGTTATCTCTTTTGATTTTCCTAAATACTTGGCTTCATAATCAAAAAAATCATTTTCCGGAATGATTTCAGTGTATCCTAACACTGTTGTTTTTCCGTTCAACTTTACTACTCCTACTGAAATTTCTCGTCCACTCAAAAATGACTCTATTAAAATTTGGTCATCTACTTCAAATGCGGTTTGAAGTGCTTTATCAAACTCTTCTTTTTTATTTACCTTTGATACTCCTAAACTGCTTCCCGAACGGTTTGCTTTAACAAACAAAGGCAATCCTAACTCTTTGATAATTTTATTTTTATCTAAAACATCATCTTTTGAAGCATAAACCGATTTGGCTTTAGGTATTCCAAACTTTGCCAAAACCGATAAAGTATCTCTTTTGTTAAAGGTAAGAGCTGATTGATAAAAATCACAACCGGTAAACGGAATTCCAATAAGTTTCCAATACGCTTGAAGCAGACCGTCTTCTCCCGGAGTTCCGTGAATGATGTTCACAATTACATCAAAAGTGATTTTCTGACCGTCTTTTTCAGCAGAAAAATCACTTCTGCTAATTGGGTATTTTTGTTGATTTTCTACTAAAAACCAACCTTCTTTCAGAATATGGACTTCAAATACTTCATATTTGTTTCTATCCAAATTATTCAGAATAAGTTGCCCACTTTTCAAGGAAATTCCACATTCACCGGAATAACCTCCCATTACAACAGCTACTTTCATTTTGCGTCATTTAGCTTTTACAAAGGTGAAGTTTTTTTCAGAATTTTCAATAACAAAAACAACTTTTATCAGCCCAACTATTTGGATGAAAAATTACTTGAATTCAAAAAAAGTGAGGATATTAAAGGATTTTGAGGATATTACTTGACACACAAATTTTTATGTTCCAAAGAAAATCATCGGCTTTTTATCTACCGGATTTTCAAAAATCGTACACGGAAAATTATATACTTCGGTTATGATTTCTTTAGTAAAAATATTTAGCGGAGCATCATTAGCTACTACTTTTCCGCCTTTCATTAAAAAAACTTCGTCCGAAAAACGAGCTGTAAGGTTCAAATCATGTAGTACTAAAATAGCTGTATTCCCTTTTTGAGTAAATTTTTTGATGTTTTCCAGTATTTTGTACTGATGATAAATATCCAAATTATTCAATGGTTCGTCTAAAAAAATCAGTTTGTTCTGAATATCATTATCCAACTGAGCCAAAACACGAGCTAAATGAACTCTTTGCTTTTCACCTCCTGAAAGTGTGTTGTAATCTCGATCTTTCAAATGAAATACATCCGTTTCTTTCATAGCTTTTTCAACGGCTTTCAGGTCATCTTCAGACGGCTTATTTTCAAAATACGGGTATCTACCCATAAGCGTTACATCAGCAACCAAAAGCGGAATATCCGAATTATATTGTTGAGAGAACTTTGCCTTATGTTGCGATAGCTCTCCTTTATGCCATTCTTTGAAAGTTTTTTCTTTAAACAGAATGTTATCAAACTTTTCCAATTCGTTCGACAAAACACTCAACAATGTGGATTTCCCTGCCCCATTCGGACCAACAATCGCAATCATCTTTCCCTTTTGAGCAGAAAAATCAATTTCGCTTAAGATTTTAAAACCTTGGTGAGCATATGATATGTTTTGTCCTTTTAACATCGCATTCAATAATTAGGCTATTATAGTGGATTACTCTGTTCTATAACGACCTTTTTTGTTTTAATAAAATAGCTATAAAAATTGGGGCTCCCATAAATGCTGTCAGAATTCCTATGGGGATTTCAGACGGAGCTACTACCGTTCTGCTGATTGTATCAGCTCCTAAAAGCAAAACACTTCCTAAAACAGCCGATAATGGTAAAATGATATAATAATTCGATTTAAAAATAAGCCTCAAAATATATGGGATAATCAATCCTACAAAGCCGATTGTTCCTGCAAAAGCAACCGATGTTCCCACTAATAAAGCCGTAAACAACACGATTTGTTTTTTGGTCCTTTCCACCGGAATTCCCAAATGCATTGCATCTCTTTCTCCAAGCATCATAGCATTGAGTGTTTTTCCTTTTCCGATTAAAAAATAATACGAAAGCAAAATTACAGCGAGTAAGATGCCGTTTTTTGTCCAACTCGCCCCTCCGAGGCTACCTAAATTCCAAAATGTTAAATCTCTTAGCTGCTCTTCCTTTGATATATAAATCAGAAGCCCCATAACTGCAAATCCCAAAGCTGTAACAGCCACACCTGAAAGCAACATCATTACCACATTGGTTTTTCCGTTTGAAGTCGAAATCCTGTACACCAAACTCATTGTGATAAAAGATCCTACAAAAGCAGCAATACTCAAAAGCGAAAAATGCATCGCTTCAGGAATATAGGGTTTGATATAAGCTCCCAACACAATAGCAATAGCAGCAAAAAGAGAAGCTCCTGCTGTAATCCCGATAAGATCAGGTGTAGCTAACGGATTTTTGAACATTCCTTGCAAACATGTTCCTGAAACAGCCAAAGCACTCCCTATAAGAATTGCCATTACAATTCGAGAAAGCCTGATATCTAAAAAAACATATTGGTCTGTTTGCGAAACATCTGAATCTTGTACAAAAAAACTTGAAATAATTTCTGAAAATGAACTTTCAAACTCATAAACTCCCATATATAGTGATACAATGGCTAACCCAATGAGCAATAAAAGGCTTATTACAATATATAACGAGAGCTTGTTTTGCATTACTGAAAATACCTGATGCTATTGTTTAGACAAAAGTTGGTTTAATTCTCTGGCTGCTTGACCTACTCTTGGACCAAATCCTGAAAGGAAAGCTCCGTCCATTGAAATTATTTGTTTGTTTTTTCCGGCAATAGTTTGCTCAATACCTTGAACTTTGAGTAATCCTTCTATACCTCCTATACTTTTCAAACCTTTATCAAATAACAAAATGTAATCCGGATTATAACGAATAAGAGATTCAGGAGTTAAAGGTTTAAAGTCTTCAAAATCTCTGACAACATTTTGTCCTCCTGCAATTTCAATCATTTTTTCCATAGGAGTATTTCTTCCTGCTACCATAATCGCTCCGGCTCCACGGGCATAAATAAACAATACTTTTGGTTTAGATTCAAATTGAATCATTTTAGCAATATTAGTATCTATATCTTTAATAAGTGAAGAATAATCAACACTGCTTCCTATGGCTGTAGCAATATCTTTGATAAATTGTTTAGTACCTTCTATAGATTGTTCTTGATGAATAATCTTAACTTGAATATTTGCTGTTTGAAGTTTAGTGATTAATTCCGGGCTCAAATCCTTATCTGAAGCTAAAACCAAAGTAGGTTGTAATGCAATTACGTTTTCAGCTGAAATTACTTTAACATGTCCTAAATCTTTAGCTTTATCTTTAATATATTGCGGGTATGTACTGGTCACATCCACACCTACAATTTTTTCTTCTTGTCCTAATGCTACAAGAGTTTCGGTAATAGCTCCGCTAAGCGATACAATTTTTTTGTGTTCAATGACTTCTTCCTGTACTTGTCCTTCTTTTTTGCAGGAAATAAATAAAATGCTCACTAAAGCAAATAAAGAGATTTTTTGAAGTGTTTTCATATATTTATTTTTACTGAATCTAAATAAGCACAAAAGTATTGCTTTTAAATGGATTGTCAAAGGTATTTTGTCATAAAATATTTACAACTTAATATTGTTTATTATTCCGGATATTTTTGTGAAAGTTATAATTAGAAATAAACAGATTTCAGGAATTTAATGTAATTTTGGGCTTTATGAAATCCGAAATGAAGCATTTTATATACATTTTCTTTGTATTCTTGACTTTAACTACTCAAAGCCAGGAAATTGCATTAGTAAAGTATTCCGGAGGAGGAGATTGGTATGCAAATCCTACCTCTTTACCTAACCTGATTTCGTTTT
>CAZVQI010000050.1:0-12211 GCA_964629155.1 uncultured Flavobacterium sp.
AGCTCGTAAAGTAGCTGACAAAGTACTAAAAAGAGTTCGAGAGAAATTAGGCTACTAAATTATCTCAAGTTTTAATTATAAATACTAACCATGAGTTTTACTTATGTAAAACTCTTTTTTTATTTCTAATTCTCTCAGAGTTTATTTTTAAAGAAAATTAAAAAACCAATCTTTGTTTTTGTTGATAATTCAAAAAACATAAGAGATATTCGGTTTTAATTGAAATTAAAATGGTTTTTGTGTTTTGTTTTTAATAAAATATGTTAAAAAGAATTCTGTACAAGATAAAAACATCTTGTATATATATATTTGCTTACCTGCTCAATATGTCTTTTTCAGATATTTCTATTCAAATTAAATATTTATGAAAGTACTTTCTACATTATCAACTTTTTTATTGACTTCATTTTTCTTGTTTGCTCAAGGAGTACAGCCTCCCGTATTGTCGGTTGAATCAGGTTTTTATGAAAATGAATTTACCTTAACTATTTCTCATCCGGATGAAGAGGCAATAATTATTTATACATTAGATGGTTCAGATCCTCATTTGGATAATATTGGTGGAATACCATATAATTATAAAGTCAGTTATCCTCAAGATCCGGGCGACCCGTTCGGAGAGCTGTTGCAAAATAGTTTTGAAACGCTTATATATGACAATCCGATACAGATAACAAATAGAAGTAATGAACCCAACAAGACTTCAGCAATTCCAACAACTTTTCTTACAAAAATGTATTTTCCTCCACAGGAACCGGTGTTTAAAAGCACTGTGGTAAAAGCTCGAGCAGTGGTGGATTCAGAATATAGCGATATTGTAGTACGGAATTATTTTGTTACTCCTGAGGGAGCTAATAGATATACACTCCCTGTTATTTGTTTAAATATTGATGAAGATAAGTATTACAGTTATGAGTACGGGCTTAATGTAGCGGGGCAGTTATTTGATCAGTGGAGAATGGATAATCCTACAGCAGAAGCAGATGTTTGGACTGATGCAAATTATTGGGCTTCCGGAAGTGAGTCGGAACTGCGTTTGAATTTCAGCTATATGGAGAATGGAATAGAAATTCTAAATCATGATGCAGGTATTCGAAATCATGGGAATGGGAGCAGACATATGCCCAACCGCTCGATAAGACTATATGCAAAAGGAGATTATGGAAAGAGTAAATTTAATCACTCATTTTTCCCTGATTATGAATATAATAGCTTTAAAAGAATAATTCTTCGCAATTCAGGAAATGACGGTTATGCTACTCTTTTTAGAGATGCTTTTATCCAACAAGCTGCTAAACATCTTAATTTTGAAACCCAGGAATATCAACCTGTTATATTATTTGTGAATTCAGAATATAGTGGAATTTATAATCTTCGCGAGCGTTATGATGAGCATTATTTTGATAGAGTATTTGGTATAGATGAAGATGAATTGGATTTTATAGAGAATGATGGAATAGTAGATGTAGGGGATGATGTACATTATAATGATATGATGAGTTATCTGGAAAATAATTCACTTGTTGATGATGCTAACTTTGAATATGTTGCCACGCTTCTTGATCCTATAAATTATACCGATTATTATATAACAAATATTTTTTCAGCTAATTATGATTGGCCTCATAATAATTACGAATTTTTCCGAAAAAGAGTTCCATATACTCCCGATGCCCCTGAAGCTCAAGATGGAAGATGGAGATGGTTGCTAAAAGATATGGACTTTAGTTTTGATTTATATCAAAATAATGATTATGCTCATAATACTTTAGCACACGCAACCAAATTTTATGAGTCATGGGAATGGGAGGCAGATGCTTTTAACAGATCTACTCTGATTGCTCGAAAACTATTGGAAAATTCTGAATATAAAAATTATTTTATCAATCGTTTTGCAGACTTGATGAACACTACGTTTCTTACTTCGAGACTTATAGAAATGATTGATGAAATGAAAGCCGTTCTTGAGCCGGAAATACAAGAACATATTCAACGTTGGGGAATGTTCTCTTATGCGGAATGGAACAGTAACATAAATGTAATGAAGAACTTTGCAATTGAAAGACCTAATTATCAAAGACAGCATATACGACAAAAATTTAATATAAGTGATGATGTTGTGGTTATGCTTGACGTTTCTAATAATGAACATGGATATATAAAAATAAATACTATAGATATTCTTCCTACTACACCGGGGGTTTTTGAAGTAGCTTATCCGTGGGCTGGAATGTACTTTAAACAAATTCCTATTCAAATAACAGCTATTCCGTATGAAGGATATGTCTTCAGTCATTGGGAAGGAACAGAATCAGGGGATAATCCGCAGCTTACTCTCTCTCCTGAAGGAGGAATTTATGCTAAAGCTGTTTTTGTTGAAGAAGGGTTAGATCTAGATTATGAAGAATCGTTGGATGTAACTGTTTTTCCAAATCCATTTGAAGATATAATTTATTTTGTTACAGAAGAGTATGGTTTTGAATATTCTGTTTATTCGATAGATGGAAAATTAATCAAAAATGGAATACTCAATAACTTGACATTAAACCTAAGCGGACTCCAAAGAGGTGTTTATGTTTTGAAAATAAAGACACAACAAAGTGAAATGGTTAAAAAGATAATTAAAAAATAGTTATTTTAAACATTTTTAAGTTGCATTAAACAAAAAAACCGCCTCAATTGAGGCGGTTTTTTTGTTTAATTTATTTTTATTGTTTTACTATTTTGATAGTCTTAACAGCTCCATCAACCGTTACCTTAACCAAATAGTTTCCGGTTGGCAAGCCTGACATATCAACCTTAGCATCTGTTGTACTCACTTGCTCTGAAATAACAACCTGACCTAACATATTGATAACTGCAACTTCGGAAATATCCTTGCTATATGAGATGTTCAACATATCTTTTACAGGGTTAGGATAAACTCTAAATGATGTCTCATCAAATACACTTCTGCTCAAAGAAACTTCAACTATAATTTCGGTAGCAGCGCTAGTACAACTTCCAATAGTTTGCGTTACCCAGAACGTATAAGTGCCTTCTGTTAGTACAAAAGTTTCATCAACTATTGTAGTAAGGTTTTCGTCAGAATACCACGTCAGATTATCTCCTGTTACTATAATATCCGCAAGAGTTTGTCCCGGTGTTATAGTTTGCGGAGAAGTTGCTGTAGGAGAATCAGGAGTATCGTTCACTACGATAGTCATTGTAGTTGTTGTAGCACATTGCCCCGGATCAGGAGTAAATGTATAAGTTGTAGTTTGAGTATCATCAAGAGCCGGTGACCAAGTACCTGTAATACCGTTATTCGATACTGTTGGTAAAGGCGATAACAGCTCGCCCGAACAAATAGGAGCTACAGCATCAAACGTAGGAGTAGACGGTTGCTGAACCGTAATAGTAAGTGTAACTGTAGAGGCACAAACTCCCGGATTAGGAGTAAACGTATAAGTTGTGGTTTGAGTATTATCAAGAGCCGGTGACCAAGTACCTGTAATACCGTTTATAGAAGTTGTTGGTAATTCTTCTAAAAGAGTTCCCTCACAAATATCAGAAATTGGCTCAAACTCCGGAACTACATTTGGCATTACTGTAATAGTCATTGCAGTTGTTGTAGCACATTGCCCCGGATCAGGAGTAAATGTATAAGTTGTGGTTTGAGTATTATCAAGAGCCGGTGACCAAGTACCTGTAATACCGTTTAGAGAAGTTGTTGGTAATTCTTCTAAAAGGGTTCCTTCACAAATATCAGCAACCTGAGAAAAGCTTGGAACAATTGTACCAATACTACAAGGATCGGTTATATTTATTGTATAATCTTCCACTTGACCATAAAAAGAATTACCACAAGGGGTGGTATTTCCTTCCTCGTCCGAATAATGTAAACGGACTCTCATACGAGTAGTACCTATCGCTGCGTCAGAAGGAATAGTAATATTACCTGTCCCTGAAATAGAAGTAAGAGGAAGGGTTAATACTAATTCTCCTATGTCATCGAAATCCCCATCTTGATTATAATCTATCCACACTATTACTTCATCACTGTCATAATAGTCTGATATGGTAACAGAGAAAGTATAAGTATTTCCTTGAGTAACATCAGTACTTATTGAAGTAAAGTTCTCATAACCTACGGTAGAAAAAGAACTATTATTTATGTCGGCAAAAGTAATATTAGAAATACTTTCATCTTCAGCGGTTAAAGCTCCTGCCTTACAATATCCTACACTAAAACTGTAGGGTCCTGCCCAAATACTTTCCCCATCTTCTCCACAATCTTGACGAACATAGAATTCATAATCAACATCAATTGCCAAGTCTGTTAATTCATATGAAGTAGAGGTTAGATCAGTTACCATAGTTCCTGTTCCTTGAGTAAATCCTTGTAATCCCCACTCTAAATCAAATAATGTTCCTGAACTTGTCCATAATAATTCCGTTGAAGTCATACTTAATTGATTGTGGGTTAATCCTGAAGGAGCAGAACAAGAAAGAGCAGGAATGATGTTTATGGTATAATCTTCAACTTCTCCGTAAAACACTGATTCACAAGGGGAAATTGACGGCTCATCCCAAGCTAAAAATACTCTCATACGAGTTTCTCCAAGAACAGCGTTATTAGGGACAGTGATTAGTAATGAATAAGTATCTGATACAGATACATTGTTTGCGATTACATAAACTTCATTTATATCATCAAGAATTCCGTTGTGATTCCAATCGATAAAAGCATAAATATACTCGTCAAAATCAGCCTCTATAGTAACGGAAATAGGGTAAGTTTCTCCTTGGGCTACTGTTGCAATTTGATTAGTGTAATCATTAATACCAAAACCACAACCTGTAGAATTATTTATTCCGGCAAAAGATACATTAGTAATAGATTCTATTGAACAATCATCTGCGTATGCATTACAATAAACAATAGGAATTTCTCCGGCACACATACCTATCAGTTCATAAACAAAATCCTCAGGAATGATATTCCAAATTCCTCCACTATTATTATTGGCAAAAGCACCTCCACTACCTATTGAGGTTCCTGAAGCCATTTCCCAAGCCAATGCATCTGATTGAACTTGCATCCAATACTTCGTATCTCCATCCGGTGCAGTTAAGACAAGGTTTTCTGAGGAAATATCCAGAGTGTATTGATAAAAATAAAAATCTGCTATATTGCCAACAACAGTAGAGTTTGTGATAGGAACTGCATTAAAAGTATAAATAACATCTCCCGGAACTCCTGAATTGTCTTCATGGATGAGGATATTAAAATAAGAAGCAGTATCAACAACATTTATTTTTATGGTTTCAATTTCAAATGTTGTGTCTTGGTAAACAGGGATATCCACAGCTAAGATTTGATTTTGATCACCTCCAAAAAGTAATCCGTCATAGAGTGTTCCCGGTGTGATTTGAGTACAAGCAAAAGAATCATCTGAATCAGAAGGATATCCTGTCCATACAATATTATCTAAAACAATATGCTGGTTACCGGCTGCTCCGTACAAACGTAGTTCCAGAGTAAAATCACCCGGAATATTGATGTCTTCTACCACAAAAGGAATCACCACATCTGTTTCTCCGGATGGAAAATCCGGTTCAAATTGTTCTATTACTTCTCCATTAATAACAAGCTCTAATTTTCTTTGTGTATTACTGCTATAACCCTTTCTTGTGTCTACAGAGAAACTTCCAATTCCTCCTTGTATAGATGCACTTAAACTACTGGGTTCATTAGATCGTCTTAATAAGATTCCAATTCCGTCAATTGAGTAACTGCCTGCTGCTTGGCAGTGTACATAATTCCAAGTAATGCCATTATTTCCCACAAATGACCCATCTGCATAAGTGGAGCCTGTGGGTAAATTTGTAGCATTGTCAAAATTTTCTGAGCCTTGCCCAAAACCAAGGTAAGAAGCAAGCAGAAAGGCGAATAGTAATGTAATTTTTTTCATATTATAATGTTTTAATAATGTGATAAAATTAAGAAATTTCTATGTTAATTAAATGTGAACCTCATAAAAATTTCTAATTTAACTGTTGTTGAAAAAATTAAAGGCTAAAATTTTATTTACACATTTTGATTGCCTATTTTTGCAGATATGAAGTTGGAGAAATATATAGAACAGCTTTTATACCGCTACCAATGTGTAACGGTTCCTGAATTTGGTTCGTTTTTGACAGAAATCAGACCGTCAAAATTGAAACCTAATACCTATACATTTTATCCTCCAAAAAAGGTTATTTCATTTAATGCTTTATTGAAAAAAAATGATGGACTTTTGATTCATCATATTTCTCAAAATGACGGAATTCCCTATAATGAAGCCGTTATTTTAATTCAACAAGAGGTATCTCTTTGGAAAAAAATATTAGAAAGTAAAGAGGTTTTAGTTCTTAAGAATATAGGAGAACTCCGATTAAACTCAGAAAGTAATTTAGTATTCACTGCTACTGAAAATGTAAATTATCTGCCGGAATCTTTTGGGTTGTCTCCTGTTGTTTCCCCTGTAATCAGAAGAAATTATATTCAAGAAACCGTCCCTCAGGATACTCCAAAAGAAGAGCTTGTTTTTGAGGAAGACATTCAAGAAACTGTTGTCGTTCCGATTGACCGGAAAAAGAAAAAATACACCTTTGTTAAATACGGAGTGGCTGCTGCCGTAGTGTTAGGAATTTCTTTTTTTGCCAATGATTATTATGGAAATAAAATAGCTCACGATACACTATTGGTAGAACAAGAGGTTCAACAAGAGGTAGAAAAAAAGATTCAAGAAGCTACTTTTATTATTGAAAATCCGAAAATAACTCCGGTGACTCTTGTTATAAAAGAAGAGAAACTACATTATCATATTGTAGCAGGTGCCTTTAGAGAGGAGTCTAACGCAGACAAAGCGTATCAAGAGTTGATTCAACAAGGTTACAAATCCAGAAAGTTAGATAAAAATAAATACGGATTGTATCCCGTATTGTTCGGAAGCTATACTACTTATGAAGAAGCTCGACAAAAACTAAATGAAATCAGAAGCTTTAACCCCGAAGCTTGGCTTTTGGTTCAGGAACTGTAAACAAATTCTTAATTTTGTTTTTCTAAACAATTACTCCCGTTTTTTTCCGTATTTTTACTTAGTTTTTTAAAAGGCAAAGTGAAAGTCCATAAGCTTGATATTGATGAATTTAATGAGGTTGATTATGATTTGATAGCTATAAACACGGCTGTCGAAGATTATCGGCTTGCTTTTTTTTTGAATGAAAGCTTAAATTTATCTCTTTCGAGACTAAAAGAAGATATTGTTTTGCATGACGAGGAAGGAAAAGAAGTCGGATTTTCTGTATATGGGTATGAAGATGAGCAGCAACATTTGTATTGGTCTTTAGTACAAAATCAACAGTGGACAGAAAATCGTAAAGATGAGTCTTCTTTATTTGAGGATTTTCGGAAGAAGTTGTTTTTATTGTCAGAGCTAAAAAACGTTAACTTTTTCCTTAAAATACAGGGGTCTCATTTTGATTCGGATGAAATTCAGGATATTCTCACTAAAATAAAGAAAATAGAAAAAGTATCTGCAGCTTTTTGGATAGATGCAGAAAGAATACGAGCAAAGAATAATTTAATATTTTAAAAAAATGCCTAATACTAAAAAGACGAAGATAGTAGCTACATTGGGACCTGCTTGCAGTACTAAAGATACTATACACAAAATGATACAAGCCGGAGTAAACGTTTTCAGAATTAACTTTTCTCATGCTGATTATGATGATGTAAAATCCAAAATAGATATAATTAGAAGCCTTAACGAACAATACGGATACAACACAGCTATCTTGGCTGATCTTCAAGGACCAAAGCTCAGGGTCGGAATTATGAAAGAAGATGTAGTGGTAAATCAAGGAGATATTATAACTTTTACCACTGCTGAACACATAGACGGAACGGCTCAAAGAGTTTATATGAATTATAAGGAGTTTCCGAAAGACGTTAAAAAAGGAGAACGTATTTTACTTGATGATGGAAAATTGATTTTTGAGGTATTGGAAACAGACCTGAAAAGTGAAGTAAAAGCTGTTGTGATTCAAGGAGGACCGTTGCGTTCAAAAAAAGGAGTCAACTTGCCAAATACCAATGTTTCACTTCCTGCTCTTACGGAAAAAGATAAAAAGGATGCTCTATTTGCTATCCAACATCAAGTGGATTGGATAGCTCTTTCGTTTGTAAGAACTCCCAAAGACCTTGAAGAACTTCAAGACTTGATACGAGATAATTCGGATCATAAAATTCCTATTATCGCTAAAATTGAAAAACCTGAAGCCGTTGAAAATATAGATAAAATTATTACTTTTTGTGACGGACTTATGGTGGCTCGCGGTGATTTGGGAGTTGAACTACCTGCTCATGAAGTACCACTTATTCAGAAAAAACTTGTAAACCGTGCTAAAACTGCCCGAATCCCGGTAATTATTGCTACTCAAATGATGGAAACTATGATTACCAGTATGACTCCGACTCGTGCAGAGGTAAACGATGTAGCAAATTCGGTGATGGATGGGGCAGATGCAGTAATGCTTTCAGGAGAAACATCTGTTGGAAATTACCCGGTTGAAGTAATTGAAAAAATGGCGAAAATTATTTCAGCAGTTGAAGATTCTCCTTTGATTCAAGTGCCTAAAAATATTCCTCAAACCAGAACTAAGCGATATATCACTAAGCTGATTTGTTATCATGCAGCCCATATGGCGAATGAAATTCAAGCAAAAGCTATTTGTACCTTGACAAATAGTGGTTATACGGCATTTCAGATTTCGGCTTGGAGACCCAAATCGCATATTTTGGTTTTTACATCAAACAAACGTATACTTACTCAAATGAGCTTGCTTTGGGGGGTTACAGCTATGTATTACGATAAGTTTGTAAGTACGGATGATACAGTACAAGACGTAAACAAGTTAGCTCAAGAAGCAGGTTATGTGGAAAAAGGAGATATGATTATCAATTTGGCAGCAATGCCTGTTCATGAGAAGGGAATGGTAAATACACTTCGTGTTTCAGAGATAATATAAGATTTGATGCAAAAGATTCTTTCATATCCTCTTTCTGTGATATATTACTTCGGGTTCGGATTATTGCTTTGTATTTTTCATCCGATTCAGTGGTTTTGTCTGAATATTTTTGGATATCAGGCACACAAAAAGAGTGTAGATTATATGAATTTATGCCTGATTCGTTTTACGCATATTTTAGGAACAACATATAAGATTGAAAATAGACATTTAGCTCCGAAAGGTGTACCTGTAATTATTGTAGCTAATCATCAGAGTTTGTATGATATTCCTCCTCTGATTTGGTTTTTAAGAAAGCTTCATCCGAAATTTATCAGTAAAAAAGAATTAGGAAAAGGAATTCCGAGTGTTTCTTATAATTTAAGACACGGAGGTTCAGTTCTGATTGATCGGAAAGATCCTAAACAATCGCTTCCGGAAATCAAAAAGGTAGCACAGTATATTGAAAAGTATAATCGCTCTGTAGTTATTTTTCCGGAAGGTACCCGAAGTAGGAGTGGAGTTCCTAAAAGATTTTCTCAGAATGGATTAAAGATGTTGTATAAATATGCTCCTTCCGCTTATGTGCTTCCCGTTACTATTAATAATTCTTGGAAAATGGTAAAATGGGGAGGTTTTCCGATGGGGTTAGGGAGTCGGTTAGTTTTTACTATTCACAAGCCTTTAAAAGTTAGTGATTATTCATTTGAAGAACTTTTTGAAAGGACAGAAAAAACAGTGATTTCGTTTATTAACATTCAATAAGATTATATTTCTAAAGAATTTTTAATTTGTTGGTAAAGTTCTCCGTTGCTTATGGAAGCACCTTGTCGGATAATCTCAAAAATGGCGGAGTTTTTATCTTCAAATAACTTTTTCCCTTGTTTAATGTCTACATCGTCAGATAAAATGTTTTCCGATAGCCACACCAGCCCTTTTTGGGTCATAAAATCTATACTCGGATGGTTGCAACGAATTACAATAGATTGAGCTTCATTTTCTGTAAAATGAAATAAAAAAATGTAGTTTTTGGAGAAATGTTCTAAAAATTCAACTTTGTTTAAGGCACCCTCCCAAATCAAATCCGAAAAACAGTCAAGGTGTTGTTCCGCTGTTTCGGGCTGTTCAGTTTTAATTTCTTCCCATTTGGTTTTATCTATTCCTTGAACGGCTAAAAATTTGGAGAATTCCTGATGTAATTCCTCAAATTGTTCTTTAGTAAGTCGGGTGTATTTCATAATCAGTTATAAATGTAAAAAAACCTCCCGAAAACAGGAGGTCTTTTTATTATTAACTCTAAAATTCAAAAATTTATGAAAAACTTTTTCTGAATTATTGCTCAGCAACGATTTCGTATGGTAACTCCACAATAACATCTCTGTGAAGACGAACTGTTGCAGTGTATTTTCCGGTTCTTTTTACTGTTCCGGAAGTAACATATTTTCTGTCGATTTCGTAACCTGCTTTAGCCAAAGCTTCAACAATATCAATATTAGTTACAGAACCGAATAGTTTTTCTCCTCCTGCTTTAGCAGTAATTTTGATTTCAACCGCTTTAAGAGCTTCAGCTAATTTCTTAGCATCGTCAACGATTTTTTGCTCTTTAAAAGCTCTTTGTTTCAAAGTTTCAGCTAAAACTTTTTTAGCAGATGGTGTAGCAAGAACTGCAAGTCCTTTAGGAATTAGGTAATTACGACCATAACCGGGTTTTACAGTTACGATATCGTCTTTAAAACCTAAATTCGCTACATCTTGTTTTAAGATAATTTCCATGTTGATGTCCTTTTTTTATTGAAGTTAGGTTCTGTCAAGCAGAAACCAACAACGTTTGTTTAAATTGATTATTTTAATAAGTCAGCCACATATGGCATAAGAGCTAAGTGACGGGCTCTTTTGATAGCCACAGATACTTTTCTTTGATATTTCAAAGAAGTTCCTGTCAAACGACGTGGTAAAATTTTACCTTGCTCGTTAACAAATTTAAGCAAGTAATCAGGATCTTTATAGTCGATGTATTTGATACCTGCTTTTTTGAAACGGCAGTATTTTTTTTGTTTGTTTGTATCAATATTAAGAGGGGTCAGATATCTGATATCTCCTTCTTTTTTCCCTTTTGCAGATTGTTCTAAGTTTGCCATGATTAATTAGCTTTTGATTTAAGTTTTTCTCTTCTTCTTTCAGCCCATGCAATAGCATGTTTGTCCAATTTCACAGTTAAAAAGCGCATAACTCTTTCGTCACGTTTAAATTCTGTTTCGAAAGCAGCGATAAGTTCTCCCGGTGCTTGGAATTCAAACAAATGATAAAACCCGCTTTTTTTGTGTTGGATTTCGTAAGCTAATTTTTTTAGTCCCCAATCTTCTTTAGCTACCATTTTAGCGCCTTTAGAAGTAAGAAAATCTTCAAACTTGCTTACTGTTTCCTTTACCTGAGCTTCAGATAAAACGGGATTTAAAATGAAAACAGCTTCGTAATGATTCATAATTAAAAATTTAAATTGTTATAAATGAGGGTGCAAAAGTAAATATTAGGCTTTAAATAGCCAAACTTTTTTTGGTTTATTTTTTTTAAGGGTAATATTACGGTTAGGTTTTATATAAAGTCTATCAAATCAATGATTGAAAGCGTAATTGATGATGTTGGCTCCCATTCTTAAAGCTTTTTCCCGGACGTCTTTAGGGTTATTATGAACTTCCGCATCTTCCCAGCCGTCACCTAAATCGGTTTCGTAAGTATAAAGGCAAATTAATCTTCCGTCTTTAAAAAGACCAAAAGCTTGGGGCGGTTTGTTGTCGTGCTCATGAATTTTTGGAAGACCGTTTGGAAAGGAGTAGGGTTCTTTAAAAATAACGTGGTCTTTACTTATTTCCACAAAATCCATTTCAGGAAAAACTCTTTTCATTTCTCGCCTGATGTATTCATCCAGCCCATAATTGTCATCAATATGAAGAAAACCTCCTCCCAAAAGATATTTTCTTAAGTTTTGGATTTCAACATCACTAAACAAAATATTTCCGTGTCCGGTAATATGTATGAAAGGGTACAAGAAAAGAGCTGAACTCGAAAGTTCTATGGTTGCGGGTTTAGGATTGATTTTTGTCCCGATATTATTATTGCAAAACGAAATCAGGTTAGGTAAAGAGGTAGGATTTGCATACCAATCTCCTCCTCC
>CAZVQI010000051.1:0-12111 GCA_964629155.1 uncultured Flavobacterium sp.
CGTACCGATTTCCGAGAAAAACCTCAGGCAAACCAGGCGGGCCTACTTCAGGTGCAGAATGGGTATGGGTTACGCTCCACCAGAATTGTTCCCCTTCGATCCCAAACTCGTCTACGATTAAATCTTTCACGCGATCGTATTCTGATGGAGATACCAGGCAGATATCGCTGGATACCAGATAGAATTCGTTTTCTCCATCATCCAGCACAAGTATTCTATGATAAATGGAATCGTAGACACCAGTCGATTTACGGGCTCCGTAGCCCAACAATTGCTGAGAGTTGTCGGGTGTAATGTTCTTCTTGACCACAGCAGATTGAAAAGATTGCGCCTGCAGATTTGAAAAACAAGGAAAAAATGCCAAAAAAGCGAGGCATTTTAGGATGACTATGTTTCGTTTCATAAGATGGTCATTTAAGTTGCTTAATAAATTTCAATAGGTCTGCCATAGCTTGAATATCAATCTGATTTTCTAATCCACCTGGCATTACAGAAATGGATCTGGAAGACATCATTTCGATATTTTCACGGGCGATAATTTCATCTGGGCTACCTAACACCCTCAATGTAATCGAATTTCCGGTCTCGGACGAAATAATTCCTTGTTTAACTTCTCCATCTTTTATAATGGATTTCAAGTTGAGACCTGTCTGTTGTGGTAAGCGTCGAAATCGAATCCCGAAATGGTATTTCATGCAACCAATATCGGATGAGATATTAAGACGAAAGGAATATGTAAATTCTATTCAGAAATTTAACCTGACCAGGCCGTAGCGAGAAATAATTTATTACACATCGTTGATAAACAATCAACTATAAGTCAATGTGGCCAAGTCGGGTTTGAAAATTTGAGGGGAAATAAATCAACTTACTATAAAATCAAAATCCAGATAAAAGGCCAAAATTTCTTACTTTAACCCAGATTTATCAACCCTCTTTCAGGTAAATCGTAAATTAATCAATCATTTGACGACCAATAACAAACCTCGCATAGCAAAATAATGGCCGGGCACTGTACAGACATACTCATACTCTCCAGGTTCTTCCGGAACCTGAAAATAAATGGTTTCGGTCATACCTGGCTCCAATAAATTAGTGTAAAATAACACCATATCTGTGTCAGGAATATACTGTCTGGACAGGCCGTCCAAGCCTAAATTTAAAGCCATTTCCCCTACTTTAATAGCCGAATTGGGTTGGACGATAACCAAATTATGAAGCATATCATCGGTGTTTTGAAAGACCAATCTGACCCGGCTTCCAGCTTTTAGAGTTAATTTTTGAATATCAAATTTCAATCCGGGTTTGGTTCCTACAACCAAAGACTGGTCAACATGACCGTTCCAATGGGGTGGTATGGTGGTTTGTCTTTTAAAACGTGGAGGTTCGGGCTGAAGATGAGATTGAGGCTTAGGATTAGGTTGAGGTTTAGGTTGAGGTTCGGGCTGGAGGGATTGTTGGATACCGTCTGACAAACTCTCCTTACTTGCCGTTACAATTCCAGGCACATTTTCAGGAATATTATTTAAAGTATAATATCCAACGTCATGCAAGAGTGTCTTACCTGAGGAAGAAATGATATCTTGTAATTTCAACTCATGTATATATCCCGGTTTCAGACTATCTACTACCAAACTTACCTGGTACCCGTCTTCGGAAATTCTTACGGATTGAACTGGGCAGGATCCTTTGTGTACCACCGGACTTCCATATCGAGCTTGATATTTATAGTTAAAATTTACAATTTCATAAGCATTCAAATCAAGAGCTGTAGCAGGATCTACGGGATGTGTAAATTTGATGAGAAAGCCCTTAGAAGTCGCTTTTATGGTTTTCATTTCAAAAGGCACTTTACCATTCCAAATCACCTTCTGTAAACCATATAATTTGCTACCGGTGGAAGACCATCCCCTACTTGTCATCCCGACGATCATTGAATTATCATTCCCCCAAACCATTCTGAAAACTCCAGAAGAAAATCCCTCCCGAAAAGGAAAAATGGCCCCCTGATATTCACCATTTACCTTTTCCAGATCCATTCGCATGACCTTACTTTGGCCCTGATCACCAATAAAAACCTGGCCATCGAAGGGACCAAATTCCCCTTGATTATTATCGAATAGGAAATCAGAGGTGGATGTTCCCATAATACCATGAGGCAACCACACAGCAGGTAGTTTAAGAGAGGCAATATCTTTAGCAACGTCAACCATGGAACCTCCTGTGTCTGGAATGTCCTCTGGTTTTATGGATACCGACCAATCAGTATCTTCTATCCATTTTAATCCTTTAGGGTTACCGAGAAAGTCTCCTTTCTCAACGTGAGATATTCGTCCGGATCCTACCCAATCTCCCTGGTTCTCTGAATAAAAATAATCACCTTCGTCGTTGACCCAATATCCCGCCGGAGATCTCAATCCTGATGCTATGGGGATAATATCGCCGGATGGGGTAATCTCGACAACCCATCCTCTCCAGGGGACCAAACTTTCCATCTGGCCCAAACGATCCACCCAACCAAGATTTAAATTTACCATGAAGTTACCATTGGGCAGCAAAGCTGGCCCATAAGAATATTCATGATAATTTCCGGAGAGCGGCCAGGAAGTAATTCTCTCGTAAAGATCAGCGATGCCATCGCCATTACGGTCAACCAATTTGGTTAATTCACCTCTCTGTGCAACATAAAGGGCCCCTTCTTTGAACGAAATCCCCAATGGTTCGTGCAATCCGTGGGCAAATTTTTTAAATGTAGGTTTCAGGTTTTCAGTATTTGAGACAATCCACACTTCTCCTCTTCTGGTGCAAATTGCTATATTCCCATTGGGAAGATTGGTCATTCCACCAACTTCCAAAATGATGTGCTCCGGAATAGGAATATCAATAATTTCATAATATTCCTCTTCTGTTTCTACGGTATATTCAAATGATTGAGCAAAGGAAATAAAAGAGCTAAATATGCAAATTATGACCCACGATGTGTATTTAATCATGGTTTGGCTTTTCACAAATTTCATTCTCAAGTTTTTACCAAATGATAGAATACCCTATTTTCCTCTCATTATTTTCAGAGGGAGATAAGTTTATAGAAACCTCTACAGTGCCATCAGAATTTTTCAATATATGGGGCGTGGTCCCCTCATCAAACAGGAGGTAATATTCTTTTTCCCCTACAGAAAACATACCATTCGGCATTTTTTTAATCTCTTTTCCAGAAGTAATCACGAGTTTATGTTTTTCACTATTGGATCCGCTTAGCAAAATTTCTCTCCTCAATCCTTTATTTTCCTCAAGCATCTGAATTCGATCTAATATGTAATTATCATTTAGAGAATATGTAAAAGTTGGAAGATTATCAGCTGACAATTGATAACCGATATACTTAGGGTCCGGAGGAGGTGTGGTCAAATTCAAATTCCCAATCATCAAAGAAACCAATCGCGTATCCAAATCAAGATGAATGACACTTCCATTGGGAATCATGGTTTGGGAATGACCTCGATCATTCCACATCCCGGTAGCGTTAATAAAACCACCCCGCCAGACGGATAATAATCGCGCTTCTTCCAGGTCATAGGCATAACTTACCTCACAGGGGAATCCAACAACAATTGAATGTGTTTTGATCTGGTCTTCGACGTAATAAAAACCTCTTTGAAAAGTGATTTGGCCCTTAGTTTGGACTATGTGCCTGTTATATGATTGATCAAAATTAAAGGCCTTCGGGGAATTTAGGTATGTAAAAGCGGTTCCAGGACCTTCCACTCCCAGAAAAAAATCATTTTTATAAGCAAAGTGATATCGAAAACTTTTAAAATATTTCAAATTAAAATCGAACGATCCAGCATCCAGGTAAATGGAACCATAACCTTCCGTTTTGGTCCCATCCATTAATACTACCACGGAATCGTCGATGATCAATTGTCCACCTCCATTCGGTCCATCAGGTCCATCGTCCGGAATCCAGGCAAGGGATAAATTGAAACAATAAGTTCCTTCTACGGGAATATGGATTTTCCCTTTAACCAATCCGCCAAAGTCATCAACCTTGGATGGTACGCTATGATCCAAAACACTGATTTCCTTTTTATATAAAACAGGCCTATTTTCAAAATCAAGTAGAGTTGCAACTGTATCATAAGCGGTGAGAACCATATCAGTCAACTCCACGACTTGAGATTCATATAACTTATATTTGATGTTTTTCAAAGCAAAAACCCCATGATCGCCTTGAAACATGATGGGACCGAAACGGCTTTCGGTATCAAATATAGCATCTCTTGTCGGACCGGTCGCTTCAATGTTATTTTGCACCAATACACCATTAAGATATACTTCTCGGAAAATCGCATTCCGGATTTTATTCCCCTCTTCATCAAATCTTGGGGCTTCAAAAACGATTCTTAAATTTTGCCACAAGCCTGGAGCTTTACTCACATTCGTAATAGGAGGTTGACCATGAAAACCTCTACGACCAGGTTCGGCATTAGAATTCCAACGTTGATAGAGACCAGTATTATCGGAGAATTGCGGATTTAATTTCAACCACGAGTCATACATTTGAATTTCATATCGACCTTGTAAAAATATTCCAGCGTTAGATCCCTTGGCCATCATATAGTCGAACTCAATCTCGATGTCCTCATGTTCAAAGTTGGTTAAAAGATTGCTGATCCACTTTTCACCTAAAGTATTCAATAGCACCCCTGTTCCCTCCTCGATATAAAATTCACCTTCTTTTTCTAAGTCAAAGTGAACATCTTTAACTCTGACCCAGCTTTCTGTCACATTTGCGAAGTCTTCTAAACTCTCAAGTGAAATTTCTGAATATGGATACAGACATTGAGAAAAAGAATGCGGATGTGTCCATAATACTATTATAAAGCAACTCCACAAAAAATATTTTTTCATAATCACGGTCAATATTATTCAGAATCTAAAAAATTTCACCACTGAATAAACAACAATAAACAAGATATTTTCACAAACATCATTATAGAAAACTCAGAATATTTTTAAGCTTTACATAATAAAGGGGTGTAAGTTCACTCCAAACTAGAGCCTAATAACCCTGATTTTGTATAAGTACTGCTGAACCATCTCTAATGCTCAAATCAATTTGATCCAGAGGGATAGGATAATAATTATTTTTAGGGCTGACAAAAGTACCCTTAATGTCATTTCTGACGATTTGATTTTCATACGCCCAATAACTATTCAGTGTAGTTTCCGCAATATCCCATCTCACCAAATCAAAAAATCGATGCCCCTCCATTGCTAATTCTAATTTACGTTCTAAATAAATAGCTTTCAAGGCATATTCCCCACCGAGAGAATTAAAAGTTCCCTGTGGATAAGGAGAAACCTTGTAGTTTGCAGCAGGTGTATCGGAAAACCCTTCTTCTGGTGAATCATCATTAATATATCTATATACAAAACCATCAGGATTTGCTGCTCGCTTTCTTACTAAGTTTACTAACTCTTCCGCTTTATTGAGATTTTCTACGCCCCCCAAATTGACTTTAGCCTCAGCAGCCATGAGTAATACATCCGAAAATCTAATCAAGACATAATTTACTGCAGTACCCGTACCCCATGCTGTGTGGTTACTGTGTTCATCGAAATTTATTTTCCAAAATACATGTTTTATAGGTGAATATGGCCCACCTGTTGATTGATCCCTCACCCAGTCAGAACCACTATGGACTCCCCAATCTAAATAAGGAATACCTCGACGACCGACTGTCCAATCGAGTCTAGGATCCAAGTTACCAGTGTCTGTTGTGAATGGATCTGTAGGAGTCAAACCCATGTCATTTTTAACTTCATATTCATTATAATCATCGAGATAAGGCAAACCTTCTCCGTTGGTTCTAAACGAATTGACTAAATCCTGACTTGGCTGAAAAAAACCACAACAATTTGTAGGTCCTTTTATTGGATAATTAAGACGTATTCCACCACCTGAATGGAGCGGAGTACCATTACCTGCATTCACTGTGTATTGGATCGAGAAAACAGCTTCAGGACTCGATAATTCCAAATTTGGTAAAAAATTGTAATTAAACCTTGGAAATAGACTATAGGATATGCCCAATGAGGTATTTCCGTTTTCAATAATTTCATCAAACAATGCATTAGCTTTTTCATATTCTCCCTGGAACAAATAACACTTAGCAAGATAGCTAGCAGCTGCCCATTTATTTGCACGTCCTACTTCCTTTTGAACTTCAGGCAATAAGTCCACCGAATCTTCAAAATCTTTGGTAATATTTGGCCAAATATCAATATCATTTGCTACGTTAAAATCTGAGGTATTCTCATCAATCCATGGAACTCTATTAAACATTTTCTTTAATTCAAAATAATAATGGGCTCTCAAAAAAAGTGTCTGACCTTGTATGTTTCTTGAAGTTTGATCAGAAATTCCTTGTACTGTAGGAAGAATTTTCAAAATATTATTGCAGCGACTAATCCCTTCATAATTTACTATCCATTTTTCATTAAATGCAGCCATAGAAGGATCGGCATTAAAATTTTCAATTCGGTCCATATAGCTTTGATCCCCAGGATGGCTTCCTTTATGAGCTTCGCCTCCCACGACACTTCCGTAAAGCCAATTCTCCACACCTGTATTCCAATTAGTTCCATAGATCCCCTGACCATTTAACGCAGAGTATGCTCCAATTAGCAAATCCTGTATTCCTTTTTCTGTATTCAGAAGAGAAGCACTCAGAGCTCCTTTGGGAGGAACATCTAAAAATGAATCCTTACAGGATACAATTGAAAGACATATTATTATGTTTACTATGACTTTTAAAAATATTTTTATTGTATATTCCATTATTTTGTATTTATTCGATTACAATATAATTTTAATTCCTCCGATTATTTGACGTGGCGCGGGATAAGTACCTCTATCAACACCTTGATTCGAAACCTCATATTCATTAATATTTCCAAGAATTTCAGGATCTAATCCCAGATAATTAGTTAGTGTGAATAAATTTGAGCCCTGAGCATAAATTCGAATCATTTGAGCATTTATCCTTTTTAATATACCAGAAGGTAGATTATAACCTACTTGTATATTTTTTACTTTTAGATAGGACCCTTTCTCCAAGTAATAGGAATTTGGTGTAGCCGAAGTACTAAAGTTGGCTGACAATTCCTGAATAGGAACGGTTGCGTTCTTTCGTTCCGGAGTCCAAGAGTCATACAAAGCTCTTTTACCACTCGCCACCTCTGCACCATAGAAATCTAAATTCTGTCTCATAACATTCATTATGTCATTTCCATGAACACCATATATGAAAGTACTTACATCAAAATTTTTGACTGTTATCCCGAGATTTAATCCATACGTAAAGTCAGGATTTGGACTTCCTATAAAAGTTCGATCATCCGGACTAATAATCCCATCACCATTAACATCTTCATATTTAAACCTACCTAACCCAATTCCTTCTTGATATTTAGCATTTTCATCTTTCAATACCTGCCTAGCTTGAGAATTGGCCTGCTCAATTTCAGCATCAGAATTCCACAAACCAGTTACTTTATATGCAAAAAAAGAAGACACTGGGTGACCAACTTGATTCCGAATATAACTCGCATCACTAAAACCCCCAGGTTTAGGTGTATCGAAGAAATCTCTAACTTCAGAAACCTTTGTGATTTCATTTCGATAATGGGTAAAAGATAAAGTTCCTTGAACATTAATTTCATTAGTAATGTCATATCTACTGGAAAAATTAAGGTCAATTCCTTCGTTGCTCATCCCTGCAATATTGACGTAAGGAGGAATTCCACTTCCTTGAGTAGCTAATAAAGCTGGATTATATAATAAGCCCTCAATATTTTTATTGAAATAATCTATGGATAAAAAGTGTGTTCCATTTTCCAAACCCAAATCGAGTCCTATATTAAGGTTTTTGTTTTTCTCCCAACTCGCATCAGGATTTCCTATTTGACCAACCTGAAACCCAGGTGTGAGACTATTATTTGATCCGGAAATATCATAGAAGGAACCATCCAAATTTTGAACAAATGTACTGAAAGCATTACTGGGAGAAACATTCATTTGATTACCCATGACCCCATAACTTGCCCTCAATTTCAAATCTGAAATCCAGGATATTTTGTTTATAAAGTCTTCCTGGCTCAATCTCCATCCTGCACTTACGGCTGGGAACCATCCAAAACGGTTCTGTTTTGAAAATCGTGATGATCCGTCATGCCTGATTGTAAAACTGAATAAATATTTATCCCTATAAGAGTAATTAGTACGTAAGAATTGAGATATTAATTTATACTCGTTTTTTAAATGTGAAAGCAACCTGTTTTCAGTTCCGGTAGAAAAACCAACATAATCAGGATCAAATGAATAGAAGCTGGAAATACTTCCCGAAGACATCCTTTCATTTCTTGAGTTAATTTCAGAGCCGATCAATACATTAAGATCATGAACATTCTTTATTAATTTTTGAAATTCCAGAGTATTAAACCATGTTATATCGTTATACGAGTTGGTGGATTCATTGTAATTATTATTATCCCGGTTTTGATTATTTTCATACTGAGGATACTGGAATGAATGGGCAAAATTAGAGAGAATATCAGCACCTAAGCTTGTATGGTAACTTAATACATCTTTAATTATATCATAATTTAAAAAAATATTTCCAAGTATCCTTCTATCTATATTGGAATTCTCTTTCGTTCGGTAAGCATTGGCCACTGGATTTTCCTTGCCTGATAATTGAGTCCCATGGACCCCTGCAAAATTTCCCATAATATCATAGACAGGGATTATAGGATCTATGTTAAATACTCCATGTAATGAATGGTGTCTCGAATTAAATATGGGATTTTCTTCTAGGGTAAATTGTATGTTTTCACCTATTGACAAGCGATCGGATAAGGTAAAAGATGCATTCGTTCTTATCGAATACCTTTTAAGATAAGTATTCTCAATATTTCCAACTTGGTTTAAATAATTGGCCGAAAAGAAATAATTGATGTTATCACTACTTCCGCTTATAGATAAATTGTTATTGTTGATAGGTGCGGTTTTAAATAGCTCTCTATACCAATGAGTTCCAGCTTTATTTGCAGGAGTAATTCTATAAAAGTTGTCAAGTTCTGATTTCTTTGTGTAGAATGGATCAACATAATACAGCGAAGGGTCTACGGAAGGATCATTTTTACTTGCACCCAAAGGTGAAATATAATCAGGTAATGTAGGATTTGGCCCTGGACCATATAATGGATCTGGATTGGCCGAACTAATCGGAATTCCACTGTTGGCAGAAGCCAAAAATTTCAATTCTGCCTGCTCAAGGGGACTCAAAATTTCCAAGGGATTATTTCCTCCAATTGGTATTTGAGCACCATAAAAACTGTCAAATGTTAGATTTAATTTTCCACTTCCCTTTGTTGTGGTAATTATTATCACACCGTTGGAAGCTCTTGATCCATATATAGAGGCTGCACCAGCATCTTTAAGGATCTGTATAGAACTTATATCATTGGCATTAAGACTAGATATGTTTTGGGTAGGAACTCCATTAACAACGTAAAGTGGCGTATTATTTCCGAAAGAATTTATACCCCTTATCAATACTTGAGGAGATTCTCCAGGTTGCCCTGAGGTGGTAACTGTCACCCCTGAAGCCTGTCCTTGCAATTGGTCAGTGACCAATCCAGTAGCCTGCCTTGTCATGTTATCGACATTCACTACAGTTACTGAACCCGTTAAATCCTTTTTTTGCTGCGTTCCATATCCTACTACCACCACTTCATCCAATAATTGTGAATCTGACATTAATATGATTGATAGATTGGATTTCCCCGCGACAGCTATCTCTTGGGTCTGATATCCTATGTATGAAACCACCAACACAGCATTCTCTTCTATACTTTTTAATAAAAATTTACCATCCATATCCGTTGAAGTCCCCAAGTTCGTTCCCTTGACCTGAATATTTACCCCGATAAGGGGGTCTCCCTGCTGATCGGTTACAATCCCCTCAATCGAAAATGAGAAAGCCTGGGCATCTAATACTTCTTGAGGTATCGTTCTAATTAATCTGGGCGTTGGCTGCAGCCGTTGTCTTTCCAAAACTATATCCTCCCTATCGTCTACAATCGTCTGAAAATGCTGGATCATTTCCTTTAACGATTCGATGCCTTCCTGATCGTTTTTGTAAATGACTACATACCGTTGACTGAATATTTGATATTTCAGATTGGTGTCTTTAAGCACCGATGCGATCGCAGCATCAACACTGGCAAATTCCTCGGGTTCGTATCGGACTTTAATATTCGAAACAATGTTTCGATCGTAATTGAACAAAACTTGATAATGCTCACTAATACGGTGAATCGCTTCTATCAAGGTGATCTCATCTTTTATAAGTGGGCTTTCAAATCTCTCGATCTCGGCATAAATCGGATTATTAAATAAGAAACTCCCGATAAAGAAAAATAAGATAGGAAATCTCACCCTGGATAGGTGTAAAAATCGTACATTCATATTCATTAATTTTCTTAAATTAAGCAAATTGGGTGATTGGGGAAGTAATTTCGAGGCAGTATTCCTTCTTACATTGCTACTGCGGCAACAGTAGTGTAATTATTTCCCCTTTCACTTTTTTATGGTCACTTGATTGTTTGATTCTGTAATGGTCACGCCTATCATAAATTGCATCAGTTCTTTGACCGTTCCCCAATCTGAATACGGCATCCCAACATCGATTTTCCGTTCAAATAAGGACGTATCAAGTACTACAAAGCTCTTCCCGTAGACATCACTGAGCTCCTGCAGAACATCCTGCAAAGGAATATTTTCAAAAATCAATTCCCCGTTTTTCCAGGAGGCCGCTTGCTCAGCAGTCAAATTATCTATACGCTCCACTTCTTGGGATGATCTTGAATAACTCAACTGTTCACCCGGAATCAATTTAACTTCCTGGTGATCTATCATTTTCTCTGATCCTCCAGTCTCCTCCTTCGTATCTTCCCGGTTGAGCTTTAAATAAACTTCACCCGTTTCCAAAAACACTTTTGTTTTCTCGTGGCGATTGGATACGTTAAAAGCAGTCCCCGTGACCATAACCGTCAAATCGGGTGTGGATACATAAAATCGGTTGCCCACATCATGGGCGACGTCAAAAAAAGCTTCTCCCTCGATCCGGATATTTCGTTCCCCCCGACGCTTCCAATTGGAATCCCAATACATTTTGGAGTTAGCGTTCAGCCTTACCACACTTTGATCGTTCAATACAATCTCCTCGACCTGTCCGTATCCTGTTTGATACATGACCATAATCCCCCGATGCATCCAGGTCCAGATGGCTATTCCAAGAAGGATCAGCACACTTGCTGCAATGGATAGCCGCAGGACAAGCGATCGGGATTTTCTGGTCTGTCCCAGGTTTGGATCCAATTCACGCTTAATAGATTCCCAGTTTAGGGAGGTCAATTCTTCATCGATTTCCAGCGTGTCCCACCTCTGTTTTAACACCTTCCTTAAGGATGCCAGGTCACCGGATTCCCGGATCAGGTCAAATAATTCTTTAATTTCTGAATCGGTACTGGTCCGATCCATGTATTTTTGATATAATTCCTGGAGTCTGTTCTTATCTGCCACGCGTTTTTTTACTTTTTAGATTGCTCATTTTACTACCATACAAATCTTCAATTTCCAAATGTGGTACAGTATAAGACGGATGAGAATCTGTAGGATACTAAGTATTTAATTTTTTTTTTCAAATATTTTTTGTCTATTATTGTTTTGACATCAAAGTGAGGATTTTTAAGAATTTGCAACGTTTCAGAATGAAAAGGTCATGAAAGAAGTCGAACTAAAGGCGATATTTACCGAATACCGCGACAAGGTATACGGCTTCTTTATTAGCGCGCTCGGGGATCGGGAACTCGCAGCAGATCTCACACAGGAACTGTTTTACAAACTCTGCAAAAAAGGCGATTCGCTTCACGAAATCCGCAACATCAACGCTTATATCTTCTGGATGGCTCAAAATATGGTGATTGATCACCTCCGTAAAGCAGCCCATGAAATCGAATACCGGGATAAACTCATCGCTG
>CAZVQI010000052.1:0-12036 GCA_964629155.1 uncultured Flavobacterium sp.
TTTTGGTTAGAAAAAAAAAAATACGGAAGATTTATAAATTTTCCGTTATTTTTTTAAAGTTTATAATTCTGTAAATCAGTTATTTAAAATTAAAATATCAAAAAAAATGTGGATAAAAAAAAAATCAGTAACTTTACCCAAAATTTAGAATACTGATATGTCTTTTTTAGTAAAAAACAAATATGAGACATTGCTTTTGTGCTGGCTTTTGCTGGTGAGTAATTTTATTTTTTCGCAGGATTCTTTGCATAAGTATTCTTACGATGAATTATATCAATTTATTTTTTCTCATAAAGAAGATAAAGAGAAAGTTGTTTTTTATTTGAAAAATTATCAAAAAAAAGCAATAAAAGAGAAAAATGTAGAAAGACTTGCGGAATATTATCGTAATTTTATATTTCTCCAACCTGAAGATAAGAGAAAAGAGCTTATAGATAGTGCTTTATATTATGCAAATCTTACTGAAAATTATGAGATTATAGGAAAGACATACCTTACTAAAGGAGTGTATAGCTATAATATGAAAGATTTTGAAGAAGCATTAGACAGCTATCTTAAAGGTTATGATTATATTTCTCAGACAGATAATGATTATTTAAAGAATAAAACAAAGTATCATATAGGGGTAATTAAAAATTATCTTGGAAATTATGATGAGGCGATAGATTTTTTTACAGAATGCAGTTTGTTTTTTGCTTCTAAACCGGATGAATACAACTACCAAAAAGGATATATAACTTCTTCGGAAGGCCTTGCATGGGCATATACTAAAACAGGACAATTTAATAAGAGTAAAAAGATTCTCCAAAGTATTTTACATCTTATACAAAAGACCAACATTTCTTCTTTAGATGAAAAATATATCATTTTTAAACAAGGAATTAATCATTACTTTGCTGAAGAGTATGCCCAATGTATTGAAAAAATAGAACAAACTTTACCGATTATTTATGATAATGAAGATTTTGCATGGGGTAGTATAGGAGAATTATATATAGCCAAATCATATTGGAATAGCGGACAGGAGAGCAAAGCTATTCCGCATTTGCTTCAAATAGATAAAGTATTTACGGAGAAAAAATACACACATCCTGATTTACGAGAAGCTTATGAACTTTTAATCAAATATTACGAATCATTAAGAGATAGGGATAAGCAATTATATTATACTAACCGTCTTATTGAAGTTGACAAAGTTTACAATACGACTTATAAATTCTTGTCTAAACAAATCTATAAAGATTATGACACCAAAGATTTGTTACGGGCTAAGAATGATTTAGAAATTGCTTTATATCTGCAAACAAATCGAACAAAGATCATAATATCGGTATTTGTTTTGGCGATTACTCTTTTAAGTATAACATACTTTGTAAACAGTAAAAGAAGCCGTGAAAGAGCTCGGGAACTTATCAGAAGAATTGAAAACTTAGAATCTATAATGAATCAAAAAGCTCAACCGGAGACAGAACTGGAACCTCAAAAACCGAGACTTATTGTTACAGATGAATTGGCTCAAACAATACTTGCTAAACTTCAACGATTAGAAGATAAAGATTTTTATCTTAAAAGGGATATTACTTTAAGTAAGTTAGCTAAAAAATTAGATACAAATTCAAGTTACTTGTCTGCTGTTATTAATACTTATAAGAATAAAAATTTTGCAGCATATCTTAACGAATTACGCATCAATTATATAGCTAAAGAAATCTTGAGAATAGAGCCTTATGAACTTCAAAAATACTCTCTTGATGCCTTTGCGGAAATGGCAGGATATGCCAATGTCAGAAGTTTTTCTGATGCTTTCCAAAAAGAGTTGTCCGTAAAACCATCCGTATATATTAAGGAAGTAATTAAAAGAAATCAAGTCGCCTTGGTTGCTTAGGTATAAGTGACATTTTTTATGAAACTTGTTTTTGCTTCCAATAATAAATATAAAATACAGGAAATCAAACAACTGATTCCTCCAAACATCCAAATAGTAAGTCTTGAAGAAATTGGCTGTACAGAAGATATTCCCGAAACAGCTGATACTATTGAAGGGAATGCTATTCTGAAAGCAAACTATGTTACACAAAAATATAATTTACCTTGTTTTGCAGATGATTCAGGTTTAGAGGTAGAGGTATTGGGTGGGGCTCCGGGAGTGTATTCTGCCCGATATGCGGGTGAGCAAAAAAATGATGAGGACAATATCGAAAAATTATTGAGAGAACTCGAAGGGGTATCTAACCGGAAAGCACAATTCAAAACAGTAATTGCCTTAAATCTGAATACAGAAAATATTCTTTTTACAGGTATTATTAAAGGAAAAATCATTTCGGAGAAAAGAGGTTCAAACGGTTTTGGATATGACCCTGTGTTTGTTTCTGAAAATTCAGACAAAACTTTTGCAGAACTCTCTTCTGATGAAAAAAATAAAATAAGCCACCGCGCTATAGCTGTCAGAGAATTGATTCTGTGGCTAACAAACTTCTCTTCCAAATAATTTTTTTGAAGGTTCAAACTTTGAAAGTCCTTAAAATTAACTTTTGTTGGTATAATTCTTGAGGTCTTGAATTGTTTAGAATAACTTCGTTTAACCTAAAAACATTTGTTATGAAAACTGTCAAATCATTACTGTTATTGGTATTTGTTGTTGTAGTAGCTTCCTGTAGTTCAGTGCGAGTAACAGCTGACTACGATAAGTCAGTTGATTATTCTCAATACAAAACTTACGCTTTTTATAAAGATGGAATAGATAAAGTAAAAATCCATGATTTAGATAAAAAGCGAATTTTAAAAGCTATTGAAAGAGAACTTCAGGCAAAAGGAATGACTCCGTCCGAAAATCCGGATTTGTTGATTAATATTTTTACGGAAGCTAGTGAAAGAGTAGATGTAACCCAATGGGGTTACGGATGGGGTTGGGGCTGGAGTCCTTGGATGTGGGGAGGAAGTACAGCTTCAGTTTCCAGAACTACGGAAGGGACTCTTTATATAGACCTTATTGACGGAAAGAAAAAAGAATTGGTATGGCAAGGAATAGGAGAGGGAGTTCTTACTAAAAACATTGAAAGAAAAGAAGAACGAATCAATGAATTTGTTGCTAAAATATTAGCTAAATATCCGCCTCAACTTAATAAGTGATTTTAAAGCGAGTTTAGTTGCTTGAAAAAGCAACTAAACTGCTACGTTATATTCTCTTAAAGCGTCATTTAAAGAAGTTTTTAAATCAGTTGAAGGTTTGCGTTTTCCGATAATTAAAGCGCAAGGAACCTGATAATTTCCGGCAGGGAATTCTTTTGTATAACTACCCGGAATTACTACAGAACGAGCCGGAACAACTCCCTTATATTCTACAGGCTCATTACCGGTAACATCTATAATTTTAGTAGAAGCTGTAAGAACAACATTAGCTCCCAGAACAGCCTCTTTTTCTACATGTACTCCCTCAACTACAATACTTCTTGAACCTAAAAAGGCGTTGTCTTCTATAATTACAGGTGCTGCTTGCAAAGGTTCTAAAACCCCTCCGATTCCTACCCCTCCCGAAAGGTGAACATTTTTACCGATTTGAGCACAACTACCAACTGTAGCCCAAGTATCAACCATTGTCCCTTCATCTACATATGCACCAATATTTACGTAAGAAGGCATCATAATAACTCCTTTAGAGATATATGCTCCATAACGAGCAACAGCATTCGGTACCACTCGAATTCCTTTTTCAGCATAATTATTTTTTAAAGGGATTTTGTCGTGGTATTCAAAAATACCTGCTTCAAGAGTTTCCATTTTTTGAATAGGAAAATACATAACTACGGCTTTTTTTACCCATTCATTTACTTGCCAAGAATCTCCTTTAGGTTCGGCTACGCGTAGTTCTCCTAAGTCCAAAAGTCTGATTACTTCTCTTACAGCCTCCTGAAATTGTATCTCTTGTAACAGTGTTTTGTTTTCCCAAGCTTGTTCTATAGTGTTTTGTAGTGAAGTCATTATTTTTTGTTTTTTGCAAAAGTAAGATTATTTAAAAGAAACTCAAAAACAGAATGCTAAAGAAGTTTGTGTTTTGATAATAATTGCCTTCAAGTAAAAAACTCGAAATAAACTTGAAGAAATGAACCTTAGGAATCGTTTTTTCTGATTAAATTTGCAGTCCAACAATTATAATTATGGTTTATAAATTCAGAGTTATACTCGATACGGAAGAAGATATTTTCAGAGATATCGCTATTTTGGATACCGATACTTTAGAAGATTTGCATAATGTAATAAGCAATGCGTTTGGATTTGACGGTAGCGAAATGGCCTCGTTTTATACGTGTGATGATAAATGGAATCAACAAGATGAAATCCCGCTTTTTGATACGGGAGATGTTCCCGGAGAACAAAGTACTATGAATGATTTTGTTTTGAAAGATATTTTACATAAAGAACATACCAAAATCATTTATGTTTATGATTTTCTGAATATGTTCACTTTTTTTGTTGAATTGGCCGCTATAGAGGAAGAGCAAACAGGAGAAACGTATCCTACTCTTTTGTACGCTCACGGAGAAATTTCAGGAATTGACCAAAAAGAATTTATGGCTGATTTTGATGAAGAAGATATATATTCAGATTTTGAAGATGATTTTGACGAAGAAGATTTAGATATGTTTTCTGATGATGAGTTCGGAGGGTATGATGACTTTTCGGATGATAATTGGAATTAACCTTTAAAGTATTTATAACGTATAGACCTGGTGGATTTTTTTAATCTGTCAGGTCTTTTGACTAAAAAGCACAGAAAAATGATAAACCTGTTTAATTTAAACATTGATAATCTTTCTATTCACAGGGTAGGTAACAAAAGCAAAGGAGAAACGGTATTTTTATCGGAAAATCCGTACAGAATTACAGACGAACTGAATCCTCTTTTAAAAGAATTTTTCTTTAAACCTTTCAGAGAGAAAGAAGAAAATTATTTTCAGTTCGCTCACGAGGTAGATTTGGAGTACAACGAAATGTATAATTTGACCAATGAGTTGTTTACCAATCCGAGTAATGCTCATGAAATTTCAAAGAAAATAACACAGCATCTTTACGAACAATCTAATCATCCTCACATTAAAGCAGGAGAAGTATATGTAGCATATTTAACTAATGTGCTTATTGATAATAATGTGGTAGATGCTATCGGAATCTTTAAAAGCGAATTGAAACACGATTTTTTACAGTTTGAAGAAAAAGGAACAAATTTAGATTTGATCCTTCAACAAGGAATAAGTCTGAATAAACTTGATAAAGGTTGTCTCATTTTTAATTACAAAAAAGAAGAAGGTTATAAGATTTTGAGTGTTGACAACAATCGATATGATGCTAAATATTGGTTAGAACACTTTCTGAATGTTGATGCATTTCAGGATGAGAATTTTATGACCAAAAGATACTTAAAGTTTGTTCAGGATTTTGCCAAAGATGTAGTGTTACCGGCAGAAGATAAAAAAGAAGAAGTGATGTTTATGAATCGTTCAGTAAACTATTTTGCCAAAAATGATGAGTTTGAAGAGAGTAGTTTTCTTAATGAAGTTTTGGATAATCCGGATTTAATTCCTGAGTTTAAAAATTATAAAGTTGATAGAGGAGAAAAATATTCTATTGAAGATGTTACCCGTTTTCCGATTGCCAACAATGCCGTTACGGATATGCGTAAAAAAATGAAAAATGTCATTCAACTTGATACGAATGTTCAAATTAAATTAGATTTTATCAACCCTGAAAGCGCTGAAAAATTTGTTGAGAAAGGCTGGGACGAAGAAAAACAAATGTATTATTATTTGATTTACTTTAATAAAGAACAGAAAGGTTAAAGCGGCGACATAATAAAGTTATGGAATCCTATTTCGCCAATTTCGAAATAGGATTTTTTATTGCCAAAATTTATTTAAACTCGTTTCTTTTGATTTTTTGAGATATAGCTCAGTTTAAGCATAATTCTTTCAAAATTATTTTGTAGTTTTGGATAGAGTAGTTTTGCTTTATTTATTAATTTGATAATCAGAAATATAAAGGATGAAATACGCAAAAAACATTTTAGAAACAATTGGGAATACACCTCTTGTAAAGATTAATAAAATCACAGCCGAAATACCTGCTTTAGTTTTAGCTAAAATAGAAACTTTTAATCCGGGTAATTCTGTAAAAGACAGAATGGCTATCAAAATGATTGAGGATGCCGAAAAGGATGGAAGACTAAAACCGGGAGGGACCATTATTGAAGGAACTTCAGGAAATACAGGAATGGGATTGGCTTTGGGTGCTATTGTAAAAGGATATAAGCTAATTTGTGTTATTTCGGATAAACAATCCAAAGAAAAAATGGATATTTTGAAAGCCGTTGGAGCGCAAGTTATCGTTTGCCCGACTAATGTAGAACCTGATGACCCTCGCTCCTACTATTCGGTTTCTAAAAGATTGGCAGAAGAGACTCCGAACTCGTGGTATGTAAACCAATATGATAATCCCTCTAATACCATTGCTCATTACGAGCAAACCGGACCTGAAATTTGGGAACAAACCGAAGGAAAAATCACCCATTTTGTAGTTGGAGTAGGAACAGGAGGAACAATTTCCGGAGTAGGAAAATACTTGAAAGAGAAAAATCCGAATATAAAAATTTGGGGAATTGATACCTATGGTTCGGTTTTCAAAAAATATCATGAAACAGGGATTTTTGATGAAAATGAAATATACCCCTATGTAACCGAAGGGATTGGAGAAGACATCTTACCTAAAAATGTAGATTTTTCAATTATTGACGGATTTGAAAAAGTAACCGATAAAGATGCTGCTATATATCAGCGAAAATTAGCGTCAGAAGAAGGAATGTTTGTCGGAAATTCGGCAGGAGCAGCTATTAAAGGGGTGTTACAACTTAAAGAACATTTTAAACCGGACGATGTATTAGTAGTGCTTTTTCATGATTCAGGAAGCCGTTATGTAGGAAAGATGTTTAATGATGATTGGATGAGAGAAAAAGGATGGTTAGAATAATTTAAAGCCGTTAAAATGGAAAGTAAAGAGTTTCAATTTAAAACTAATATTAATTGTGGGGGATGTGTAGCCTCTGTAAAACCGCATTTGGATAAAGAAACTAACATAACAGAATGGAGTGTTGATATTGCAAATAAAGATAAAATCCTGACAGTAAAATCAGTTGGAATAACTCAAAAGCAGGTTGTAGAAATTGTACAGAAAGCAGGATTTAAAATTGAACCTGTAGTAAAGCAGGTCTGATTTTTGCTTTACAAGAATGTGAAACAGAGTACCTGAAATATTGTTTTTTGTTTTACTGATTTTTTGTAAGTTCGTAAAGCATATAGTTCTAAAAAATGAAAAGTCTCATAAATACTATCTTTTTCGCTGTCTTTGGCTTAGCGGTTTGTGCTCAACCAAATATGATTGAGCCGGACAGTATTGCTTTGGTCGAAGATAGATTTCAAGAACTGTTTTATGAGTCTTTAAAACAAAAGGGAATTGAAAATTATGATCGAGCAATCAACTCTCTTGAGCAGGCTATACAACTAAAGCCAAATGAAGCAACACTTTATCACGAGATAGGAAAAAATTATTTTTTCCAAAAAAAGTATTTTGAGGCGGAAGAGTATATTAAAAAAGCTATCGAAAAAGACGATAAGAACCCTTATTTCCAATTGAGTTTATATGATGTTTACTATCAAACTAAGGATTATTGGAAGTCTATTGAGGTAGTAAAAAAACTGATTAGCTTTAATGATAAAAGAAAACTCGAGTATCAGGATGATTTAGTTTCATTATATATGTACACAGAGCAGTTTGATGAAGCTCTGACTCTTATTGAAGAACTTGAAAGAACTTCTTCTTATGACCCAATAAGAGAAATGTATAAGTTGCAAATCCTTAAAAATAGGATTGCCAGTGCAGACATTACGGATTTGGAAGAGCAAATCAAGAAAAACCCGAAAAATGAACAGGCTTATATTGCTTTAATTTATCAGTATTCAGAGCAAAATCAGGAAGATAAAGCTTTTGAAACAGCCAAACAATTAGCTAAAAATATCCCTGATTCTGATTGGGCTCATGTGAGTTTATTCAAGTTTTATTTAGAGGAAAATACTGTTGACAGGGCCATACATTCGATGAATAAGGTGTTTGAAAGTGAAGATATTGATGATAAAATTAAACATCGAGTATTGAACGAATTTTTGATATATGTAAGTAAAAATCCGCAATATAATAAGGAGTTAGAACGCGCGGTTAACTATTTTAGGAATGACCCGAACATAGCTGTCGCTAAAGAAGTCGGAAAGTTTTATTTTGCTAAACAAAACTGGAAAGAGGCATCTGATTATTTTGAAATTAGTTTGAAGGATAATCAAAACGATTTGGAAACAATATTATTATTGTTACAATCCTATACGGAGCTGGGGAGTTTTGATCTTGTGTTCAAAAAGTCGGATGGATTTAAGGATTTGTTTCCCTTGCAACCGGAACTATATTATTATAGCGGACTTTCGCAAAATCAAATGAAAAATTATCAAAAAGCCAAAGAAACGCTTGAAGAAGGATTAGATTATCTGATTGATAACAAATCACTTGAAGTTAATTTTTATATTCAACTTTCGGAGGCAAGTCTTGGTTTAGGAAACGAAAAAGATCGTCAGAAATATCAACAAAAAGCAGAAAGCTTGATGAAAATTATAAATAAATAACCTCTTACATTTTCCCAAAATTAGTGTTGAAACCGAAAAACCTTGTGACTTTGAGACGCTGCAAAAGCCTTTTAATTATTTTTTTCTTTCTGATTGTAACTTCCTGTAAAACCAAACAATCTGTTTTTAATAAGACTGATGCTTCCATTTCAGTAAAGGAAGTTATAGAGAATTATACTAATCAGAATCAGCTTGACTTTCAGACTCTTCATATCAAAGGGAGTACAAAATACGGACTTCTGTCACCGGCTTTTGACTTAAGGATTAAGAAAGATGAAATTATTTTGGTAAGTATTCGTATTCCACTTGCAGGAACTATTATTAAAGCCAAAGTAACTCCTGAGTACGTTAGTTATTATAACAATTTACAAAGCGAATATTTTGAAGGGGATTATGAGTTTTTAAGTGATTTTGTAGGAACGGAACTTAGTTTTCAAAAGGTGCAAAACTTACTTTTAGGAAGGACTTTAGATGATTTAGAACAAGATAAATTTACTATAGAAGTTGAGAAGAATCTATATAAACTTTCTTCTTCTTCTCGATATGGGATAGTAAAAGTTTATTATTTTGAACCGATTAATTTCAGACTTGTAAAACAGTTTGTAGAGCAAAAATATAAAAACCAAAGTGCCTCGGTAGAGTACTCGACTTATAAAATACAGAACAATAATGTGTTACCTTTTTCAATTCTGTTAAACTCTATGAACGAAGGAGAACAAAATGAGTTTAAGGTAGAATATAAGTCTATGGAATTTAATACAGCTATTTCGTTCCCGTACGAAATTCCGGAAGGATACAGAAGAATAGAAATTGATTAATAAAGTAAATAACTGAAAATGTGTTTACAACTTTGTGGAAATTTGAACTTGTTTAAGGTTAAAAATTAGAGAGTCTGTGTTTAACTTTGTCAAAATCCCTTTTGGAATGTCCAAACGTATTATAACATATATAGTTTTGCTGATTTCGGCAATTGCTTTCTCTCAAACGGATAAACAAAAACAGTTAGAAGCACAAAAAGCACAAATTCAAAAACAGATTGCTAATTATAAGGAAATGTTACAATCCGAGCAGTCTAAAGAAAAGTCAGTTTTAGAGAAAATTGAAGAACAACGTACCAAAATTCGTCTTACCGAAGCCCTGATAAAAACTACTCAAGAGCAAGAAAAATTATTGGAGAAAGATATTTTAGCTAATGAAAAGGAGATTTCAATTCTGAACGCAGAATTAGAGTCCCTCAAAGCAGACTACGCTCAAATGATTATAAAATCGTATGAGTCTCGTTCGCAACAAAGTAAACTCATGTTTCTTTTGTCCTCCGATAATTTTTTACAGGCTTACAAGCGCATTCAGTATATGAAGCAATATGCTGAGTTCAGAAAAGAACAGGGTAAAGAAGTTCAGCAAAAATCAGAAGTTTTGGCAGAAAAAAATAAAGCTTTGCAAAAGCAAAAAGCTGAAAAAGAAAAGCTGGTAAAACAAACTCAAGCAGAATTGGATACTCTGGAAAAAGAGAAAAAAGCACTAGATGCCTTGATGGTAATTATAGAACGCAATAAAAAGAAATACACGCAAGATATCAAGAAAAAACAACAAGAAGTATCCAATATTAATAAACAGATAGAAAAACTTAAAAGAGAAGCTATTGCTGAGGCTAATAGAAAAAAGGCAGAAGCGGAAGCTAAAGCAACAGGTAAAAAAGTTGATGAAAAATCAATTTCTTCAACTAAATATGATTTGACTCCGGAAGGAAAAATAATAGCCGATAATTTCAAGGCTAATAAAGGAAAACTACCATGGCCGGTGGAAAGAGGTGTAATTACATCTCATTACGGAATTCAACCACATCCTGTAGTGAAAAACATACCTATCAATAATCAAGGTGTAGATTTTAAGACAGTTGAAGGGGCAGAAGTAAGAGCAGTGTTTGAAGGAGAAGTTTCTCGAATTATGGTTGTAACACCCGTTAATATGGCTGTCTGGGTACGTCATGGAGATTACGTAACCATTTATGGTAACTTAGACAAAGTTTACGTGAAAAAAGGAGATAAAGTAGGGTTTAAACAAAAATTAGGAAGAGTACATACTTACCCTAACGGAGTTACGACCACTAAGTTTATGGTATTTCAAAACATTACAACACTTAATCCGGAACATTGGTTAGCTCCTAATTAAAAAAATATAGTAAACAAAAATGAACGACCATTTAATAAATCATCCTTCTCTTCTTATAGGGTTTGCAATAGCTGTTATTATTATGTTATTGTTGGATTTGGGGCTTTTTAATAAAAATTCTCATGCTATTACTAACAAAGAAGCCTTGGGGTGGTCTGTTTTATGGATTTCATTGGCAATGATTTTCAGCGGAGTTATTTATTTTGTATTAGATAAACCGCAAGGAATTACAGAAAATTTTTCCAAATTTCAGGCAGCTTATTGGATAGAAAAAGCTCTTTCGGTCGATAATTTGTTTGTTTTTATTCTCGTCTTCCGATTTTTTAAAATCCCTAAGGAATATCAACATAAAATTCTTTTTTGGGGAATTTTAGGAGCTTTGCTATTCAGAGCAATTTTCATTTTTGCAGGGGTAGAACTCATTAAACACACATATGTAAATCTGAATCTTTTTGAAACGGGTTTAAGAGTAAATGTAGTGCTCACCGTATTTGGTTTTTTTCTCATTGTAGCGGGAATAAAATCGTGGTCTTCGTCTGATGGAGAAGAGAAAGAAAAAGATATGAATAAAAACTTAGGGGTTCGTTTGGTACACAGATTTTTTAAAGTTACCAGCGAATTTAATAGTGATAAGTTCTTTATAGTTAAAGCCGGGGTTAAATATGCTACCCCGCTTTTTGTGGCACTTGCTGTTATTGAAATTACCGATTTAGTTTTTGCTGTAGATAGTATTCCGGCTATTTTTGCTATTGCTCCTGATGACCCATTTATACTTTATACTTCAAATATTTTTGCGATTTTAGGGCTTCGTTCCCTATATTTTCTTTTAGCCAATTCAATGGATTTATTTTCTAAACTCCACTACGGATTAGCTGTTATTCTGGTTTTTATTGGAGTGAAAATGCTCATTATGCCTTTTTACCACTTTGAATCCACCGTTTCACTTACTGTTATCGGGACATTACTCTTAATTTCGATAATATGGTCTTTGATTTCTGCTAAAAAAGAAAAATAATCTTTATAACTATTTCTCTCTTACATAAATATCAATAGGGACTCCTGAGAAGTTATAATGCTCTCGGAGTTTGTTTTCTAAGAAACGCTTGTAAGGATCTTTTACATATTGAGGTAAGTTAGCAAAAAACACAAA
>CAZVQI010000053.1:0-11982 GCA_964629155.1 uncultured Flavobacterium sp.
AAGTAATGGTTGACGGAACTGTTAAGACCATCAAAGTGGTTAAACAGTAATCTTTAAAATAATAAATGATTTTGGAAACCGCCTCAATTTTGAGGCGGTTTTTTTATAGTTTTTAATTAAATTTAATCGGTAACTTTGTGGAGGTTTTATAGAAAATAATGAATACTATAGGTAAATTATATTTGATTCCTGTAATGATGGGAGAGGAGAGTAATCCGAGTGATGTTCTTCCTCAATCAGTGGTGAAGACTATTGAAATGATTGATTATTATATTGTAGAAAATGAAAAGACTGCACGTAGATTTATAAAAAAAATTTATCCTGAGAAGAAACAACCTGAGCTTAAAATCCGCTTATTAAATAAGCATACCGAGACTTCGGAATATTTTGAAATGCTTAAACCTTGTTTGGAAGGAATAAATGTTGGCTTAATGAGTGAGGCAGGTTGTCCGGGAATTGCCGATCCAGGTGCTGCAATAGCAAAATTAGCTCATGAGAATGGAATCCAAGTTGTTCCTATGGTAGGTCCTTCGTCTATCTTGTTAGGGATGATGGCAAGTGGTTTTAACGGACAAAGTTTTGCTTTTAATGGCTATCTTCCTATTGATAAATCAGAAAAGAAAAATGCGTTGAAGAACTTTGAGCGATTATCTTATGAGAAAAATCAATCGCAAATATTTATTGAAACTCCTTACCGAAACAATAAATTATTGGAAGACTTGCTTCAAACGTTACACAATGACACTTATTTATGTGTAGCTGCCGATATTACTTTAGCGACCGAATACATCAAAACCCTACGTGTTTCTCAATGGAAAAAAACTAAAATAGATTTACACAATAGACCTTGCATTTTTATTATTCATAAGTTTTAATAGTTTAAACTTTCGGCTTTTTATAAAGAGGAACAGTTGAACACGCTTCACCGAACATAATACTTTTCGCAAAAGGTTGTAAGTATTGACAAGCCAAAACTAAGGCATTTTCAGGAACAGGCTTGTTAGCACAACCTTTTATTAAGACAGGTTTGTCTTGATATTGCGAGTAGTCTATTTTAGAAAGGATTTCGTAATATAAAACCTCGTTAATAGTATCTTGAGTCCCAATAATTGTTTTCTTAGCGATACCGACTAAATGCATTGTAACTAAACTAAAAGCCCACGCAGGAATAATAGCATCGGTGGAGCAATATAAATATACATAAGTGTCTTTATATTTAGTCCAATCGTGATTTTTAAGTTGGTCTCTGAATTCTTTTTCTTTAAGGATGAAACCTTCCCAAAGCCATTGAGATATATCAACTCCGATTCGTTCTCCTTCAGGGAAATAGTCTTCCAAATCAAAAATTTGTAACGGACTTTTAGCTACTCTATTAATAATTTCGTCTTCCATATTATTGTTTCAAAACATAGGTTTCGTTTGATTTTTTTATACCTAAATAATCTAAAAATTTACTTTCTGTAAAGTTACTATTCTTTTCATAATATCCGAAGTGAATAGGTAGTTGTTGTAAATCGGATTTAAGGATTTTATGAGTACCGAAAAGTTTTCTGAAAAGCCAATTCATAAAATCAGAATTTAACAGTTCTATTAGTTTTTCTCCTGATAGAGGAAAGTCTTTATTTAGTACTAACAAGTTAGCACTGTTTAGAATGTACCTTTGTTCAGTATCACAATAAAAGCAGAGTTGATTAGAAATAAATTTATAAATCAACTTCTCAGGAGCTTGGTACAGATACTCAGGAGCGGTTTGCTGAAAATTTTTAAAATCTTTTTTGATAAAACAACCGGGGTTTTTCAACCCTTTTTTAGTGATGTCAGAACCTTTGTAAACCGGAACTAATCCCTCTTCAGGAGTATTTTTACAAATGGTTTTGTTATTTCCTGTTACAATCCCAAGTCCGAAAATAGCATTGTTTTTTAAAGTAACGTGAGGTAAGTTATAAATATATCTGATCAAATTTGTTTCTTCCTGAGTAGTTTGAAAATTCAAAATAAATTTTGGATTTTCAGTAAATGAACTCTGGATTCTATGATTGACTTTATCATTAAATTCACACGTGGTGTGATGACCTTCTGAAGGTTTTGAATGAGTTAAAATAATGGCTTGAGCCTTGGTCAAAAGACCTTTAAAAGGTTTTTTATAGTCAATCAGTCTGTCTATTTGATATTCTAAAATCTTTTTTCGGACATCTTCAAAAGTTCCGATGTTGAAAAACGAATCAGGAAGTAAAAAGCCTAATTTTCCTTTAGGTTTCAGTAATGACAGACACGCAAAAAAGAACAAAGACGCTGTATCAACACTTTTTCCTGCTTCAAACACTTTACTGTATTGTTGTTTATCTTCTTTTGAAATTTTTTTACCCCAAGGCGGATTAGTGAAAATATAGTCGAATCGTTTCTTTTCTGTTACGGATTGTTTTAAAAAGTCTGTGTTTAAGATGTTTTCCGAGCAATATCCTGTTTGTTCAAAGATTCGTTTTTTAGTGATTTTAACGGCATTTTCATCAATATCAAAACCAAATATATTTTCGGGCTTAAATCCTAAGCGAATAGCTTCTATAATAAAATTACCGCTTCCGCAGCAAGGGTCTAAAAAAGTTTTGTCCGAAGGGTCTTCGTCAAAACTTTTCATCATGTCTCTAACGATATAGTTTGGAGTATAGTAGATTCCTTCTTTATTTTTATAAGAATCCGAAAGAGAGTTTTCATATTCTTCTCCGATTTTTTCTAAATCGGATTGTAAGTTTATTTTTTGCTGAATTTTGGTAGAGAGCAGTTGGTGGTTGTGCGAATCTTTTTGTTTTTTGTTAGCTCTTGAAAGAAGTTTTTCTTTCCCGACAATATTTTGTTTAAGAAAATCTATTGAATCTTGGGTCACTTCTTTATTTTCGGCAAGGTATAGCAGATTGGTTTTTATCCAATTTCGAATTGTAGCTTCAGAAACACCAAGTTCCAAAGCCGTTTCTGAAATGGACTTTGTTTTTTTTGCCAAAAAAGTACTGTTCATACTTCAAAAATTACCCTACAAAACTACATCAAATTCCTTGTAAAGAAAAATTCAAAGTTGTGTATTAGTCTGATGTACAGATAGAAATTGATAGGGGGAAGACTTTTTTAATTTTAGCAATAAATTTTTTTGAAAAATTATTTGGATTGTATTAAAAAAGCATATTATATTTGCACTCACAAAAGCGGAAGTAGCTCAGTTGGTAGAGCTCCAGCCTTCCAAGCTGGTTGTCGCGAGTTCGAGCCTCGTCTTCCGCTCAAAATTAAACCTCTTGAGAATTCAAGAGGTTTTTTTATTGTCTATACCCACAAAAATGCAAAAGTAAGTTGAGGGGACACTCCTATAATTGTTCCTAATACAAGTTCACTCGGAGTGTGGGCTTTCATTACAAGTCTGGACGAGGCAACGGCTCCGAATGCAAAAACCAAAAATGCAATAAACGGAATATAGTTGTTCCGGGTGTGTATACTTAACAGAATTACAAAACTCAACAAACTGGTTATACCTAGCATATGTAAGCTGGCTTTTTGTTTTAAAAACAATAATAAAAAGGCTAAAAATGTACTTACGATGCTGGCTAAAAAGCAAAAATACAATTCGTAAAAATATTCTATTCGGATAATTTTGGTAATCAGATAAAAAAGCAAAAACATCTGAACCAAAAGCGGAATTTTTCGCTGATTAATATCTGCTACCATTATTGAATCGGCTTTTTTCAAGATATAAAGCAACCAAAAAAATAAAACGGGAATAATAATCGTAATGATGATTGTTTGGATGATTATGATGTAAATCTCCCGAAATAGAAAATAATTTGTTCCGAAATAAAAGTAAAAAAGCGTTGCCATTACAGGAATAAACAACGGATGAAAAATATAGGAAAATATAGAAAGGAACTTTTTCAAAACAGATTGATTTTACTTTTGATACCGGTTAATTTTAAGGCAAAGTACAAAAAACATTCAAGTTTTTCTATTCAAAAAAATCAAAATTTTCTTCAAAAGCAGTCCCGATTACCACTAAGTCTGCTCCCGAGTTGTAAGCCGTTTCCATTTGTTTTTTAGAACGAATTCCACCACCGACAATAAGTGGTATAGAAAGAGCTTGGCTTACAGTTTTGATGATTTCACCTGATACGGGTATTTCTGCACCGCTTCCGGCTTCAAGGTAAGTGAGTTTATGTCCTAAAAGTTCTCCTGCTTGGGCTGTATTTACAATAAGATTAATGTTATTTCGGTCTATCGGTTGGGTTTGAGAAACTCTTGCTACAGTGGTTTGTTTTCCGCTTTCGATTAAAAGGTATGAGGTAGGAATAACCTCCAGCATTGTTTTTTTTAGCAAAGGAGCAGCTTTGATGTGTTGCCCTATTAGGTATTCGGGATTTCTTCCGGATAACAAACTTAAAAACAAAACAGCATCAGCCTTTGTGGTGAGTTGAGTAAAATCTCCCGGAAATAAAATTATAGGAAGATGAATTTCTCTTTTTAGGTTTTCCACGAGTTTTTCGGTCAGGTTTTCAGCGACAATACTCCCCCCGACAAAAATATGTGTAGCTCCCGAATTTTTGATTTTAGCTATTAACACACTCCATTTATTCCGGTTGATTTTATCCGGGTCAAGAAGAATGGCAAGAAGTTTTTTTCCTTCTGATTTAGCTGTAAGTATATCCTGATAAATTGTTTTCATTACAGCAAATATACTAAAGTATAACCTTCAAACTCCTCAAACTTTGCTTGATGTGTGTTAGATAAATCCTCGTAAGTAATCATTGCTTCAAGTTCTCCTTTTTCTAAGTCAAAAGGAAGAACATTCATATGTTCTTTAAGACTTAATCCTTTTAATGAATAAAATTTATAAATAGATTCTTTGATTCCCCAAATAGCAGTGAGTTGTCGCACGGTTTGTAGGATATTGGATTTATCAAAAAAATCACTGTCAAAATCTGTGAATTTATCTGCAATTCGGATAATTTTTTCTCGTTGTTGCTCTAAGTCAATCCCGATGTTTCTATTTGAAATTATGATGGCAGAAAATTCGAAGGAATGAGTTATCGAAATATGCTTTCCGTCTTTTAGATGAGGTTTGCCGTTGAGGTCGTAAAACAAATCAAAATCAGTATATCCGGCTTGTTCCAAAAGCTTTCTAACACTCAAAAAGCCTCTCTGATGAAGTTCGGATTTCATCTTCTCGAATCGATGTAAACAAACATCTTTTAAAGCAACTTCTCTGAATAATTCGGTAAGGGGTTCGGTAATTTTCCAAACCCAAACTTTGGTAGTAGTATCAACCTCAATGATTTTGTACAAAGGCATGATGCAAAGATAGCAATTTGACTTTCGGTTTTTAATTTCTTTACAACTTTTCCGTAGGTAACAAAAATCAAAAATTATAGAATTGTTTTTTGTATTAACGAATAAAATTTAGAGAGAAATCAAACTTTATCCGAACTTTGTATTTTTTTTAACTTGAATTGTGTTTTAAAAAACTAATTTCACGAACCAAAATCAAGAAAATTAAAACATTAGGAAATGCAAGACTTTGATTGGATACAACTAATAAATCCCGAATTTTATATTACTATGAAAGTAGCCGGTGTAAGTATCGGGCTTTGGGTGGTGCTTTTTATTGTTTTTGCCGAAACAGGTCTTTTTGTAGGCTTTTTTCTGCCCGGAGACAGTTTGTTGTTTTTATCAGGAATTTATTCCACCGAGTTGGTTAGTCAATTAGCACATATTGAAAGTGATTTTCTGAATGTTTTTATACTTTCTTGTTTGGTAGCATTAGCGGGAATACTGGGCAACTCTGTCGGATATTGGTTTGGAGCCAAAAGCGGGACATATCTGTATAGCCGAGAAGATAGCTTTTTTTTCAAGAAAAAGTACTTATTCCAGTCAAGAGAGTTTTTTGATAAACATGGAGGTAGAGCCATTATTCTTGCTCGTTTCTTTCCTATATTCAGAACCTTTGCCCCAATAGTTGCAGGAATTTCCGGAATGAACAAAAGACCTTTTATATTGTATAATATCATCAGTTCGATAGTGTGGTCTTTCAGTTTGATTTTTGCCGGACATTATTTGAATGATTTTTTCGGAAGAGCTTTTGGGATAGAGCTTAAAGATAATATTGGTTTGATTGTAGGAACTCTTATCCTGATTACAACATTTCCGGTAATCCTTAAACTGATAAAAAAACCAAAACAACAAGGATAACATTTAGGTCTTTCGACTAAACAATCAAAAATAATTGACAGGCAATTTTATAGATTTAAAATCTGTATTTTTGCCTTTCTTTAAAAAACACAACTAATAAATGAAACAAGGTAAACTCATTGTGTTTTCTGCTCCTTCAGGAGCGGGAAAAACTACCATAGTAAGATATCTTTTGGAGCAGGAAGACTTGAATCTTGCTTTTTCGGTTTCTGCTGCTTCAAGAGAACCCAGAAGTCATGAAGTGCACGGCAGAGATTATTATTTTATGAGTATTGAAGAATTCAAAAAGCATATAAAAGCAGATGACTTTTTGGAGTGGGAAGAAGTTTACCGAGATAATTTTTACGGAACACTCAAAAGTGAAGTAGACCGACTTTGGGCTATGGGCAAAAATGTGATTTTTGATATAGATGTTTCAGGAGGGCTTCGTATTAAGAAAAAATTTCCTGAACAAACATTGGCTGTTTTTGTAAAACCTCCGAGTATTGACGAACTTAAAATCCGCTTGAAAAAACGCTCTACGGAAACTGATGATAAAATCAATATGAGAATAGCTAAAGCCTCAGCAGAATTAGCAACTGCTCCACAATTTGATGTCATTGTCAAAAATCATGATTTAGAGACAGCCAAGCAGGAAGCTTATAGAGTAGTTAAAGAGTTTATCAGTAAATAAACATTTTTAATTCTTTATATAAACTGGACTTTTAAGTTCAGTTTTTTTGTTTTACGAGCTAATTAATAAACCCTAAGGTCTTTTCATTTTTGTATTTGTCGGCTTCCCGGATTAAATCCCTAACTTTGTCTGCTTTTAAATTTTTGAGAAGTGGAAAGGAAAGACATTTTGAAAGGAGTTGTGTTAGTGGGGCTGGGAGCATCAAGTTACGGTATGTTGGCAACTTTTGTGAAACTGGCTTATAAAGAAGGATATACAACAGGAGAGGTTATTTTTTCGCAATATTTTTTGGGAGTTGTGGGAATGTTATTGATTGTGTTATTCCAAACAAAAAATCAAAATACAGAAATATCTAAAATCCAAAAAGGAGACTTTCCGAAGTTGTTTTTAGCCGGTACTTCTTTCGGGTTTACCAGTTTATTTTATTATTTGTCCGTAATTTATATCAATGTTTCGGTGGCTATTGTTTTGCTTATGCAAACAGTTTGGATGAGCGTTTTGTTAGAGGCTGTTCTGTCAAAAAAGATTCCGTCTGTACGGAAAATTCTTTCGGTTTTGATTGTATTGTCAGGCACGTTATTAGCTACAAATTTAATCGGAAATAAAGTTGATTTAGATTGGAGGGGTTTTTTTTGGGGAATATTGGCCGCTGTTTCGTTTACAACTATGATGTATGCTTCTAACCGAATAGCAACATATTTACCTGTCCCTAAGAAAAGTTTGATAATGCTTTTAGGAGGATTACTTGTTGTGAGTGCGTTTGTACTTTATACTTATCCCGGAAGTTTTAATTTTTCGGTTTTTCTGAAATGGGGACTTATTTTACCGCTTTTCGGTACAATTATTCCGCCTCTTTTGCTCAATGCCGGCTTTCCGAAAGCAGGTTTGGGGTTAGGAAGTATTGTATCTTCCATGGAACTTCCGGTTTCGGTTATGATGGCTTATTTTCTACTTAACGAAAGTGTAACTTGGCTGCAGTGGTTAGGTAACGGCTTGATTTTGATTGCTGTTGTCATTATGAATATAAACCTCCCCACAAAGCGTTAAAGACTTGTTTGGGAAAGTTTCTATCGAAAAAAGCTTTATATCTTTTTTTGCAATACGCGAAAGCAAAAAAATAATTATTGAAAGTAAAACGAATTTGTTTTTTTACTAATATTGACGAAAATTATTGACTTAAAAAAAGAACATTTTTGATTTAATTTTCGACTGATGAAAAAGCGTAAACTTTCAGAACTTGACAAGGAAACGATTGACAGAATTGTCGCCATGGCTCAAGAGGAAAAAAGACCTTTTGAAGTGATAAGAAACGAGTTCGGTTTAGGAGAAAAGGAACTGACTGAATTGATGAAAAAAACACTTTCTGCTGATAATTTTGAACTTTGGAGGAAGAAAACCCAAGCTAAAAAACCTAAACCCAGAATGATTTTAGACGAGTTTGATGATGATTTAGACAGTAAGTATTACTTCAAAAATAAATTCGATTAAATATCATTTTCGGTACACAAACAAAACAAATTAGATTTTTAAAATGCTGCGATTCTCTGCAAAACCTTGTGGAGAGTCGCTTATTTATTTGATAGAGATAAAATTTTACAAGACTTTTTATCCAATAAATACAGGGGAGGGAACAGATTTATGTATTTTAACATTTTGAATGTCAAATAATTATTACTTCTGCCCGTTATACTAAAGTTCTGATAGTAAAAAAAGAAAAAATCAAATGCGTATTATTCTGTTAATTATAATAACTTTTTTACTGACTTCTTTTAACCTCAGCAAAAGGACTCCTGTTGTTGAACTTCCTATGGTTTCAGAGAACAACAAGGTAAATTTCACTCAACTTTACGAGGAAATACAATTAGAAAATATTCTCAAGTTTGAGGCTTTTGAGCAGGCTTTGGTAGGGTTAGAAAAAATAAATCCCGAGAAAAAAGACATCATTACTGTTATTGATTTTACACTTCCTTCAACGGAAAAAAGAATGGTTGTGTTGGATTTAGAGAGTAAAAAAGTGCTGTTTCATACGATTGTATCACACGGAAGAAATTCAGGAGAGCAATATGCTACTTCTTTTTCTAATAAACACGGGTCTTATCAGAGCTCTTTAGGGTTTTACATTACTGAAAATACTTATATCGGAGCAAACGGATATTCTTTGGTGCTTGAAGGATTAGAAAAAGGAATAAATGACCAAGCCAAACCTAGAGCAGTTGTAATTCACGGAGCGGATTATTGTAGCGAAGAGTTTATTAAATCCACAGGCAGATTAGGAAGAAGTTACGGATGTCCGGCATTGCCCAGAGAATTGAATCAATCTATAATTGATACTATAAAAGAAGGTACATTATTATTTATTTATGCTGATAATGAGGAATATAGAGAAAGTTCGGAATTTATAAAGGATGTGATATAAGAACCCGTAAACCATTTAAAATAAAAAACGCTTATTCAAAATTTGAATAAGCGTTTTTGTTTAATCGGTGATTTCATTTCCCTTATTGTCAAAGAAATGGTATTCTAAATATTTGTAAGCATCACGAGGTATAACTTTTATCCATTTTTTGTATTCAAAGATCCATTTTAAACGTAAGGATGGAAAACCTTTGGTTAGGTATGCAGCCACAAAAGGATGTACATTTAAGATTATCTTGTTGTGATTCTGCACAATGCTTTCTAAATCTGTTTTAATTTTATCAATAATCAGAATCGGAGCTTCAATTTTTCCGTTCGAATTATTTGGATCAGCTTCTTCTGTTTTAATATTTACTTCCGGACGGACTCTTTGTCTGGTGATTTGAATTAACCCGAATTTACTCGGAGGTAAGATTTTGTGTTTTGCTTTGTCGTCACTCATTTCTTGACGCAGAAAATCATACAGTTTTTTGCGATTTTCCGTGTTGGACATATCAATAAAATCCACCACAATGATTCCTCCCATATCTCTTAAACGAAGCTGTCTTGCGATTTCGGAAGCAGCAATCATATTTACTTCCATTGCTGTTTCTTCCTGACTTTGAGATTTGCTTGAGCGGTTTCCGCTGTTTACATCTATTACGTGAAGGGCTTCGGTATGTTCGATAACCAAATAAGCTCCTTTACTCATTGAAACCGTACGCCCGAAAGAGGTTTTAATTTGTCTTTCAATATGATATTTCTCAAACAAAGGAACTTCTTTCGATTGATAGAGTTTTACGATAGATACTTTATCAGGGGCAATTTCTTGCAGATATTCTTTGGTCTGATAGTATAAGTCTTCATCATCTACATGAATTCCGGTGAAGGAATCATTAAAAACATCTCTTAAAATAGAGGAGGCTTTGTTTACTTCGCCCAGAACTTTTGAAGGAACATGAGCAGTCAAAATCTGTTTAGACATATTAACCCACTTATTGTACAGATTTTGAAGGTCTTTATCGAGTTCTGCAACTTTTTTTCCTTCTGCAACGGTTCTGACAATTACTCCGAAGCCTTTTGGTTTTATGGATTGTACAAGGCGTTTTAGTCTTTCTTTTTCTTCTTTAGATTCTATTTTTTGTGAAACAGAAACTTTTTCGGAAAAAGGAATCAAAACCACATATCTGCCCGCTATCGAAAGTTCTGAACTTATGCGTGGTCCTTTGGTGGATATAGGTTCTTTAATGACCTGTACCAATATGGTTTGATTAGCGCTTAATACATCCGTAATCAAGCCGTCTTTATCAATTTGAGGCTCGAAAGTAAAGTTCTTGAGTGAGAAATCTTTTATTTTACCTGTGCTTACAAGTTTGATGAATTTCATCAAAGAAGGAAGATTTGGACCTAAGTCGTGATAGTGCAAGAAAGCATCTTTGTCGTAGCCTAAATTTACAAAAGCTGCATTAAGACCTGCAACGGGTTTGCGGATTTTGGCAAGAAAAATATCTCCGACATTAAAGGTGTTTCCTGTATCTTTTCTTTCTTCTTCTCTGTGTAATTCTATTAGTTTTCCATCTTTTAAAAGGGCAAAATCTACCGCATCAGAATCTGTTCTTATAATCAATTCTTTATTCATCTTGCTGTAAATTTTTATCCAAACTCTTAAGATGGTTTCAAGTTTCCGGATATGCGGATTTTGAACTTGAAACAAAAAGTTCAGATGGATTTATAATTTTTTACAGGTACTAACCCGAGGGGAACAAAAGCGATTTTTGAACCCATTTCAAAGAACTTAAAAAAGTCGAAAAAGTAGTACGAGACTACTTTTTCTTTTTGTGACGGTTGGCTCTTGCTCTTTTTTTACGCTTATGAGTAGCCACTTTATGTCTTTTTCTTTTTTTACCACTTGGCATAACTTAAAAGTGTTTGGGGTGAATAAATAGTTTTTATTTTACGGCTATTTTAGTGTTTTTCTTAACGTTTTCTACGAAAACTTTTGCAGGCTTAAATGCCGGAATATTGTGTGCTGGGATTTTAATAGTTGTGTTTTTAGAAATGTTTCTTCCTGTTTTTTCAGCTCTGGTTTTAACGATAAAGCTACCAAAACCTCTCAAATAAACGTTGTTTCCTGATTCTAAAGAACCTTTTACTTCATCCATAAAAGACTCTATTGTTTTCTGAACTTCGCTTTTCTCTAAACCTAATTTTTCAGAAATTTTCGCTACAATATCTGCTTTTGTCATTACTAGTATGTTTTAATGTTAATTTTTGAGGAGGCAAATATACGAATTAAATATGCAATATCTCAAACTTAATTATCGAAATTTTAACTTGTTAGGGCAGGATTAAGCTTCAAAAATGACTTAGATAAGGTTTTTTGATGTTTTTTGGTTTTGTCTGAAAAACAATAAGTTATGTGTTTTTTTGCAAATTCGTTGAAAAGAATACCGAAAACTCCGATGTTTTGCTGATAAATCTACAACTTTAAGAGCTTTGTTTTTGAAGTAAGGAAAGTATTTTACTGCTCAATAAAATTCATCAAACAGCTTTCAAAAAGTTGGTAAACAGAATCGATTTGATGTGAAATAAACCAATTAGAATTGTTTAAATACAGTGAATAAAGGCAGACCAAAAGTCTGCCTTTTATTTATGAGAATTACTGTTTTTTACTTCAAACTAGCAATACTTTGCTC
>CAZVQI010000054.1:0-11940 GCA_964629155.1 uncultured Flavobacterium sp.
TGAACAGAAATTCGCATAAAAATTATTGTTTGTACAAATTAAACAAAAAATAATTGAAAAATTATCCTTCTAAATATCATAACAATCCATTAAGTATTCAAAAAATTCGGAGTTTAATATATCATCCCCACTTCTTTCAAGTCAAATTCTTTGACACTATCATCTTCTAACATAATTTGAATTTTTCCGTTTTTTAGAACATGCAAAATAATCCCCATAAACTTATCTCCTATCGGATTTTCAAAAACAGTAGGAATTCCTTTTCTAAAAAGATAATTATGATATTTTTGCCATAATTGGTCAGACTTTCCTGTTGAAATAAGAGTATAGTTATATTTAATCTTGTCTATAATTTCAAACAAAATTTCCTCTTTGTCAAAATCAGTTTGCATAACATTTTTCAGTGAAGAGGCTTTTGGCAAATCTCCGAAATCTGTTTGATTTACATTCAAACCTATACCTATAATTGAATACATGGAATTTTGTCCCGAAATAGAATTTTCTATAAGTATCCCTCCTATTTTTTTCCCGTCTGCCAAAATGTCGTTAGGCCATTTTATATTGAGTTTCAAAACCTTAAGCTTTTCAAGAGCTTCAACTATACTAAGACTCACCGCAATATTCAAATCAAAAACGGAAGAAGTCGATATCAACAAATCTTTGATTAAAACACTGAATGTTAAGTTTTTATACGGCTCTACATTCCATTGATTTCCTCTCTGACCTTTTCCGTTCGTTTGATTTTCGGTTATGACAATCGTAAAAGATTCAAGAGATTGTGAAGCACAAAGTTGTTTGAGATAATCATTGGTTGAAGCTATGGCACTGAGTTTGATTATATTCATTCCAAAATAAATTGCAGAAAATAGTTTTACAAGAAAAACTGTTTAATTTTGTTAGAAACAAAAAACATAAATATCTAAAACATTTTTAAACAGTTTCTGAATTCAGATTCAAAAATACATACAAAAATGGTAACTTTGCAGAATTATTAAGTTTTATAAATGGCGAAAAAGAAAACAACAAGTTCAGACGAACTGCTAACCCTTATTATCAAAGGAATTGAAGATGTAAAAGGGAGCGATATCAGCATATTAGATTTAAGAGAAATAGAGAATACCGTTTGTGATTATTTCGTGATTTGTACGGGAGGTTCAAACACTCAAGTCAAAGCAATCTCCGGGTCGGTTCAAAAAGTGGTTTCAAAAGAAATTCACGAAAAACCTTGGCACGTTGAAGGAGAAGAAGTTGCAGAATGGGTACTGATGGATTACGTGAGTATTGTAGTTCATATTTTTCAAAAACACATAAGAGAATACTATGACATTGAGAGCCTTTGGGGCGATGCGAAAATTGTTCAAATAGCTAATAAATTTTAATTTTTTTAGATACGTAAATTATGTCGGAGGACAACAATAACAAAAAAGATAAATCCAATAAATTTCCTAATCAAAATCCGAAAGGACCGGGGTTCAAGATAAACATATGGTATGTTTATATATTCATCATCCTGATGTTTATAGGATGGAACTTTATGTCCGGAGGTTTGTCAATGAGTGATCCGAAAAAAATCGGATTGACCGAATTTTTCAAATACCTTGAAGAAGGAGATTTTGATAAAGTTATTATATATAACAAAACTACTGCAGAAGCTTTTCTGAAAGAAGAATCTCTGTCAGACCCTCAACACGAAAAAGTTCCGAAAGTAGATGTACTCGGAAAAGTCATCAATGGACCTCATTATAAGCTTGAAATAGGAAATGACGAAATTTTTCAAAATCGTTTACAAAAAGCTTATGAAGAAGGAAAGCTAAACGCCTACACTCCTGAAACCACAAGTGATTGGACAGATTTATTGCCGTTTTTGCCTATTGTAATTTTCATTGCCATTTGGATCTATATGATGAGAAGAATGTCCGGTGCCGGTGGAAGTGGAGGTGGACAAATTTTCAGTATCGGAAGATCAAGAGCTAAGCTTTTTGACGAAAAAACAGATATTAAAGTTACGTTTCAGGATGTTGCCGGACTTGAAGGAGCAAAAGAAGAGGTTCAGGAAATTGTAGATTTCTTAAAAAACCCCGAAAAATATACATCACTCGGAGGTAAAATACCAAAAGGAGCTTTACTGGTAGGACCTCCGGGAACAGGTAAAACCTTGCTTGCTAAAGCCGTAGCCGGAGAAGCAAAAGTACCTTTCTTTTCTCTGTCAGGATCTGATTTTGTGGAAATGTTTGTAGGAGTAGGTGCTTCAAGAGTAAGAGATTTGTTTAAACAAGCAAAAGAAAAATCTCCGTCTATTATCTTTATTGATGAGATTGACGCGGTAGGTCGGGCAAGAGGTAAAAACAACATTTCCGGTTCTAATGATGAACGTGAAAATACACTCAACCAACTCCTTACTGAAATGGACGGTTTTGGCACCAATTCGAGTGTAATTGTACTTGCTGCCACCAACAGAGCCGATGTTTTGGATAAAGCACTTCTTAGAGCAGGACGTTTTGACAGACAAATCTATGTAGATTTACCGGATATTAAAGAACGTCAAGAAATCTTCAAAGTACACTTGAAACCTTTGAAAAAATCAAAAGATTTAGATATTGATTTCTTAGCAAAACAAACTCCGGGCTTTTCAGGTGCAGATATAGCCAATGTATGTAATGAAGCGGCACTTATAGCGGCACGTAAAGGCAAAAAAGAAGTTGACAAACAAGATTTTCTTGACGCTGTTGACAGAATTGTAGGCGGGTTAGAAAAGAAAAACAAAATTATTACGCCTGAAGAAAAACGCACTATCGCAATTCACGAAGCCGGACACGCTACCGTGAGTTGGATTTTGGAACATGCAGCACCTTTAGTTAAGGTTACTATTGTACCAAGAGGACAAAGCTTAGGGGCGGCTTGGTATTTACCGGAAGAACGACAAATTGTAAGAACTGAGCAAATGCTTGATGAGATGTGTGCTACTATGGGAGGTCGTGCTGCCGAAAAAGTAATATTCAATAAAATTTCGACGGGAGCATTATCTGATTTAGAAAAAGTAACTAAACAAGCTCGTGCTATGGTTACAATTTACGGACTTAACGATAAAATCGGAAACGTAACTTACTATGATTCTACAGGACAATCGGAATATAGTTTCTCTAAACCTTATTCTGACGAAACAGCTAAAATTATAGATAAAGAAATTTCTAACTTAATTGAAAGTCAATACCAAAGAGCTGTAAGTATCTTGGAAGAACACAAAGACAAACTCGTCCAACTCGCTGATGTTCTTATTGAAAAAGAAGTTATTTTCAAAGACGACCTCGAACGTATCTTCGGAAAACGACCGTTTGAAAAGGATAAAGAAAACGAAGTAACTGATACAACCGAAGAATTGCATCAATAGGTTTTAAATCACTTCCCAAACAGTACTGTTTGGGAAGTGATTTCTTAATGTAAATCCTATAAACTCTAAATTAGAAAATTTAACAATTAACTAAATGTGTTAAACCCAAAACAGAAAGGAATTGTTTATTTAAAAAGCATACCTTTGCGGGGTTTTTCTTTTTTTAATATATTAGATAAAATTCAAATTATGAAACAAATAGTATTTGTGTTGTATGTATTGTTCTCTGTAGGTAGCTTTGCTCAAGCTCCCAGTAATTATTACAATTCTGCAACAGGAACAGGATACGTACTTAAAACACAATTATATAACATCATAAAAGACCACGATTCTCAAAGTTATTCCTCTTTGTGGACATTATATAATGATAATGCTTACAAAGACTTCTATTACGAGAATGACGGGACTCTTTTGGATGTTTATTCTGAAAAACCGAACGGTGCAGATTCTTATACTTATACTATTGGTTCTTCTGACCAATGCGGAAACTATAGTGGAGAAGGAGATTGTTACAACAGAGAACATATCATCCCTCAATCCGTTTTTGACGAGGCTTCTCCAATGAGAACAGACGGACATCATGTTATCCCTACTGACGGTTATGTAAACGGAATGAGAGGTAATCATCCGATTGGCAAAGTAAATGTAGCTGATTGGACCTCTACCAATGGTTCAAAAAGAGGGTCAAGTGCTGTATCAGGATATACAGGTACAGTCTTTGAACCTATAGACGAATTTAAAGGAGATATTGCTCGTATTTACTTTTACTTTGCCACTCGATATGAAAATAAAGTAAGTAATTGGAATTATGCCATGTTCAACGGGACAAGCAATCAAGTATTTACAGACGGATTTTTGGATATGCTGTTAGAATGGCATGAAAATGACCCTGTAAGCGAAAGAGAAATTGCCATAAACAACAGAGTATATCAATTTCAAGGAAACCGAAATCCGTTTATTGATAACCCACAATATGTTCACGATATATGGGGATATTCTTCTGCTTCGGTTAATGATTTTTCACCCGTCTATGTTTCGGTTTACCCGAACCCTTCAAAAGATAACAAAATCAATATCTCTTCAGATAAAGAAATTGAAGAAATCACACTTATCAACCTAAACGGACAGATTATTCAACAAGTTAAAAAACCGACTACCCAAGGTAATATTTATACTTTAGATAACCTTCCACAAGGATTCTATATTTTAAACCTAAACATTGAAAATCAGTCGGTTACTAAAAAGGTGATTGTAAACTAATCCCTGACGTTATAAGAACTGAACGGAAATTGTACTTTCATACTCTATTCCAAAAAGGCTCGAAGCGGTTCCTCCGCTTCGAGGATTGCCTTTATATACAGCAATTTCTAATAAATCCAATGAGTTAAAAAGGGCTAACTTACCTCCTTTCCCATCCGTATTTTTCAAAAAATACTCTGCATAAGAATTATATACCTCGTTAATACGATAATTTCGGAAGAGAATTTCAAAAGGTCGTCCGTTTCTATATTGTTCAAATAAATCCCTCGAAATATTGCTTACTGCATTTCCATAATGGTCAATATAAATTATATTACCCGTAATTCTCTTATTATCTTCAGAAACAATAGCTTTAAGTGGTTGAAATTCTTTGAGTTTTTCTATTGTATTCCCTAACTCAAAAACAGATTGTCCGCCTATTATTTTACAAGCAGTTTTCGCAAAAAATGCAGTTACATCTTCGCCTTGTTCAAAGTTCAACGAAATGATGAATTCGGGAGATTCATTTTGTATCAACAGACTTAATATACCATTATCAGGACACAAAAAGTAATGTTTATTCCAATATACTAAAACAGGTTGATTTTGAGAATGTATCTCTGCATCAACTAAAATCAAATGTAGAGTCCCTTCCGGAAAAGAGCGATATGAGGCTCTTACAACATAAGCAGCCTGATGAATGGCAAAAGGAAGAATCAAATGAGAAACATCAACAATAGTTGCTTGAGGAAATCCCGAATAAATCAGCCCTTTCAGAGAACCCACATAATGGTCTTTTAGCCCGAAGTCAGATGTAAGGGTGATTATCATTACTAAAAATCGGAATTTGGTCAAGTGCAAAAGTAAGAATTTTAAGTTACTTTTGTCTGTATGAAATCTCAAACTTTTTCCTTATCAGAACTCACAAAAAAGGCTGAAAGATTTTGTGTCTATCAAGAACGGTGTCATCAAGAAGTCGTTCAAAAACTCTATGAATTGGGAGCCAGTTCCAAAGATGTGGATGAGGTTATGGCTCATCTGATTCAACATAATTTTTTGAATGAAGAACGTTTTGCCAGAAGTTTTGCCAGAGGAAAACACTACATCAAAAAATACGGAAAAGTAAGAATCATAAATGAATTAAGACTTCGCAACATTTCAAAATACAATATTGAAAGAGCTCTAAGTGAAATTTCCGATGAAGAGTATCAAGCTACTTTTTTGGAACTATCCAAAAAAACATGGAACTCTATCACTGAAAAAAACAAACTCAAAAAGAAAAAGAAATTCTGTGATTTCCTGCTTCGAAAAGGTTACGAAAGTGAGCTTGTTTATCAGCAATGGAGAAATTTATCGGGAGAATTTTAAACACTCATTTACTAACCAAGTAATCTTTTTAGTACCTTTAACCTGACTAAAACCACCAGGTATGAAACAGATTAAAATTGATTTAGGAAAACTGTTACTCCGTGTAGGAGTGGGAGGGCTTATGCTTTTCCACGGAATATTTAAAATGATGCACGGGTATCAGGGAATCAGAGATTTGCTTATAGCCAAAGGGCTCCCTGAGCTGCTCTGGATCGGAGCTTTTGTAGGCGAAGTTATTGGTGCACTTTGTGTTCTTTTGGGTATTTTTACTCGCATATCTGCACTGACGATTGCTATTGTTATGGTATTTTCTATTTATCTGAAATTCGGAATGGGAGGATTTGAACTCGGAAAAAGCGGTGCTCCCTTAGCTGAACTTAATTTATTGTACCTTTTTTCTGCCCTTGCTATATTCTTTGTAGGTGGAGGGCGTTATGCTTTGTATAAAAGAGAAACAGGATTAATGGCATAAAACTACTTTTGATGAACTTTCGTTTTGTTGTATTCCTCTGCTTTGTTGTGTTATGGTCTTGTTCGGACAATCAGAAACAGAACAAAGAAAATTTGGTTTTTCGATATAACGAAAGTTCTAATATCGCTACACTCGATCCGGCTTTTGCACGAACTCAGTCCGAAATATGGATCGCTAACCAACTCTTTAACGGATTGGTTCAGCTTGATGACAGTTTGAATATTCAACCTGACATTGCAAAAAAATGGACTATTTCAGAAGACGGAATGCAATATCTTTTTACTTTACGAAACGATGTTTTTTTTCATAAAAACTCTGTTTTTCCCGACAATACAAGAACAGTCAAAGCCTCTGATTTTGAATACAGTTTTTCTCGACTTACAGACGAAAGAACTGCTTCGCCGGGAAGTTGGATAATGCGAAACGTAAAGAGTTTTAAAGCTATAAATGACACACTTTTTGAGATAAATTTAGAAAAGCCCTTCCCTGCTTTTTTAGGATTACTTACAATGAAATATGCTTCAGTAGTTCCGAAAGAAGGTTTTGAAAACGGGTATAATTTTCGTAAAAAACCTATAGGAACAGGAGCTTTTGCTTTTAAATTTTGGGAAGAAAACGTAAAACTTGTACTTCGAAAAAACCCGAATTATTTTGAAAAAGACAAAGAAGGAAATTCTTTACCTTATTTAGAAGCTGTTTCTATTACATTTTTGCCTGACAAACAAAGCGGATTCTTACAATTTGTCCAAGGAAAATCAGATTTTATTTCCGGTTTAGACACTTCTTATAAAGATGATATCTTGACTCCGAAAGGAAAACTACAAAAAAAGTATCTTGACAAATTTAAAATACTTAAAGGTTCGTATTTGAATACCGAATATTTAGGGTTTAAAACCAACAATTATAATAGTCCGGTATCAGACACAAGAATCAGACAAGCGCTTAATTACGGCTTTGATCGTGAGAAAATGGTAGCTTACCTCCGAAATAATATGGGAACTCCTGCCACAAACGGATTTATCCCTGAAGGTCTTTACGGACGCTATCTAAACGGATATAGCTACAATTTACCTAAAGCTAAAGAACTTGTCGAGCAGTATAAACTTGACACAAAAACCAACTCCGTTACTATTACTTTAAGTACTAATGCTTCGTATTTAGATATTGCGGAATACCTGCAAAGAGAATGGCAAAAAATAGGAATTGAGGTCAGAATAGACGTAATGCCTAATTCTGCTTTGCGTCAAGGAATGGCAACCGGAAAAGTAGATTTTTTCAGAGGAAGTTGGATAGCCGATTACCCTGATGCTGAAAATTATCTTTCGCTTTTTTACAGTAAAAACCAAGCTCCGAACGGCCCTAATTATACTCACTTTAAAAACGAACTTTTTGACTATTTATACGAAAAATCATTTTTAGAAACTGATAATCAAAAACGATTTGAACTTTACCGACAAATGGACAGTATCATAATTAGCGACGCTCCGGTGATTCCTTTGTTTTATGACAAAGCCGTTAGGTTTACTTCTAAAAATATTAAAGGTTTAGGAATAAACCCACTGAATTCTTTATATCTGAAAAGGGTAAAAAAATAAAAACTGCCTAAAAACCAAAATATGATTTTTAGGCAGTTTCAGCTAAAAATATAGAAATTATCTTATTTTTCAACCGCATATCTGCGAGCTACTTCTTCCCAATTGATAACATTAAAGAAAGCTTCAATATAATCAGGTCTTCTGTTTTGATAATTTAAGTAATATGCATGCTCCCACACATCAAGTCCTAAAATCGGAGTTCCTCCGCATCCTGTATCCGGCATAAGCGGATTGTCTTGATTAGGAGTAGCACAAACTTCTAATTTTCCGCCTTTTTGTACACAAAGCCAAGCCCAACCTGACCCAAATTGTGTAGCAGCAGCTTTAGCAAATTGTGCTTTAAATTCTGCAAATGAGCCAAACGCTTTTTCAATAGCTTGCATAAGTTCTCCTGCCGGTTCTCCTCCACCTTTCGGAGACATTATAGTCCAAAACAAATTGTGATTATAATATCCACCTCCGTTATTTCTCACAGCCTTATTACTCATGTCAAGGTTAATGAGAATGTTTTCTATTGTTTTTCCTTGTAAATCTGTACCTTCTATAGCAGCATTCAGATTTGTAGTATAAGCATTATGATGCTTAGTGTGGTGGATTTCCATTGTTCTTGCATCAATATGTGGTTCTAAAGCATCATAAGCATACGGTAATTTAGGTAATTCAAAAGCCATAATTTTATCTTTTTAAGTTAAACTTCAATCCCTCAAATTTAAAAAATTAACTTCAGAATCTCGTAAACATAAAGTTAAAATATATAAAACGAGAGTATTTCTCTTAAATAAAAATCATTTTTAAAATATTTTTATGAAAGACTTTTCAGTAGATATAATTTTTTATTACACAGTACAAAAATTTGAATTATTAAACACAACAAAGTTTATTGGTTTTCAGAGAAAATACATACCACAGAATTAGAAATAAGTTAGTATATTTATACTCATAAAAACTCATAATCTGACTGAAGATGAAAAAGAATGCTCCGGTTTCAACCATTATGACAACTAACGTAATTAAACTCAACGTAAGTGACAGCCTGTCTAAAGCTGAAAAGCTTTTTAAAGAAAATAAAATCAGACACATTCCTGTAATGAACGGAAACAAAATTATTGGAATGTTGAGTTATACCGATTTATTGCGCATCAGCTTTGCAGAAACTATTGACGAAGATGACCAAATTATTGACGTAACTGTTTATGATGTTTTTACCATTGAACAAGTTATGGCAAAAAATCTGATTTGTATTTCTCCGGATACAACCATAAAAGAAGCTGCCGAAATTTTAGCTCATCGCGAGTTCCATGCTTTGCCTGTTACCGAAAACGGAAATCTTATTGGTATTATCACTACAACTGATTTGATTCGATATTTGTTAAATCTTTTTGACTAAACATCTCCTCTAAATTTTGACTGATTGACACATAATTGAGGAATTTAACGTACTTTTGAGCCTTATTATCTATATCTGAATTGGACTACAATTTATTCTAAAAACAAAAAATTATGTTTTCATCTTTTGCTTTTGCCATCTTTGAACAAAGTATCCGTGATTATCACATCTATGACGATGTAAATCAACCCATTAACAACCCTTACCCGAAAGATAAAATTGAGCATTTGTTGTATCTGAAAAATTGGATTGATACAGTTCAGTGGCACTATGAAGACATTATTCGCGACCCAAATATTGACCCAGTAGAAGCATTAAAATTAAAGCGTAAAATTGATGCTTCAAATCAACACCGTACAGATGTAGTTGAATATATTGACAGCTACTTTTTAGACAAATACAAAAATGTTTTGGTAAAACCTGACGCCAAAATCAACTCCGAAAGTCCGGCTTGGGCTATTGATCGTTTTTCGATTCTAGCTCTTAAAATTTATCACATGAATATCGAAGCTACTCGCGAAGATGCTACTGCAGAGCATAGAGCAAAAAGTCAGGAAAAACTAAACGTTCTTTTGGAACAAAAGAAAGATTTATCTATAGCTATAGATGATTTACTGGCAGACATTGAGAATGGAAACAAATACATGAAAGTCTATAAACAAATGAAAATGTATAACGATGAAGAGCTAAATCCTGTACTGTATCAGAACAAAAAATAAGCTTTACTTATCATTTAATATCTGAGATTTAGAAGCAGGTAATTTTTGTTCTTCTTTTACTTCTTCTTTGATTATTACATACTTAAACTTAATTTTCTCGTCTGTAGTTGTATGTGTATGCGGATTTGATACAAAATTTCCGTTCTCGTCAAAATGTTTCATAAACGGGTCTTTGTATCGGTTAAAATCAGGTCTCTCCCATTCGTACTTATATGTTTGGGCAAATTCTTCAGGAGTTTCAGTCAAAAAAGCTAAAATAATTCCGGCTAAAAACCCTCCTAAATGCCCTTCCCAACTCATTCCTTCTTTTATGTCAAAAATATACCAAACCATACTCCCGTAAAGAAAAACAACAATCAGAGAAAGAGCTGTAAGTCGATAATTTTTGGTAAGGATTCCTTTAAAAAATATAAAACTGACTAAGGCATAAATAAGTCCGCTCGCTCCAATATGATAAGACGGACGACCAACAAACCAAGTAAATAATCCGGAAAATAAAATACCGAAAAATATCACCCACAGCGTCTGCTTTTTGTAGAAATACTGCATCATAAACAATAACACAAAAAGCGGAACAGAGTTGTTGTACAGATGCTCTAAATTTCCGTGAATAAACGGACTGAACAATACTCCAAACAAGCTCGAAATGTCTCCGGGATAAACTCCAAAGCGTGCAAAATCAAGTCCGCTTTTCTTCTCTATCCAAAAGACAATCCATAGCAAAAAAACAGCTATAAAAGGAAGACGAAATATATTTAACTTAAGCTTCAATGGTGCTGAATTTGTTAATTGACTAAAACCTTTTTTGTTAAATTGTCATATTAAGCTTTTCGACTTTTAGTTTTCAAACACCTATCTTTGTCAAAAACATATCCAATTTTATTTTTCGGATATTTTGTCAGTATAAAAATACAAAAATGACACAAAATGAACTTTTTGAGTTTCTGGAAGAAAAGGTAAATCAATATAACAATCCGAATTTTATAGAGAGTGACCCAATACAAGTTCCACATCTTTTTTCATTGAAACAAGATATTGAAATTGCAGGATTTCTCTCAGCTTCCATTGCTTGGGGAAACCGTAAAATGATTATCAAAAATGCTCGAAAAATGATGAAATGTATGGGTGATTCTCCTTATGATTTCGTGATGTCACATTCTGACAAAGACCTTGAACAATTACAAAATTTTGTCCACAGAACTTTTAATGGACAGGATTTTATTTGCTTTGTAAAAGCTTTACAAAAAATATATTCTCAATACGGTTCTTTAGAAAATATCTTTAATAGATATGAGAATTTGCAGGAATCCATCCATCATTTCAAAAAGATTTTTTTCGAAGCTGAACCTTCTGCCCGAACTCAAAAACACATTTCTGACCCGATTAAAGGCTCTGCTGCCAAACGAATCAATATGTTTTTGAGATGGATGGTCAGAAATGACAAAAAAGTTGATTTTGGAATATGGGAAAGTGTTTCTCCTTCTCAACTTTCCTGTCCTTTAGATGTTCACTCGGGAAATGTGGCCCGAAAATTAGGATTACTTACCCGCAAACAAAACGATGCAAAAGCTCTCGCAGAGCTTGATACTTCATTGCGTATTTTAGACAAAGACGACCCTGTAAAATACGATTTTGCTCTATTTGGACTCGGAATTTTTGAAAGGTTTTAATTTTTCAAATATATCAAACTTGTATCACTCCCAAATTAAACGGTTTTTCGATAGGAGCGTGGTTGGCCGCTTCAATCCCCATCGAAATCCATTTTCTGGTGT
>CAZVQI010000055.1:0-11803 GCA_964629155.1 uncultured Flavobacterium sp.
TTCGGTTAAGTCAAACGTTTCTGATTTATTAACCGTGGCTTTGTAGTTATTCATAATTCGAAATTTGTGTTTTATGAAAGAGGTAAAAGTATAAAAAAATCCCGAATATTACTCGGGATTTGACTAATAAATTTATTATTTGAATTAAGTTCTTAACCTCTTATAAAAACTTTTCTACCTCATTTTTAAGCTCTTTTAAGTTAAAGGTTCTTTCGTAAAAGTACCTCTTCTCTTTATTGTAAATAATTGTAATCGGAATAGAGCCTGTCCAATGTGGGTCAACTCTATTTATCCATGCATTAGGATTAGCATCATTGAGCAATATCACTTCTGAACGTATATCGTGTTTCAGCATAAAAGGGAACAATTTTTCCTCTACCATCCCGGCTTTATCAAGCGACACCAATAATACATTTACTCCTTTGTGTTTATAAGTAGTATTGATGGATTCAAAATGAGGTAATTCTTCTACACAAGGTCCACACCAAGTAGCCCAGAAATTCACTACATAAATCTCGCCATCTTTGATGTTCAGAAATTTTTCAAATTCATCAAAATCATAATAAGGAACTTTGATTTCATTATATTCAAAAACTTCTTTCGGAGTTGCATTAACTTTATCCACTATCAATAATTCTTCTCTACAAGAAATCAAAATTAATGTCAACCCTATAAATAAACTTTTTAGAAAATTCATTATGTGTTGTTTCTTTCTGTTTCTATCAAAGATAATGAGGAATATTCAATTTATCATTACAATTAACAGAAATTTAAACCTCAAAAATAAGGCTAATTCAATTATTCACCCTCTACATAATCTTTCAAATAAGCAAAACGGGGAGTGAGTTTTCCGTTTTCTGTAATTTTTGCTCGTTGTAAAATTCCGTCTTTATCTCCATTGAAAAAAGCGGGAATAACATGCTCCATAAACATTTCTCCAAATCCTTCACTTGCATCTTTAGGAAGTTGACAAGGCAAGTTATCTACAGCCATTACCGTAATAGCTGCGGGATGAGTATAATCAACCTCTTTGTATTCTGACGAATGATAACCATAAATAGGCTCTGCAATAGTTGAGGCTCGAAGTGTACAAGCTATTGGACCGTCAACATCACAAGAAATATCTCCGACTACTTTAATCTTATTATCTTTTGCCTTGAGCATCTCTTTAGTCAAAATAATAGGTGATCCATTTCCATAAAAATGCCCGGTAATAAGCACATCCGCTACTTTAGTAAATCTCTCGAAATCAGAAATATATTCAGAAGGATTATCATAAAAATCTTGATTATCTAAAATTCGTCCATCTTTACGTTTATTGTAATCCAACACATCTATTTTAGCATAAACCGGTCGGTCATAGTTCTTAGTCAAAAAATCTTCAACTGAAACTTCTTTTATTTTTACCTTATCCAAAACATCTTTAATACCACGAGCTACTTTCCCCGTTCCTCCTGTCATCACAATCTTAATTGGCGGCAAAGTATGCTTTTTAATCGCTGAAACCAAAGCTTTCTGGTCATGAAGTGTTTCGGCTTTTGGTAGATTAAACAATTCATACTTAATTCCGAAGGCTCGAATCGTGTTATATGTCCCTACAACTCCTGCATAATATCCAAAACCGATAAGACGTTTATTCTCTGCATCTACAATAGTCTCATGGTCATACAATTCTATGTTTTTCTCTAAAATAGCTTTTAGCAATTTCCTGTTATGAGGTTGCTTCTTGATAGTATGTGAAAAGAAAAAATACTTTTTGTTCGGAATTAGTGCCTCAATCGGAACTTCTTTCACTCCCAACAAAACATCACAATCTGAAAGATCATGAGTAACCTCAATTCCGTGACTAATGTAATCTTCATCCGTAAAAACCCGAATATCCGAAGATTCGGCTACTATTTGTGCTTGAGGAAATTTTTCTTTAAGATTTTTAGCTTCTTGTGGTGAAAGAACCACCCTTCTGTCCGGTGGAGATTTTCGTTCTTTGATAAGAGCAAACTTCATTTTATAGTGGCTTTTTTTAAGGAAAGGCAAATATAAGGTTTTGTTTTATCTTTTAAATCTTAAAATTACCATTTTTGCCAAATGTCTTTTTTTGTAAGACTATATCTTTAATCCTAAATAAATTTGTATATTTGGAGGACTTATCAAGTATTAATAAATATGGTTTCTCAGATTACACAAGGTATAAAAGTTTCTGTTGTTACCAGTTTTGAAGGTATCTTCTTCAAAAACTACAGGCTCCATTATGCCTTTACTTATCATATTACTATTAATAACCAGAGTAAAGATTCCGTTCAGTTACTCAGCAGACACTGGGAAATCTTGGATGCTCTAAATGATATAGAAATGGTTGACGGAGAAGGTGTGGTGGGGAAAAAACCTATTCTCAAATCAGGCGAAACTTACACATACAGTTCCGGCTGTCTTTTGGTATCGCCTTTTGGAGCAATGCGAGGATATTTCACTATGGTGAATTTTACCAACTCAAAAAAGTTTAAAGTTACGGTTCCAATCTTTCGTTTAGGAGCTCCTTATGCTCTAAATTAAACTTTTTGAATGAATTTTATTGACATTATTATCGGCTCTATATTACTCTACGGATTTATAAGAGGGATATGGAGAGGTTTGTTTGTTGAGTTTGCTTCTTTTATATCTCTATTATTAGGGATATTTATAGCTGTTAAATTTTCGGGATTAACTGCCGATTTAATCCGAGATAAGTTTTCAGAAGGCTTTGCCTATGTTGAAATTATTGCTTTTGCCCTTACATTTATCTTGGTAGTTATCGGGATTATCTTATTGGCAAAAGTATTTACAAAAATAGCCGATTTTACTTCCTTAGGTTGGATTAATAAGCTGTTTGGAGGTATTTTCGGATTATTAAAAATGGTTTTTATTCTGAGTGTTCTTCTTCACTTTTTTGATAAAATAAACCATAATACAGAAATAGTAAAAGAAGAAAAACTGAATGAGTCACTTTTGTACGTTCCGGTCAAAAAAACATCAGAGTTTATTTATCCTATACTTTCCGAATGGTTTGACAAAGCAAAAACAGAAATCGAAAATCAACCTTCTGAAACAAACGAATAAATAGTTTTAATTTACGAATCAACTGTCTTCTTTCTTCTTTTCAAAAGATAGCTTACCAAAAAATACCCGGCTAAAGCAATCAAAAACCAACGCAAGTACGATTTAGGTTCACCATCTCCTCCTACAGTTGTAAATACCCTATCCCATCTTACTTTTCCTTTTTGGGAGTCATAACTCATCCAAATAAATACCGGTTTTCCTACAATATGATCAGCTGGAACATATCCCCAATATCTACTGTCTTCCGAGAAGTTGCGATTATCTCCCATCATCCAATAATAATCTTGTTTTACTTGATACGAAGTAGCCGGTTGATTATTAATTAAAATTTCATCTCCGATTACTTTCAAATCATTCTTTTCGTATTCACGAATAATATCTCGGTAAAAAGGTAAAGTTTCTTTATTCAGTTCTAAAACATCTCCGGCTTTGGGAATGTAAACAGGTCCCCAATTACTTTCACTCCAAGTCGGTTTTGTTCCGGGGAAAATTCCTGTTCCTTCAGGTCTTTTTACTCTTTCAACACTTGCAATATGTGGTTCATTTTTAAGTTGAACTTCTTGTTGTATAGTAATATTTGCCTGAACCCCGTCAATTTTAATTCCTAATCTTTGTATTAAATCAGGATTATTAACATATCCTGAAGCATAAACATTTACCGAATCTCTACTTTGTGCAGATAAATAAACCTGGTTTTGAGGATTTGCAAAATAATTTTTTACTGTCGGATCATCCCAATAAGAAGCTTTTATTACATAAGTATATCCAAATAAATCTTTAGATTCTATTCCATACTTTGCAAAAACTTCTAATGAACCTCCTTCTTTCATTTTTATATTATTTAAAAACAGAGGTTTCGCTCTATCGGATAACTTCAATAATTCACCATTAATATAAACATCTCCGTTACGGACTTCGATAGAATCTCCGGCAGTACCAACACAACGTTTCACGTAATTTGATTTCTTATCAATTGGTTTGCGGATGTTCATGGCTGTTTTATCGTTGAAGAAAAAACGCACAGTATCAGCCGGCCAGTTGAATACAACAATATCGTTCTTTTTAACTTCATCAAATCCGGGAAATCTGAAATACGGAATTTGTGGCTTAGCAAAGTATGATTTGAATCGGTTTACATATTTAGGAAGACCTTCGTAACTTGTTGGTATAAGCGGAATAGTATCGTGCACCATCGGTAAGGCTACTGCAGTCATCGGAGTTCTTGCACCGTAATTTACTTTGCTTACTAACAAAAAGTCTCCTACCAAAAGTGTTTTTTCAAGCGAACTTGACGGAATTACAAACGGTTGGATAAAATACGTGTGAATAATCGTTGCTACAATCACAGCATACACAATAGAACTGATAAAATCAGCTATTCCGTTTACCGGTTTAAGACTTCTGTCTTTAATATGGTGAAGTTTGTCAATTTCAATATAATTCAGGTAGTAGATATAAAGTCCTAATGTGAGTAATACTAACCAAGTATCCAGTGTTTTGTTTTTTCCGAAACTACGAATGGTTTCCACCCATATCACAGGAAACATCAAGAGATTTACAATCGGGACAAAAAGCAAAATCACGTACCATTTAGGTCTGTTGATAATTTGCATCAATACAATCCCGTTATAAATCGGAATAAGAGCTTCCCAAGGTTTACGTCCTGCTTTTTGATAAAGTTTCCACGTTCCTAAAAAATGAACAACTTGAATAATTAAAAAAAATATAACCCAACCTGTAAATGACATAAGTTCTGTTTTTAAAAACCTCACGGCTATTTCTTGATAACCTGCGAAGTTTTGAAGTTTATAAATATGTCTGCAAGATATTTAAAAAGTTACAAACCGAGCACATCTTTCATCGTAAAAATCCCTTTTCTTCCGATAATCCACTCTGAAGCCATTACAGCTCCAAGAGCAAAACCTTGTCTGGAGTGCGCTGTATGTTTGATTTCGATTTCGTCAATGGCAGATTTGTAGAAAACTGAATGAGTACCGGGAACATTTTCTATGCGTTTAGCTTCGATACCTATAGTTTGCCCTTGAGTTTGTCCTAATTGCCAAGAAGTATAAGACGATTTATCTATTATTTGATTAGCCAACGAAATGGCTGTTCCACTTGGAGCATCCAATTTTTGAATATGATGAATTTCTTCCATTTCTACTTTGTATTCAGGAAAGTTACTCATCATTTCCGCTAATCTTTCGTTTAGTAAAAAAAATAAATTTACCCCCAAGCTAAAATTAGAAGCATATATAAAACTTCCTTCTTTTTCCCGACAAAGTTTTACCATTTGGTCATACTCATCGAGCCAACCTGTTGTTCCTGAAACTATAGGAATATTCCGATTTAAACATTCCGAAATATGGTTAACAGCACTATCAGGAGCCGAAAAATCAATAGCTACATCAGCTTTTTCAAGCCCGTCAAAACTATCTCCTATTGATTTTTTGAGGACAATTTCGTGTCCTCTTTCTGTAGCAATCGTATCTATTGCCTGCCCCATTTTTCCGTATCCTAAAAGTGCTATTTTCATTTTTTAACATTATTATCTATTCATCAATTCTTCGATTTCCTCTGCCTCAAGCGGAATATTTTTCATTAGATTTAAAGGCTCTCCACTTTCCTGAACCACATAATTGTCTTCCAAGCGAATTCCAAAACCTTCTTCCGGGATATAGAAGCCCGGTTCAATAGTAAATACCATTCCTGCAGTAAATTTATCGGTCAAAATTCCGTAATCATGAGTGTCTAATCCTAAATGATGTGAAGTTCCGTGCATCATATATTTTTTATATGCCGGCCAATCCGGATTTTGATTTTGCACATCAGCCTTATCTAAAAGTCCTAAACCTAATAGTTCAGCTGTATAAACTTCGCCTAATTCTTTGTGATAAGTGTACCAATCATTTCCGGCAACCAAAAGTTTTTCAGCCTCTTTTTTACATCTTAAAACTGCATCATAAACTTCTCTTTGTCTTTTGGTATATCTTCCGTTAACAGGAATGGTTCTCGACAAATCGGAAGAATAATTGGCATATTCCGCAGCAGTGTCAAACAAGATAAGTTCTCCGTCTTTACATTGCGAATTATTTTCAATATAATGTAAAACATTGGCATTTTTTCCTGTAGCAATAATCGGAGTATAAGCAAATCCTTTTGAACGATTGCGGATAAATTCATGAATAAGCTCTGCTTCAATTTCATATTCCCAAACTCCGGGTTTCACAAAAGACAAAATTCTTCTGAAGCCTTTCTCGGTAATATCACACGCTTGTCGGATAAGAGCTATTTCTTCAGGTTCTTTAATGGAACGGAGTCTCTGTAAAATCGGGTTAGAACGCTCTACTTTATGGGCAGGATAAGTTGCTTTCCACCATTTTATAAAACGGTCTTCCCTTGTTTCGGTTTCCACTGAAGAACGATAATGTTCATTTGTATTAATGTACATCGTATCCGCATAAGTCATCAGTTCTTTTAAGATTTTGTGAAAATCTGAAAGCCAATACACTGATTTAATTCCCGAAACTTCAAAAGCTGCCTCTTTAGTCAATTTTTCGCCTTCCCAAATAGCTATGTGTTCGTTTGTTTCTCTAAGGAATAAGATTTCTTTGTATTTATCGAAAGGAGCATCAGGACAAAGCACCAAAATACTTTCCTCTTGATCTATACCACTCAAATAAAAGATGTCTCTATGTTGAGCAAAAGGTAATGTACTGTCTGCACTTACAGGATAAATATCATTAGAATTAAAAACAGCAATACTGTTGGGCTTCATTTGAGCTGTAAATTTTGCTCGATTTTTAATGAAGAGATTTTTGTCTATTCTGTGGTATTTCATTACTTATGTTAATTTTGAAATTGTTGTTAAAAGTACAAATTTATGATTTATTCCCGAAAGACTCTTAAGTACTCAAACAATAAATACGTAAAATAATAGTTCCTGATTGGATTTTTATTTTGCTTTAATCTTCCGTAACTTTGTATTTTATAAAACTTAAAATTATGTATCCGGAAGAATTAGTAAAACCAATGCGTTTGGAACTTGCGTCTGCAGGTTTTGATGAACTATATACGGCACAACAAGTTCAGGAATCTTTAAAAAAAGAAGGAACTACTCTCGTAGTAATAAACTCGGTTTGCGGTTGTGCTGCTCGCAATGCCCGCCCGGGAGCCAGAATGAGTTTGGAAAACACCAAAAAACCTGACCATTTGGTGACCGTTTTTGCAGGAGTGGATAAAGAAGCTGTAGATGCAGTTAGAGAACGTCTATTTCCTTTCCCTCCTTCATCTCCAAGTATAGCTCTTTTCAAAAATGGGGAATTGGTTCATATGTTAGAGCGCCATCATATTGAAGGACGTCCCGCAGAACTCATTGCAGAAAATCTTAAAGAAGCTTACAACGAATTCTGCTAAAAACTTAATCCCTTTCTTTCAACTCAATTTGAAAGAAAGGGATTAAATTAATTTTATAATTTGTTCCCAAAGGTTTTCTTTAGGTAAATCTGCTGTGATTTCTATTTGTTCTTTAGAAACAGGGTGTATAAAAGACAATTTTCGGGCATGCAGATTGATTCCTCCGTTAGGATTACTTCGGTTAAAACCATATTTTAAATCTCCCTTTATTGGACTTCCTATAGCAGAAAGTTGGCTTCTGATTTGGTGGTGTCTTCCGGTATGTAACCTAACTTCTAACAAGTGATAGTTATCTAAACTCTTTAACACTTTATAATCCAGAACAGCTTTTTTACTCTGTGGAACTTCATGAAGATAAGCTTTTGAAGTATTATTTTTAGGATTTCTCTTAAGATAATGGGTAAGAGTAGCTTCTGCTTGCTCAGGTCTATTTTTTACTAAAGCCCAGTAGATTTTTTCCAAATCGTGCTTTTTAAACATCTCACTTAGTCTCGAAAGAGCTTTTGAGGTTTTTGCAAAAAGAACGATTCCTGTAGTTGGTCTGTCTAATCGGTGAACTGTTCCTAAAAATACTTCCCCTTTTTTATCATATTTTTCTTTCAAAAACTCTTTTACTACATCAGAGAGCGGTTTATCTTCCGTTTTATCTCCTTGAACAATATCCCCTACTCTTTTATTTACTACAATAATATGATTGTCTTCATACAAGACCTTCAAATTATTTTTATTTGATAATGTTTTCATTTTAAATGAGTTACAAAAACTCTTTCATAAAATATTAAGCAGAAACAATAAGTTTCTGTTCACTTAAAAACAACCTCTTATTTCCGAACAATACTAATCAGTAATACTATCCAAGCTAAAATCAACAATAATCCTCCAATTGGAGTAATAAAAGCAACCGTGCTAATATCTATCGAAGTAATATCTCTTGTAGTGAGTAAATAAATAGAGCCTGAGAAAAAGATTATTCCAATTACCGTCAACAGATATACTATTTTCTTTTTAGGGTCAGACACCAGATTGGTTATACCTAAAAATAATAAAAAGAAAGCGTGATACATTTGGTATCTGACTCCTGTTTCAAAACTTATCAATTGGTCGGTTGTCAAGACTTTTTTGAGTGCATGAGCTCCAAAAGCTCCTAAAATAATTGAGGTAGCTCCTAAAAGAATAGCCGTAATTATGATTTTCTTATTCATTATACAAAAGCTAAAAAGTCCGTTTCTGAATCAGAAACGGACTTAGGAATTTATTTCATTTTAAAAGTTTCCATAAACTTAGTGGTATAATTCCCTGCCACATAATCAGGATCATCCATCAGTTGCCTGTGGAATGGAATTGTTGTTTTAATTCCTTCTATTACAAACTCATCTAATGCTCGTTTCATTTTAGCAATTGCCTCCTCACGAGTTTGAGCTGTTGTAATCAACTTAGCTATCATTGAATCATAATTCGGAGGAATTGTATATCCTGAGTACACATGAGTATCTAAACGAACTCCATGCCCTCCCGGAGCATGGAATGTTGTAATTTTCCCCGGAGAAGGTCTAAAATCATTATATGGGTCCTCTGCATTAATTCTACATTCGATGGAATGAAGGTTCGGAAAATAATTTTTCCCCGAAATTTTAACTCCTGCCGCTACCAGAATTTGCTCACGAATCAAATCGTAATCAATTACTTGCTCTGTAATAGGGTGCTCCACCTGAATTCTGGTATTCATTTCCATAAAATAGAAATTTCTATGCTTGTCTACCAAGAATTCAACCGTTCCCGCCCCTTCGTATTTAATAAATTCAGCCGCTTTTACAGCTGCCTCACCCATTTTCTTACGGAGTTCATCAGTCATAAAAGGAGAAGGAGTTTCTTCAGTTAGCTTTTGGTGTCTTCTCTGCACTGAACAATCTCTTTCTGACAAGTGACAAGCCTTTCCATAAGCATCTCCCACAATCTGAATTTCTATATGACGAGGCTCCTCAATGAGCTTTTCCATATACATTCCGTCATTTCCAAAAGCAGCACCTGCTTCTTGACGAGCACTTTCCCAAGCTTTTGCTAAATCTTCCTCTTTCCAAACTGCACGCATTCCTTTTCCTCCACCTCCGGCAGTTGCTTTAAGCATAATCGGGTAACCTATTTTTTTAGCTATTTTTTTAGCTTGATCTAAAGATTCCAATAACCCTTCTGAACCTGGAATTGTAGGTACTCCTGCAGCTTTCATTGTTGCTTTAGCAGTAGCCTTATCTCCCATTTTTTCTATCATTTCAGGAGAAGCACCAATAAACTTGATTCCGCTCTCCTGACAAATTTTAGAGAATTTGGCATTTTCAGACAAAAAGCCATATCCCGGATGAATAGCATCAGCATTAGTGATTTCGGCTGCCGCAATAATATTTGACATTTTCAAATAAGACATATTACTAGGTGCCGGACCAATACAAACTGCTTCATCTGCAAAACGTACGTGAAGACTTTCTGCATCGGCTGTAGAGTAAACCGCTACGGTCTTAATGCCCATTTCACGACAGGTTCTGATAATACGAAGTGCTATCTCTCCCCTATTAGCAATTAATATTTTTTTAAACATCCTTCTGAAATTTTAAATTACAAATCTTGAATTTTAAATTATTTTAAAAGCCGAAATTATGGTCCGACATTTAAAATTCTAATTTAAAATTTCTTATTAAGACGGGTCAATTAAGAATAAAGGTTGGTCAAATTCAACCGGAGAAGCATCATCTACCAAAACTTTTACTATTTTTCCGGCATATTCAGATTCAATTTCGTTGAATAACTTCATTGCTTCTATCACACACAACACATCTCCTTTTGCTACCACAGTTCCAACTTCAACAAACGGTGGTTTATCAGGAGCAGGTTTTCTATAAAATGTTCCAATAATAGGGGATTTTACCGTGATATACTTAGAAGAATCATCTTCGGAAGGAGCTTGAGTTGCAGGGGTTTCTGCTACAACCGGAGCAATGGCTCCCATTTGAGGTATCGGAGCTTGAACAGGGATATGTTGTACATAAGCTGTTGGTTCTCCACTTTTATCAACCGTAGTCTTAATGGTTAGTTTAATATCTTCCATTTCAAGCTTCACTTCTGTAACCCCTGATTTTGCAACAAATTTAATCAGGTTTTGAATATCTCTTAAATCCATAATATTCCGTTTTATGTTAGGTTAATTTATTTTGTATTATAAGCCCACTTCAGATAGATAGCCCCCCAAGTGAAGCCTCCTCCAAATGAAGCAAAAATAAGATTATCTCCTTTTTTGAGCTTTGATTCAAAATCACTCAATAACAAAGGTAAAGTAGCAGAAGTTGTATTCCCGTATCTATGAATATTTATCAATACTTTAGAATCTTCTAATCCCATTCTCTGAGCCGTAGCGTCAATAATTCGTTTATTTGCCTGATGAGCAACAAGCCAATCTACTGTATCTTTAGTAAGATTGTTGCGTTTCATAATTTTTTCAGCTACATCAGCCATTCCGGAAACTGCATATTTAAAAACGGTTTGTCCTTCTTGATGAACAAAATGTTGTTTATTTCTTACTGTTTCTTCAGAAGGAGGAAGTATAGACCCTCCTGCCTCAATCTTAAGAAATTCTCTTCCTACTCCGTCACTTCTTAAATATTCATCTTGAAACCCAAGTCCTTCAGTATTAGGCTCAAACAACACAGCTCCCGCTCCGTCTCCAAAAATAATACAAGTAGCCCTATCTGTATAGTCAATAATAGAAGACATTTTATCTGAGCCTATAAGCAAGACTTTTTTATATCTTCCGGATTCCACATAAGCCGCAGCTGTTGACATTCCGTAAAGAAAACTTGAGCATGCAGCTTGTAAGTCATATGCAAAAGCATTAACTGCTCCAATCTGGGTAGCTGTATAAACAGCCGTTGCGGCCACAGGCATATCAGGAGTAGCAGTAGCAACCAAAACCAAATCAATTTCTTTAGGATCAAGACCTGACTTATCAATAAGATTTTGAGCTGCTCTAATTGCCATAAACGAAGAGCCTGCTCCTTTTTCCTTTAAAATTCGCCTTTCTTTAATACCTGTACGAGTTGTAATCCACTCGTCATTAGTATCAACCATTGTCTCTAATATCTGATTAGTCAACACATAATCAGGAACATAAGCCCCTACTGCGGTTATGGCAGCTGTAATCTTTGTCATATAAAAAATTTTATTCTTTCAAAAATCTCACTTTTGAAAGGAAACAGCAAATTACAAAAAATTTTAATACTTCTCCAAATAAAAATAAAACAAAAAAACT
>CAZVQI010000056.1:0-11764 GCA_964629155.1 uncultured Flavobacterium sp.
GGCTAAAATGTTCCTTTCAAAAATTGAATATTTTAGAGAACTCAAACAAAAACCTTTGATGTAAATAAAAAAAGCACTTACATTTCTGTAAGTGCTTTTTAGCATGTGGTCCCACCTGGGCTCGAACCAGGGACCACCTGATTATGAGTCAGGTGCTCTAACCAACTGAGCTATAGGACCAGATTAGAGGCTGCAATATTACTACTATTTTTTTTTTGTTGCAACTTTTTATGAAAGATGTTTTATTTATTTTGCAACAAATATCTTTGGGGCTTCTAAACTTTTTTGATAGAAAATCCGTTATATTTGAAGTCATTTTTAAGAAGTTGCAATAATAATGAGCAAATATTTTTCTTTATTTTTTTTACTTAAATCAGAGGTAAATAACTCTTCTTTTGAAGAAAAAACAGATAAAAAATCGTTTTCATCACTTACTTACATCTTATCATTTTTGTTTTTCTTTATTGGATATGTTGCATTTGCACAACCTACTGCACGCATAAAGGGAGTTATTTTAAACGAAGAGAATCAACCGATTGCTGATGTTACGGTTTCTTTTTTGGATAAAACCACTGTTTCTAATCAAAATGGTTTTTATATACTTACCATTCCTGCAAACACTACCGGAACATTACTTTTTTCACATGTTTCTTACAAGTCTCATCTGATTACTTTTGAATTGAAAGCTAATGAAGATTACGAGTACAATCCTGTTTTAAACGTAAATTCTGAACAAATAGGAACTGTAATAATAGATAATAAAGGCAGAAAACGCATACAAGGGGTAACCAATATCGAACCTCAAACCATCCGTCTGATTCCGGGAGCTAATGCGGGGGTCGAAAATATTATAAAGACTCTTCCGGGGGTATATTCCAACAATGAGCTCAGTACTCAATATAACGTAAGGGGAGGAAATTATGACGAAAATTTGGTTTATGTCAACGAAATTGAGATTTACCGTCCGTTTCTGATTCGTTCCGGGCAACAAGAAGGATTGAGTTTTACAAATACCGATATGGTTGAAAATATTGACTTTTCGGCAGGTGGTTTTCAATCAAAATACGGAGATAAACTGTCTTCTGTATTAGATATTACCTACCGAAATCCAACTCGTTTCGGAGTGAGTGCAGAAGCAAGCTTTTTAGGAGGTAGTCTTACTTTAGAAAGTGTTTCAAAAAATCAAAAGTGGAGTGGAATCATCGGAGGACGTTATCGAGATAACTCTCTTTTGGTAAATTCACAAGATACTGAAACCGATTTCAGACCCCGTTTTGCCGATGTTCAAAGCTATATTACCTTTACTCCGAACAGCAAATGGCAATTCAGCTTTTTAGGAAATATTTCTTCTAATCGATACGATTACAAACCTCTTGTCAGAACTACAAAATTCGGAACAATTGATAACCCCACCGAGCTTTCCGTGTTTTATGAAGGACAAGAAAAAGACCAATATAACACCTATTTTGGAGCTTTAAAAACTTCGTATTTAGTAAGTGACAGTTTTAGTTTGAAGCTCATAGGGTCTGTTTATCATGCTACGGAACAAGAATACTTTGATATTTTAGGACAATATCGCTTGGGCGAGGTAAATACCAATATTGGTTCGGATAATTACGGAAAAGTTGAATTTACCAGAGGAGTAGGTTCACAACTCAATCACGGACGGAATAATTTGGATGCTTTGATTGCCAATTTAGAACTCAAAGGATTTCATTATCTCAAAAAAGCCCAAGTAGAATGGGGTTTCAAATACACCCGAGAAGATTTAAGAGACCGATTAGTGGAATGGGAAGTTGTTGATTCAGCAGGATTTTCGCTAAATCCTCCTTTAGATATTTACCCTAAAAATGACCAGCCGTATCATCCTTATACAGGACCTTTAGTGCCATACCAAAATGCGAGGGCTACCAATTTTACTACCATCGACAGACTTTCAGGTTATTTACAATTCAACAGACGAGGTCAATTAAACAATCACGAAATTTGGTATAATATAGGGATAAGAGCTCATAATTGGAATGTTTCGGGAGATAATATTACTTCATCAAACCAAACTGTTTTTTCTCCGAGAGGACAATTTGTCATCAAACCAAACTGGGAAAAAGACATGATTTTCCGCTTTTCTTTAGGAATGTATCACCAACCACCTATGTATCGGGAACTCCGCAACCAAGAAGGTAAAGTAATTTCTGATGTAAAAGCCCAACAATCTATACATTATGTAATCTCCCACGATTATAGTTTTAAATTGTGGAGCAGACCTTTTAAATTAGTTTCAGAGGCTTTTTATAAATCCATGACTGACGTAAATCCGTATACATTGGAAAATGTCAGAATCCGTTATCGGGCAGAAAATAATGCTGTCGCTTATGCTGTAGGTTTTGATACTCGTCTTAACGGAGAATTCGTCCCGGGCACAGAATCATGGTTTAGCTTCGGATATCTGAAAACTGAAGAAAACATCGAAAATCAGGGTTACATCGCCCGACCAACTGACCAAAGACTGAAATTCGGATTATTATTTCAAGATTATATGCCTAATATTCCCAACGTAAAAGTTTATCTGAATATAGTGTATAATACAGGACTTCCGGGTGGTTCACCTTCGTATGCAGATCCGTATCTTTATCAAATCCGCCTTAAAGATTACAGACGTGCCGATGTTGGATTTTCGTACGTTTTTGTAGATGATACTAACAACCAAACACAAAAAACAGGTTGGTTTAAAAACTTCAAAGAACTATCAATAGGATTAGAGATTTTTAACCTGTTCAATAATCAGAATGCTATTACTAATACTTGGGTACGCGATGTGTACAGCAAAACGCAATACGGAATACCTAACTATTTGACTACGCGTGTTTTCAGCTTAAAGTTGAATATGAAAATATAAAAACACCCTCTGTTAAGGAGTTATAACTTTATAAGTTGTTTTGTATAACACAACCGCTTATCTTTAATCCTGATACTTTGAACAAAAAACCTTAAATTTGCCCTTTAAAATTTTTAACGATGTTACAAATAGCGCACCTTAGAGAAAACAAAGAAGCTGTTATTAAAGCTCTTGCCAAAAGAAACATTGATGCTAAAACACTGGTTGAAACAGCTATTGATTTAGACGAAAAAAGACGTTCAACCCAAGTAGAGTTAGATAACATTTTAGCAGAGTCAAACAAAATCTCTAAAGACATAGGTGCTTTGATGAAGACCGGAGAAAAAGCTAAAGCTGAAATCCTGAAAGCCAAAACCTCTTCGTTAAAAGAAAAAGAAGTAGAGCTAAAAACTAAGCTCAATGAATACGTAAATAAACTTCAAGAAGAACTATATAAAATTCCAAACACTCCGGCAGACATTGTTCCGGAAGGTAAAGATGCTGAAGATAACGTAAACGTTTACCAAGAAGGTGAAATCCCTACTCTTTTTGAGGGGGCTTTACCTCACTGGGAATTAGCTAAAAAATATGACATTATTGATTTCGAACTCGGAGTAAAAATCACCGGTGCTGGCTTCCCTGTTTATAAAGGTAAAGGAGCTAAGTTGCAAAGAGCACTCATTTCTTACTTCTTGGATAAAAATACTGAAGCCGGTTATCAAGAGGTACAAGTTCCTCACTTAGTGAACGAAGCGTCAGGCTACGGAACAGGACAGCTTCCGGACAAAGAAGGTCAAATGTATCATGTCGGGATTGACGATTTATATTTGATTCCAACAGCTGAGGTACCTGTTACAAACTTATATCGCGATGTAATTCTTGACGAAAAAGATTTACCGATTCTCAACACAGGTTATACTCCTTGCTTCCGTAGAGAAGCCGGAAGTTACGGAGCACATGTAAGAGGATTGAATCGTCTTCACCAATTCGATAAAGTAGAAATTGTTCGTATTGAACATCCTGACAATTCCTACAAAGCCCTTGACCAAATGGTGGAACACGTAAAGAGAATTTTACAAGAATTAAAATTACCTTTCAGAATCTTACGCTTGTGTGGTGGTGATATGGGATTTGCTTCTGCTTTGACTTATGACTTTGAAGTATATTCAACTGCACAAGGCAGATGGTTAGAAATTTCGTCTGTTTCTAACTTTGAAACCTTCCAATCAAATCGTTTAAAGCTCCGTTTTAAAGATAAAGAAGGAAAAAACAGATTAGTACACACTCTTAACGGAAGTTCTCTTGCTCTTCCGAGAGTTTTAGCCGGAATTTTGGAAAACTACCAAACTCCGGACGGAATCATAATTCCGGAAATACTCAGAAAATACACAGGTTTTGATAAAATTGATTAATCACAATCGTTTTCAGTCGCTTTAATAGAGGAAGCTTACTTCAAAAAACTAAAACTACATACACTCCTATCACAATAATTTTGGTAACTTTTGTCAAAATTATTGTGATAGGAGTATTACTTTTGTATAAATATTAGTTCACTCCGGAAATAAAAAAATCACTAACCCCAAATAATTGTAACTACTTGAAAACAAGAATCGCAATAAATGGATTTGGTAGAATCGGTCGGAATTTATTCCGTTTGCTTATAGACCATCCCGAAATAGAAGTTGTTGCCATAAACGATATTGCAGATACTCGAACTATGGCACATTTACTGAAATATGACAGTGTTCATGGAATTTTACCTTATACAGTTTCATTTGACAGTTTACATCTGTGTATAGAAGGAAAAAAATTCCGTTTTTTCCACGAAAAAAATATAGCAGATTTACCTTGGAAGGATTCAGATGTCGATTTTGTTATAGAATGCACAGGGAAACACAAAACTTTCGGGCTTTTATATCAACATATTTTGGCAGGAGCTAAAAAGGTAATTTTATCAGTTCCTCCTGAAGATGACAAAATAAAAACCGTTGTATTAGGAGTAAACCACAACATCTTGGACGGAAGCGAGAAAATCGTTTCTAATGCAAGTTGTACCACTAACAATGCCGCTCCAATGCTCAAAGTTTTAGACGAACTTTGCGGAATAGAACAGGCATATATTACCACCGTTCATTCTTATACTACAGACCAAAGTCTGCACGATGTTCCTCACAAAGACTTGCGAAGAGCTCGAGGAGCAGCCCAATCTATTGTTCCGACAACTACCGGAGCAGCTAAAGCTCTAACAAAAATCTTCCCTACTTTGAGTAATAAAATCGGAGGGTGTGGAATCAGGGTTCCCGTACCCGATGGTTCTCTCACTGATATTACTTGTCATGTCAGAAGAAAAGTAACTATTGAAGAAATCAATCGAGCTTTTAAAGAAGCTGCCGAAGGCGAATTAAAAGGAATTTTAGGATACACTCAAGACCCTATTGTTTCTGTTGATATCTTAGGAAACAGACTTTCTTGCCTATTCGATTCTGAACTTACTTCGGTAATTGATGATATGGTAAAGGTGGTAGGATGGTATGACAACGAAATAGGATATTCTTCCCGATTAATTGATTTGATTATGTTTATGTCTAAAAAATAAAATATTGGATGTAGTTCTTTCAAAAATTTCAGAGATAAAAAACACCCATATTATCATTTCAGGTTCAAAATCTGAAAGTAATCGCTTATTGCTTTTGCAAGCTCTGTTTCCTCAACTTACCATTGAAAATTTATCAGATGCTGCTGATACGATTCTGATGAAAAAAGCTTTGGAAAATACGAGCAATTATATTGATATTCATCATTCGGGAACAGCAATGCGATTTCTGACAGCCTATTTCTCTGCTCAACCCGACAGAGAAGTTATTCTTTCCGGCTCTTCCCGTATGAAAGAACGACCGATAGCTGTCTTGGTTAATGCTTTAAGAGAAATGGGGGCTGAAATTGAATACCTCGAAAACGAAGGCTTCCCCCCTTTAAAAATCAAGGGAAAACCTCTTACAAAAAATAAAATTTCCGTTCCGGCTCATATAAGTAGCCAATATATTTCGGCTCTCATTTTGATTGCTCCTAAGCTCGAAAACGGATTGGAAATTATATTAGAAGGAAAAATTACTTCTCTGCCTTACATCAAAATGTCGTTAGCTTTGCTCAACCAAATTGGAGTTCAAGCTGTTTTTAAAGACAATCATATAAAGATTTTAAAATCTTCTGTGCTTTCCGATAAAAAAATAATTGTAGAAAGCGATTGGAGCAGTGCTTCATACTTTTATTCTATTATTGCTTTAAGTAAAACAGGGACAACTGTTACTTTGTCTTCTTTTAAACAAAACAGCTTTCAAGCAGACAGAGTTTTGACAGATATATACAAATACTTCGGAGTAGAAACAACTTTTAATAATGACTCATCCGTCACACTTACAAAAGCTCAAATCCATAGACCTGAAATTTTAGCTTTAGACCTCAAAGATTCTCCCGATATTGCTCAAACCATTGCAGTTACGTGTTTCGGATTAGGAATTGGTTGTCATCTACACGGATTACATACCTTAAAAATTAAAGAAACAGACCGACTTTCGGCTCTTAAAAACGAAATAGAAAAATTAGGCGGAAAAGTAGAAACAACCGATGATTCTTTAATTTTAAAACCTAATCATCGTATTTTAGAATCAACATCCGTTGCAACCTATCAGGATCACAGAATGGCTATGGCTTTTGCTCCTTTAGCCCTAAAAACAAGCCTGACCATTAAAGAAGCAGAAGTGGTTTCAAAATCTTATCCAAAATTTTGGGAAGACCTACAAACCATCGGCTTTAAGATAGCTCAATCAGAAAAATAAAATTCGATTTTATTAAAAGAATTATTTTTTACCCAGCTTTTTTTCCAGTTCTTTTTGGAATTCTTCTAATACAGGCTTTACGGTACTTTCCGGCAAATCAGCTATTCTGATATACATTAACCCGTCCACTGAATTATTAAAAAGAGGATCTACATTAAAGGCGACCACTTTTGCGTTTTGTTTAATGTATTTTTTGATAAGCACCGGAAGACGTAAGTTATCCGGCTCTATTTCATCAATAATTTTATCGAATTTGTTCAAATCAGCTTTGGTTTCGTTAAAAACAAAATCTTTATCGGCATCTTTGAGCTTTACTTTATATTCTTTTTTCGGGTGAACGTACTGAGCTACGTATGGGTCATAGTAGTGAGACTTCATAAACTCAATCATCAGTGATTTAGAAAAATCCGAAAATTGATCGCTGATACTCACCCCTCCTATTAAATATTTGTGTTCCGGATAGCGCAATGTAGTATGAACAATTCCCTTCCAAAGCAAAAAAAGAGGCATTGGTTTTTGTTGATACTCGCTTGTAATAAAAGCACGTCCCATCTCAATAGACTTATGCATCATATCGTGCAATTCATTCTCAAAACGGAAAAGTTCCTGAAGATAAAAACCACTTATTCCGTATTTTGGGAAAATTTCTGCCCCTAACCCCATACGATATGCTCCTGCAATTTTCTGAACATCATCATCCCACAAGAACATATGATGGTAATATTGGTCATATTTATCAATGTCTATAGACTGATTGGTTCCTTCTCCGATTTCTCGGAAAGTGATTTCTCGTAACCTCCCTATTTCGTACAAAATATTTGGAATTTTTTCTGCATTAACAAAAAATACTTCATAATTCTTGCTCTGCAAAAGTCGGTAATCTCCTTTGCGGAGTTCTGCAATTTCCTCGATAATTTTATCTTGATTAGCAGGTTTTACTATCTCTTTAGGAGGTTTATTAGTTTTCGGAATAATGTTTTGTGTGTTGAGAATTTTTCCTGTCGGCTTTTGAAAAGCATTTGCAAGCATATAGGTTTTCTTGCGCAAAAACTCTCCAAACTCTTCAACAGATGAAGAATGCTCATTTTGCTCGCTTACACTAATAGGTCTTCCGATACGTACCTTAATAACTCTCTTTTTTTGAGTAAGCAACTCTGACGGGAGCTTTGCTGTTCTTAAAGTATCGTTTAACTTCGACAATAAATAAAAAAGTCTGCTGTTTTTAGCATGAAAATAAATCGGTATTACAGGAACCTGAGCTTTCTTGATGATTTTGATAGCTCCTTCTTCCCATGGTTTATCCACAATAAGTTCATCATCTTTATAAGTAGAAACCTCTCCTGCCGGAAAAATACCTAAAGGTTTATTATCACTCAAATGACGGAGTGTTTCTTTAATCCCTACAACGCTTGATTTTTCATTTTTATGATTCTCAAACGGATTTACAGGCATTATGTAAGGTTTGAGCGGCTCAATTCTATGAAGTAAAAAATTAGCAATAATTCTAAAGTCAGGTTCTCTTTCGAGCATTAACTTAAGGAGTAATATTCCGTCAATTCCTCCAAGCGGATGATTTGAAATAGTAATATACGCACCCTCTTTAGGTATTCTTTTTAGGTCTTCTTCAGGAATTTCAAATTTGATTTGAAACTCATCCAGAATGGCATTTAAAAAGTCTGTCCCTTGCAAGTGTTTGTTTCTGTCATAAATCTTGTTGAGTTCAGAAATACGGAGAATTTTCATAAGTGTCCAACCCAGAAATGTCCCCACAAATCCGTACTTATCAACTTTTATAACTTTTGCTATTTCTTTTGCAGAAACTAATCCCATATTGTCAGGTTCAGATAAGAAGCAAATATATAGAAAATATAATTATAGTTAGCTCCTAAAAATGATCCTTCATCATAAAAATTCAGATTCCAAACAACAAATTTTTCTTTAAACTGATAACTCTCAATTCCGCACCACAAGCGATTTTTACAACATTTTAAGCTCATTTAAATTCTTTATTTTATTGATACTTTGTGGTTAATCATAAATAAAACCGTTACTTTTGCACTTCTTTTAAAAAGCTATGAGTTTTATAGACGAAATAAACAAAAGACGTACGTTCGGAGTAATTGCCCACCCTGATGCGGGTAAAACCACATTAACGGAAAAGTTATTGCTTTTTGGAGGGGCTATTCAGGAAGCAGGAGCAGTTAAAAGCAATAAAATCAAAAAAGGAGCAACTTCCGACTTTATGGAAATCGAAAGACAAAGAGGGATTTCGGTGGCTACCTCCGTTTTGGCTTTTAACTATAAAGACAAAAAAATCAATATTCTTGATACTCCGGGGCATAAAGACTTTGCTGAAGATACTTTCCGTACACTTACAGCAGTTGATAGTGTAATTGTTGTGATTGACGTAGGAAAAGGGGTGGAGGAACAAACCGAGAAATTGGTTGAAGTGTGTCGGATGAGAAATATCCCGATGATTGTTTTTATCAACAAATTAGACCGTGAAGGAAAAGATGCCTTTGACTTGATGGACGAGGTGGAACAAAAACTGAAACTGAGAGTTACTCCACTTAGTTTCCCGATTGGTATGGGATATGATTTTAAGGGTATTTATAACATCTGGGAAAAAAACATTAACCTTTTTACGGGAGACAGCAAACGGAATATTGAAGAAACCATCAAATTCGATGATTTGTCTAATCCTGAACTGGAGAAAATCATTGGAGAAAAGCCTGCCCAAAAACTTCGTGAGGAATTAGAATTAGTTGCAGAAGTTTACCCCGAATTCGACCGAAACGAATACTTAACCGGAAATCTGCAACCTGTATTTTTTGGTTCTGCCTTAAATAACTTTGGAGTACGTGAGCTTTTAGACTGTTTTATTGAAATTGCTCCTGCTCCGAGATCTAAAGAATCAGATACAAGATTAGTGAAACCGGAAGAAAACAAGTTTTCGGGGTTTGTGTTTAAAATCCATGCGAATATGGATCCTAAACACAGAGATCGATTGGCTTTTGTTAAGATTGTATCCGGAACATTTGAAAAAAATAAACCTTATTTACACGTTCGTTTAGGTAAAAACCTGAAGTTTTCTTCACCTAATGCTTTTTTTGCAGAAAAGAAAGAAGTTATTGACACTTCTTATGCAGGAGATATTGTCGGGTTGCACGATACCGGAAACTTCAAAATCGGGGACACGCTTACCGAAGGCGAAGTAATGAATTTCAGGGGAATTCCGAGTTTTTCTCCCGAACATTTCCGCTATATCAACAATGCAGACCCAATGAAGTCAAAACAGTTGGAAAAAGGAATCGACCAACTTATGGACGAAGGTGTCGCTCAACTCTTTACACTCGAAATGAATGGACGAAAAGTAATCGGAACTGTTGGAGCGTTGCAATACGAGGTTATTCAATATCGCTTAGAGCACGAATACGGAGCTAAATGTTCTTACGAAAACTTTCCTGCTTACAAGGCATGTTGGGTTAAAGCAGAAAACCCTAAAAACGAAGAGTTTGCAGAATTCTTAAGAGTAAAACAAAAGTTTTTGGCCAAAGACAAACAAGGGCAATTAGTATTTTTAGCGGATTCTGATTTTTCAATACAAATGACGCAACAAAAATACCCGAGCGTAAAATTGCGCTTTACATCCGAAGAAATTGTTTAATACATCTCTATAAAATAAAAATCCACATCTAAACCGATGTGGATTTTTTATATCAAATAATCTTATTTTTTAACTTGCCGAAAAATTGGCTTTAATTTCATTAGCCAGTTGCTCAAATTCCTCCGGAGAGAGTTTCACCTTATGTTGAAAGGTCATTTCTTTCATCTCATTAAGCGGAATCAAATGTACGTGCACATGCGGAACCTCAAGCCCGACAACTGCCATCCCTACCCTTTTACAAACAACTGTTTTTTCCAGAGCTTTTGACACATCATAGGCAAACTTCATCAGCTCCATATAATGTGGTTGTTCCATATCAAAAATCTTATTGATTTCTTGCTTCGGAACACAAAGTGTATGTCCTTTTGCATTTGGATTTACATCCAAAAACGCAATAAACTTATCGTTTTCTGCTACAATATAGCCCGGAATTTCACGATTGATAATTTTGGTAAATACAGAACTCATATTTTTATTCTCTGGTAATTTCTAATATTTCAAATTGTAGTTTTCCGTTAGGCACAGTAATCTCCGCAATCTCTCCTACCGATTTTCCCAAAAGTCCTTTACCGATAGGTGAAGTAACAGATATTTTTCCGCTTTTGAGATCCGCTTCGCTTTCTGCAACCAATGTATAAACAAATTCCATTTTGTTGGCAAGGTTTCTGATTTTAACCTTAGACAACACCAACACTTTTGATACATCAAGTTGAGATTCGTCAATAAGTCTGGCATTAGCATACAACTCCTCCAGTTTAGAAATCCTCATTTCCAAAAGCCCTTGAGCTTCTTTTGCGGCATCATATTCCGCATTTTCAGACAGATCCCCTTTGTCGCGAGCTTCGGCAATTGCTTGCGAAGCTTTCGGACGCTCTACCGATTTCAGATAATCTAACTCTTCCTTTAATTTTTTTAATCCCTCTGCTGTGTAATACGATACTTTTGCCATAATTCCTTATTTTATAAATAGAAAGAATCCCAAAAACAGCTTGGGATTCTTAGTTTTAATACTATTTTTATTTTTTAGTCGTTATATAAGCATTGTCCTTTTATAATAAACCAAAGATACGATTATTATTTTTAAATTTGCAATTATTTAGATGTTTTTTTATGAGCCGTACTACTTGTGTCTTGATTTTGATGTTTTTTGCAGTGATAATTGGTTGCGAAAGCGACACTGTTCGACACAACAATCCGTTTGTGCCTAATTACCCTTTTTTTTTTCGGTAAATATGGAGCTTCCTCTTTATAGCTCACTCCAACACCCTTCTAATGCGGTTCTGATTACTACAGCCGGAGTAGGAGCCAACGGAGTAATTGTCTTTAATGCCGGAGGAAGTTACAGAGCTTATGAAGCTAACTGCCCCAATCAATATATTAGTTCTT
>CAZVQI010000057.1:0-11634 GCA_964629155.1 uncultured Flavobacterium sp.
CTGTCCGGAACAAATTTTTCCTCGATCGGCGTGGCCCCTTTGGCGTGGTAAAAAAGGTCTCCATCCCGAAAAACAAAATTGTGTTCGTTCCAAAATCGTTCTGAGATGTCTGATTTTAGTTCCTGCACCGTTGCATCGTGAATGATTTCATGGTTGAGTTTTGTCCACTCCCGGATCACCTGCAACGCCTCCCAGTACGCCTGACCTTCATCGGTGTCAAACGGAATCCAGGCATTTCGGCATTTCGTTTCGGGGGAAATTTCACGTCTGAATTTCTCCGCTACCTGCATCCCCTGCTTGTACAAATAAGCCCCCAGGCCCCGGCTACCGTGATGGGTGACCAGGATGGTCTCGCCGGTCCGGGCGGATTGTCCTACCGATAAAAAATGGTTCCCATCGCCTTGCGTACCGAGATGGTGCCGGGCCAATTCCAGACTGGTATTGTCCCGAAGGTATTTGTTGGATTTTAATTTTGCCTCCAGCTCGCGGGGTAACGTGGAAAATTCGGGACGGCCACCTCCGCCAAAATGGGTCACCGAATGCGCAACATCCAGGACGGTTTTGGGCGGTATAAATCCCATGTTGGTCAGCATGACCGAACAACAGATGTCCGCGCTGTGCATCGCCGGATGGATGGCATTTTGGGTAGCGACGACACCTCCCACGGGAATTTGCCCCACTTCGCCCGACGGACAGGCATCGGGCATCACCGCTCCGTTGACGATCGTAGGCGTTTTCATCAATTCATTCATGGTCGCTTCTACGCTTTCCACATTAGCCTTTTCTTCCTCATTCTCTGCCCGGATGTTCATATGAAAGGGCAGCGGAGTGGCATGCGGTGTAACGATCTCGGGTCGAACCGAATCCAAATAGTCGATGAGTTCCTCTCCCCTCAACTGATATGTGTTCACATGGGCTATGGCCTCTTTAAACCATTTCCCCGGTTTATACCCCAATTCGATGATGTCTTTTCCTGTTATCCTGGTCATTTGCTCTTCCTCTTGATTCAATAATTCTCTGGTCTTTAAAACAGCACGATCCGGGTAATGTTGGATGGCATTGAAACTTCTCTCTAAATTCACCCCCGAAATGCATCGAACCCCGTTTATCGACAGGTTCTTGACCCTGACACTTTTATAGATGAAGTAGAAGATCTGGGATATTGTACGGATGATTACTTCATGGGAGAGACGGTGGAGACATATGCCAGTCACGAGAACCTCCTCAATATGGCGGTGACTGAAGAATATCACGAAGATGAGGTGGCAGCGGTTATTCAATTTAAGTGGGAAAAAGGGAAATTGTATCTCAAATGTGATGCATGTAAGGAAATATCAAATACTTTATGCGCCCACCAAGAATGGTTGTTTTTGACCATTGACACTTTTTGGATTGAATTATTCATTCGTCGGGAATTGAATGTCTTATCTCAGTATGAAAAATTCACCAAAAGTCATCCTTTTTCTTTAGGATTTCTTCAAAAACATTTCTACATCGGATTTTATGATAAAAACAAGATTTACCTGAGATCAAAGGAAAATCTAATAATGGTGGATGAGGATTCATTGGAGCATTATGAAAAGGTTTTTGGAAATCCTGGGAATTCACCTTCTCAGAAAGAGGTTTGGCTGGATGAAATGTATGGGAAAGAAGGAGAGAACATCGGATCAGCGATTATGTGGTCGCGGAGTGAGAATCGTATAAATTTAAATTATTTGGAAGGACGGTTGTCTAACGATGAAAAAAAGCTGACAGCTCACATTCGGCGTACGGAAGAACCCGCGGGTATTCCGAAATCACTTCAGTTTGATCTGGAAAATATCAACGGCACTAAACTGAGTTTCAACAACGATATGTATTACCTGGAAATATCGGAAAAGCTCACTTTTTTGCGGGAGCGTATGGGCGAGTGGAAGGATTGTATCCATTATTTTAACACGGGGAGATTCAATGCCGTTGAAAGGGTTCGAAAAAAGGATTTGATACTGTTCGAATTTGCAGAGAAACCTTTGCAGATGAATTTGGAGATTGATGAAAGTAATGATGGGATTTTTGTATCGATTAATCTTGACTTTCTGACGAAAAATAAAGGCAAGAAAAGAAAGTTTTTGTTACATCCTTTATTTTTAGTGACCGAAAACAAAGCTTACGTATATTCTGATGTTTCTATCCTGGAGTTTTTGCAGGAAGAGACGCCGGGATGGAAATTCTTATTTCCTGCAGATCAAAAAGGAAATGCCCGTAGGATGGTCAGTACTCTTGTGAATAAATATAAGATACCACCTGAAAATCTGGAGGAAGGCACAGTGGAATTTCCGGAGATTTCTCAAAGGATAATACGTCTCTCTCAGCGGAACAATCAGATTTATTTCTATCCATATCTCATGGGGACTGATGATGAGACGATTCGCGTAAATGTTTTGGGAGAACTGTGCCAACCGGCGACTCAAGATCCTTATTATATTGCTGCTCCGGATCCGGAAGTAAGGAGGGAGTTTCTGGAATGGCTCCGGGATCTCCATCCGGAAATGGATCGAAGAACGGAATCGCTGGGTTTTTATTCACTTTATATTAATTGTTTCCGGAGAAATCAATGGTTTTTGACATTATCTGAAATTTGTCAAGATGCCGGTGTCATCGTGGAAGGATGGAATGATTTGGATGGTTTTTCTTTTTCTCCTCATCGGGCGGAGATCATTCAGCAGGTAGAGTCGGGGACAGACTGGTTTGATATTCATTTCACGATCCGATACGGAGATATTATTGTACCGCAAAAGAACTGGATCAAAGCCGTCATGAAGGGCGAAAAATCGGTGCTTCTGGAGGACGGAACATACGGAATCATTCCTGAGGAATAGTGGGTGAAGATGTTTGATTTGCTTGGTTCTGCTGAGGTGTCACAGGGTGAGATAAAGCTTTCCAAACTTCATTTCAATATTGTTGATCAGTATTTGGAGATCGATGCTAAGTCAGATATCCGTCGGGAAATAGAAGAAAAAAAATCTCGGTTGGTCCATTTTAAGGAGATGAAAATATTTGATCTGCCAAAAGGAGTGAAAGCCGATCTTCGACCTTATCAGAAGGATGGATTTCAGTGGCTGAAATTTTTGAATGAATATGGTTTTGGAGGGTGTTTGGCGGATGATATGGGACTTGGAAAGACGCTTCAAGTGCTGACTCTGCTCACCGATGTGAAGGACAATCATACTGCTGCCAATTTGATCGTAGTGCCGCGGTCACTGATGCATAATTGGGCAGCGGAGATCGAAAAATTTTCACCGGAAATGACATATTTGATCCATCATGGCGTGCAGCGTGATAAAAACGAAGAAAATTTCGACACATATGATATTATTATCAGCACGTATGGTACTGTGACCAATGATATTTCGTGGCTCCGAAAATACAGATTTCATTATGTTGTCTTGGATGAATCTCAAGCGATCAAAAATCCGTCTTCTTAACGTTATCGTGCCGTGGTCCAGCTGTCTGCCGATCATAAACTGACGATGACCGGGACGCCCGTTGAAAATAGTACGATGGATCTCTTCGCCCAGTTCAATTTTATCAATCCGGGTCTGCTGGGGAATAAAACTCAATTTCGAAGAAGATTTGCTGATCCTATTGACAGGCATGGTGATCAGGAGGCTAAGTCTTTGTTGCAAAATATCGTTCATCCTTTTTTGCTTCGTCGTACGAAAGGACAAGTTGCCAAAGATCTGCCACCGCGCACTGAAAGTATTCTTTATTGTGAAATGGATCGTGAGCAGCGTGCGCTATATGAGAAGATGAAGAACGAAATCAGAGCCGGTCTCCTGAGTGAAGCAAACCTGGAGCAGATTAAAATTAAGGTTTTAGACGGTCTTTTGAAACTTCGGCAAATTTGTAATTCACCGGCTTTACTTGATAGGAAGAATGGGGAGAACAAGAAATTACCGGAATCATCGGTGAAAATTGATACTTTGATGGAGCAAATCCGGGAGGTGGTAGATGGTGAAAATCATTCAGTTCTTGTATTTTCTCAATTTACTTCAATGCTGGCTCTGGTTCGGGAGCGGTTGGACCGGGAAGGGTATAAATATGCCTATCTCGACGGGAGTACAACGCGAAGGCAGGAAGTCATCGATTCTTTCAATGAAGATCCGATGCAAAAGATTTTTCTGTTGAGTCTAAAAGCAGGGAATACGGGATTGAATTTGACCAAGGCTGATTTTGTGTATTTACTGGATCCGTGGTGGAATCCTGCTGTAGAAGCTCAGGCGATCGATCGAACCCATCGGATCGGGCAGACCAATCCTGTGTTTGCCTACCGCCTGATCTGTAAGGATACGGTGGAGGAAAAAATAATACATCTGCAGGCAAAAAAGAATCAATTGGCAGATGATCTGATTCAGACAGATGAGAATGTCTTCAAAACTTTGGATAAAGATGCTTTGATCAGTTTGTTTGAGTAGTGATAGAGCCGCTTCCGGTTTTTTTTAAAACAGAACAGGTGAAGCCCCGGCTATCGCTCTGGCCTGTATTGTCCATGAAATTATATTTGCCTGCCTGTGCCTTCTCACGGCAGACAGGTTCAGATCCAAGGCGTCGGAAGTTGCAGCATTTCCGACCTGGAAAATATTGTTTTAGAGCGATTTATTCCGGGTGTTTTCGGAATATTCCAGTGTTTTCTTTACGTTTGGAAATATTCTGATCGCATGTATTAATCTAATGATTTCTAAAAAGACATTGAGCTGCAGCCTTCATTATTTTTCTCCTCTCGAATTATCAATGGGGAAGTATCAGATTACGGAAATCCTTGAAATCAACGGTAATAACAAAAGTGTGACGGCATTTTATAGAAATGTTTCCGCTTCAATTGAATTTTCCGGAGGACAGATCACCAACATGAGATGTGATTGCGGAAAAGTTAAATATTGTCGACATCTGGCAGGAATGGTTTTAGTATTATTGAACAATCCTGATATTCTGCATGATATTGAAGCTTTTGACTCAGGACGGCGGGAAAAACAAAAGAAAGTGCAAATGAGAGGGAGCTTGTTGGAATGGGGAAAGGCAAATCATTTCCGAAAAATATATCGCCCCCTGTCTTTTTTGCAGGATGTAGATGACATTGGAGCCACACATATTGAGCCGTTTTGGGGAGAGGAAGTAGAAATTTTTACCGACCATCCTAATTTCCTCTATATCAATATGACAGATGAGGATAACCACAGAAATGTGACTACGGTACAATTTAAAAGGGATAAAAAAAATCTGTATTTCCGATGTAGTCGGTGTAAAGAAGGGTCCGATGAGCTCTGTGCTCATCAGGAATGGCTACTGAATTATATCGAAACAAACTGGATCCGCCGTTTTGTGAAGGGCGAACTTCAGTTTTCCACTTATTATACCACTTTTGAAAAAGATTATCCGTTTTCACCGAAGTTCCTTCGGAAGTATTTCGAGATCGGTTTTTTGGAAAAAGATCAAATTTATCTGAAAACGAAAGGTCACGCGCACTTTATAGATGAAACTTCGTTTGCAGAATATCAGAAACTGTTGACGGATCCTGTCTTTCTTTCTACTCAGAAAGATCGCTGGCTGGATCAAATGTTGGGGGAAATGGTAAGTGTAAGAGCAGTCTATGGTCTGTGGATCGGCATGGATCAAGTCATGCGGTGTGGTCAGTGCCAGATGAAAATGGATGATGTTATAAAGTGAAAAGATGCAAAATCTTCGGAGAGTCCGTGAAATCGATATGGTGTTATATTGGATGGTATAGAAATAATCATTGTATATGAAGATGGGTCGGAGAGGATTTGGATGTTCAGAAGGTGTGATTATAAAGTGTTTTATGGCACGTTGTCTGATGAAGAACCCAAAAATTTTATTGAAATTGTTTTTGATTAATAGTTGATTTTTTATTTTAGCACATGTACTTGTAATTTCATTTAGTATTGATAGTAGTATTAGATATGAGAACTTGTGCAAAATTTTCGTTGACCTTTCTCTTTTTTACAGTTTGTTTATTATTTGCCGGCTTTCAGGCAGGAGCACAGAGTTTAAAGCTTTATACCCCTTATCCGGAAATCACTGTGCCACCCGGAGAATCTATTGACTATACAATCGATTTGATCAACAATTCCGGATCAGCTCAAACCGCACAAATATCCCTTGTGAATGTACCGGAAGGGTGGGATCATGAGCTGAAATCCGGTGGGTGGAGTGTGGGTAAAATTTCTGTGCTGCCCTCAGAGAAGAAAACAATGTCCTTGAATATCAATGTCCCTTTTGTGGTAGAAAAAGGAACTTATCAGTTTCAGGTGGTTGCGGGTGGTTATGATCGTCTGCTTTTGACGATTATTGTGTCGGAGCAAGGAACTTTTAAGACCGAATTTTCCACCCAACAAGCCAATATGGAGGGGGCGGCCAATTCCACTTTTACATTTAATGCTTCTCTGCGCAATAGTACCACTGAAGAACAGGTCTATGCTCTCAGGTCCAGGGCTGAAAGAGGATGGAATATTGTGTTTAAGGCCAATTATAAACAGGTTTCATCGGTGAGCATCAATCCTAATTCCACTGAGGATATTACCATTGAAATCAAAGCACCACACCAGGTGAAAGCGGGAACTTATAATATTCCTATTCAAGCTTCGACTCCTAATACCTCTGCTGACTTGGATCTTGAGGTTGTGATTACAGGGTCTTACGATATGGAAATGAGTACGCCCAAAGGAGTATTGAGTACCAATATTACTGCAGGAAGTGATCGTCAGGTAGAGTTGGTTCTTCAAAATACCGGATCGTCTCCCCTTGAGAATATCGAAATGAAATCGTCCACGCCTACGAATTGGAAAGTTGCTTTCGAACCCGATAAGGTAGATCATCTTGAGCCCGGAGGATCCGCTAAGGTGTATGCTACTATTCATGCAGACAAAAATGCGATCGCAGGAGATTATGTTACTCGTCTGGAAGCTTCTACGCCGGAGACTTCGGCAGAAGCATCATTTCGGGTGACTGTGAAGACTCCGTTGCTTTGGGGTTGGGTAGGTATATTGATTATTATGGCAGCTTTGGGCAGTGTTTATTCTTTGTTTCGAAAATATGGTAGAAGATAATATGACTCGGAACTGTGTGATCGAATTGAATGAACTTACCAAAAAATATCACGATCTAACAGCAGTTGATCGGTTGAAATTGAAAATTTATGAAGGGGAGGTATTTGGTTTGCTGGGGCCTAACGGAGCCGGTAAATCAACTACTATACTGATGATTCTGGGATTGACAGAGCCTACTTCAGGTGAGGTGAAAGTTAATGGGATCAACTCCATCCGACATCCCATTGAAGTGAAAAAAATGGTGGGGTATATGCCGGATCACCTTGGATTTTATGAAGATCGAAGCGGTTTTGAAAATTTAATATATATCGCGCGTTTGAATAGTATTCCGGAAAAGGAAGCACGGCTCAGAGGAATTCAGTTGCTAAAAGAAGTGGGACTGTATGAGGCAAAAGATAAAAAAGTCGGAGAGTATTCGAAAGGTATGAGTCAGCGATTGGGGCTGGCTGAAGTGCTGATCAAAAATCCGAAGATTATTATCCTCGATGAGCCGACGCTTGGGATTGATCCGGAAGGTGTACGGGAATTTTTGGATTTGATTGTGACCTTGAGCAAAGAACAGGGGATCACTGTATTGCTTTCTTCACATCATTTGCATCAGGTGCAGCAAGTATGTGACCGGGTAGGAATATTTGTAAAAGGAAAATTGTTGGCGGAGGGAAATATTCAATCCTTGTCTCAGACGCTTTTTGAAGAGGCCCCTCTGATCATAGAGGCGGAAGTATCCGGCAATAACAATGGAATTCCAGCTGAAGATTTTTCAATGCGCCTGGACCAGCTCAGAGAACAGCTCCAGAATATGGAAGAGGTGGAATCCTTCGACTTTCAAAATGGCAGGATTATAATGGGATGTCACCAGGATGTCAGTGCGGAAATTGCACGAAAAACGGTAGAAGCCGGACTTGATTTGAACCGGCTATCAACGAAGGAGTATGGTCTGGATGAAATTTATCACCGGTATTTTGAAGGAGGAAAAATTTAAGTTATGGGCAATTCTATACGATCAATTGTTGAGCAATCTGGTCTTGCAGCATGGTGGAAACGTATTCGGTCTGAAAGATTCGCGATTGACACCACAGCAGGTTTTGACCGTGTCAGCCACCCTTTTTGGATGATGGTGAGTAAGGAAGTGTCGGATCATGTGAGGAGCTGGCGCTTTAAAATTTTGCTCATTCTTATTCTTTTGACGTGTATGGGATCTCTGTATACTTCCGTCAGTGCTATAAGTAAGGGAGCGGTACCACGAGAGCTGGAATCGGAGTTTTTCTTTCTGCAGCTTTTTACTTTGTCGGATGGTACTCTTCCCCCATTTCATGTATTTATTGGGTTTATTGGTCCTTTATTGGGCATCAGTATGGGATTTGATGCGATCAATTCTGAAAAAACCAGCGGAACTCTTAGCAGGGTTATGTCTCAGCCTATTCATCGGGATTATCTGATCAATTCAAAATTTGTAGCTGCACTGCTGGTGATCAGTGTTTTGTTTTTTGCGTTGGGATTTTTAGTGATGGGGCTTGGTTTGGTCATTGTTGGAATTCCCCCTTCTGCATCCGAATTCATCCGAGTATTATTTTTTATTTTTCTCAGTGTTCTTTATGTCGCTTTTTGGCTGAACCTGTCGATATTTTTTTCAGTGCGATTCAGACAAGCGACTACTTCGGCTTTGACGTCCATTGCAGTTTGGTTGTTTTTTACCGTTTTTTATCAAATATTTCTTAGTCTTATTTCCAGGGCGATAATGCCGGGAGAAATGGCGACACCTGAACAGATATCGTATTATCAGAAGTGGATTTATAATCTGCTTCGGGTATTGCCGAGTCAATTATACGCAGATGCAACAGCCACTGTTTTGGTGCCGTCGATCCGGAGCCTGAGTCCTTTGTCAATGGAACAGGTGAGGGGCGCGATCCCTGGCTCTTTATCACTGGGGCAGAGTTTGTTGATAGTATGGCCTCAGCTGACTGGATTGATTGCATCGACCATAGTTTGTTTTGCTTTATCTTATCGGACTTTTATGAGAGAAGAAATTCGATGATCTCTGTAGTATAAAGATTGAAAGAACACATATATAGGTTATGGCATGTCTTTGTGATGGTAATCATCATGTTTTGGTGTGGCAGGATTTATTTTGATTTCCTGTCTGTCAGTATTTCTCATACGCTGATTGAGCATAATTTCTGTACTTTTGCTGCCATAATTTCATTCTATGAGTCGTTTTTCCAATCACAAAAAAATCATTCGTCTTGCCATCCCGATTATACTTGCTAATGCATCGGCTCCCCTATTGGGACTAGCGGATACGGCTACGATCGGACAAACAGGGGATGCTGCGGATTAGGGGGCGATAGCATTGGCAACGCTCGTTTTTAGTTTTGTATACTGGGGTTTTGGATTTTTGAGAATGGGAACGACGGGGTTTATTGCTCAGGCCCGGGGCGCAGGTGACCGCAAGAAGTGCTGTCGGTGTTATATCGTTCAGTGCTTCTGGGATTGGGGATTGGACTCTTGCTCATTCTGTTTCAGTCTCTGATCGGACGTGGAGTGGTGTGGCTGATGAGTGCCAGTGATGAAGTGAAAAGCCTTGTGAGTCAGTATTTTTATATCCGGATATGGGGAGCACCAGCTACCTTGATTACATATTCATTGCTGGGAGGCTTGATCGGTATGGGATGGGCCCGTGAGCTGATGTGGGTTCAGCTTTTTCTCAATGGTCTGAATATCGTGCTCAATGTTCTTTTTGTGATCGGTTTTGGTTATGGCATAAAGGGCATTGCACTGGGTACTCTATTAGCAGAGTGGACTGCATTATTTTATGCCTGGTATTTGATTCGTCGGAATCTTCAGTTGAAGTACCCATTGCAAAGGTTGAAAGAACTTTGGATACAGATCATTGATCGGGCTCGGGTGGTTGCTATTTTTAAAGTCAATGGAGATATTATGATTCGTACTTTTGCATTGCTGGGTGGTTTTGCATGGTTTGCGGATCAGGGAGCCCGTTTTGGAGATGAAATTCTGGCTGCCAATCATGTTTTACTTCAGTTTGTTTCGATGTCTGCTTTTTTGGTTACTTTTTTTCAGCAAAAAAAGTAACAGAGACCATTTTATTTTTCACATGTAGCATCTACAAGGTCATTTTTAGGAACTTGAGTTAGATAGGCAACGGTCGCTTCGGATACGCTGCGTTCGCCGTGTACTTTTTGCTGCGGTCGGTGGATCAATCTTTTTGCAGTGCTTCCAGAAGCAGGAAACACAGGTTGTCGATTTCCCGCATTTGGGGATGAAAGGTGGAAACGTTGGTCAGGACCACTACGCCGGCGCGGCTTTCCAAATCCAGTGCGATGGAGGAGGTAAACCCACCTGTCCCGCCGTTGTGCCAGGTCCATTGTTCCCCGGCCTCCGTGGTAATGAGGTGCCATCCCAGCCCCATTTGCATGTTTTCGTTCACCCGAAAAGTCGGTACTACGGTCAATGCGGTGACCGAATCTCTGGGGTCGAAATGACCCATGGCAAACCGGGCCAGGTCCTCTGCGGTCGAAAGGATCCCACCCGCTCCATTTAAAATATTCAGATCCCAGTACGAGGTGACCTCGCCCTTCGGATCGAGCCCTTTGACCACTTCTCCTTCCAACTGGTTCCGATCCGTGGAGGTCGACGTCATCCCGTATTTTTGCACAATCAACCGTTGGAGTAAATCTTCGTAGGGAGAATTTGCGATTTCGGCCAGTAGGTACCCGAGGAGTCCGGCACCCAGGTTCGAATATTCGTATCGGCTGCCGGGCGGGGCGTTGAGGCTCATATTTTCAGCCAAATAGGAGGTCAACATGGCTTCGTCGTAATCCTTCTACGGGTTGGCTGGATCGACGAGGAAAAAATTGAGATTTGACGGCAGCCTGGGTAACCCGGACGTGTGATTGGCCAGTTGACGAAAGGTGATTGGATCTTCGATCTTCCAGTCGAGGTCCACCGTTTCCTGAATGATATCGTCCAGGGACAGAGAGTCCACGGCCACAAAATGGGACAACAGCAGGGCGGTGAAAACCTTGCTAACCGATCCGGTTTCGAATATGTGATCCTGGTTTTCAATCTTCCGGATGGTATCGTTGGTTTTCCTGACCCCGGCAAATTCTACCCGGTCAGAATCCAGGACGGCGATCGAAAGCTGCGTGTGTTCCGGGTACATCAGGGCCACTTCACGGATCAATTCCCATTGACTTTCCGAAATCAAGGGTGTTTGATTTTGTCTTATATCGTCTTCGATGGGATGTTGACTTTGGGCGTTGTTCCAGGGGGAGATCAGGGCGATAAAAAAGAATAGCCAGGGGAGTCTGCCGATAGGAAAGAAGGTCGTATGGGGTCTTGTATTTTTGACTGTCATAAGTGTGTTTTTTCGCCTCTTAACAGTTGTAATTTAGGAAATCGATCGCAGAATTGGTAATCAGAGTCAGAATGAATGTGTGGGGTTGGATTGCGGTAGGCGGAGAGCACGGAAATGTTGGAATGCGCTGATAGAGGAGTGGTAAGAGGATAGAAT
>CAZVQI010000058.1:0-11607 GCA_964629155.1 uncultured Flavobacterium sp.
AATTAACAACAAGTTTTTCTAAAGAGGTAAAATCTTGTATTCCTGTTAAGCTGTATATAATTCCTCCATTCGCTATAATAAGCTCCGTTACATTCTCCACATCACTTGTAAGCACCTGCCCGTTTATAATTCCGTCACTATCAATATTAAGATTGATAAGATGCTGTTCAAAACCTTGGTCAGGAATATAAGTTATCTGTGCTGTTGCTTTATAGCTAACCGCTATAAAAAACAAAAGGTATAGTATATTTTTCACAATTTATAATTTGATGTAAATTTAAAATATTTTATAAAAAAACACAATACTTTCATCAATATTCTGAGTTTGTGGTAATTAGACCTGAATAGTGTGCTTTACAGAATTAATGTTAAAAAATAAATTTTGAGAAGGAATTAAAATAGGAGTAAATTCCGTTTGAGGACATCTTGTTTTTTTAGGAACAAATTTCTGTTTTTGTAGTCTATAATCGCTTTTCCTTCTAAAAGAACGTCAGCACCTATAATTCCGTGAACGGGTTTTTGTTTAGCATACGAAAGAGCTTCGTTTACATGGGTTAAATCAAATAAAACTATGTTGATTTGATAGGCTTTCCACCTTCCGATGGTCAAAATATTGTATTCGGAAATTTTTGTAGGCATTCCTACTGCTCCGGCTCCGGCTACCTGAGTTTTTGATTCTTGGGTTTTGAGCTTAAAGTACTCTTCAAACTGAAAATCCACACAACTGTTGGATGCTCCTGTATCTAAGATAAAGTTTCCGCTTATTCCGTTTATTTTTGCTGTAATTAATAAATGCTGAGTTTTAGATAGCTTGAAGTTAGATTTAATATAATCTTTTCCTTTCAGGAGTTCCTCTAATTGTTGCATTTGACAGTGTTTTAAGAATTCAAAAATACAATTTTTTCCGGCTAAGCAATATTGCGTTTGTCAGAAAAGATAAATGCCTTTCGCCATGACGACGAAAGGCATTACCATTGTTTAACCAAAAAACAATTATGAAAAATTATTTTTCTTTATCCATTTTTTCTTTAAGCTCAGCAAGAGCGTCAATATCTCCTAAAGTAGTTTTTTCTACTTGATTTGAAGATGTTTCAGCAGCTTTTGCAGCTTTTTCTTCTTCTTCACGGAAGATAGCCGTGTGAGAAGCTACTACTCTTTTGAACTCTTTGTTAAACTCAATCACTTTGAATTCGGCAGTATCACCTTTTTTAAGTTTTTTGCCGTCTTCTTTTTCTAAGTGACGAGTAGGGATAAATGCTACTACATCTTCGTTAAATTCAACAGTAGCTCCTTTATCTACGATTTCAGCAATTGTTCCTGTGTGGATAGTTCCAACAGCAAAAGTGTCTTCGTATTTGTCCCAAGGATTTTCAGTAGTTTGTTTATGACCTAAAGAAAGTTTTCTTCCTTCAACATCAAGTTCTAAAACAACTACATCCAATTTGTCACCTACGTTTACAAATTCAGATGGATGTTTGATTTTCTTAGTCCAAGAAAGGTCAGAGATATAGATAAGTCCGTCCACTCCTTCTTCTAATTCAACAAACACTCCAAAGTTTGTAAAGTTTCTTACAGTTCCTGTATGCTTAGAACCTACAGGGTATTTAGCTGTAATGTCAGTCCAAGGGTCAGGAGTAAGTTGTTTGATACCTAAAGACATTTTTCTTTCTTCTCTGTCTAAAGTAAGGATTACAGCTTCAACCTCGTCACCTACTTTTACGAAATCTTGAGCACTTCTTAAGTGAGTTGACCAAGACATTTCAGAAACGTGGATAAGACCTTCAACGCCTTCCGCTACTTCAATAAACGCACCGTAATCAGCTAAAACAACCACTTTACCTTTTACTTTATCTCCAACTTTCAGGTTCGGATCTAAAGCATCCCATGGGTGAGTACTTAATTGTTTTAAACCTAATTGGATTCTTGATTTATCTTCATCAAAATCAAGGATTACCACATTAAGTTTTTGGTCTAATTCAAGTACTTCGCTTGGGTGGTTGATTCTTGACCAAGAAAGGTCAGTAATGTGGATAAGCCCATCAACACCTCCAAGATCGATGAATACACCGTATGAAGTGATGTTTTTAACAACTCCTTCAAGTACTTGACCTTTTTCAAGCTGTCCGATGATTTCTTTTTTCTGTTCTTCAATATCCGCTTCGATAAGAGCTTTGTGAGAAACCACAACGTTTTTGAATTCATGGTTGATTTTAACCACTTTGAATTCCATAGTTTTGTTTACGTATTGATCGTAATCACGTATTGGTTTCACATCAATTTGAGAACCAGGTAAGAAAGCTTCGATTCCGAATACATCTACAATCATACCTCCTTTAGTTCTTGCCTTAACGAATCCGTTTACGATTTCACCTGACTCGTGAGCAGCAATAACTCTATCCCAAGCTTTGATAACGCGAGCTTTTTTGTGAGAAAGAACAAGTTGTCCTGTTTTATCTTCTCTTACATCAATAAGAACTTCTACTTTATCTCCAACTTTAAGATTCGGGTTGTAACGGAATTCATTCAGAGAGATTACTCCTTCTGATTTTGCGTTGATGTCAACAATCGCATCTCTGTCCGTGATTCTTACAACAACTCCTTCAACCACCTCTTCGTTGTCAGTAGAGATGAATGTTTTGTCAACTAATTCCTCAAATTCTTTAAGTTTTTTAGCATCAACATTGTCAATGCCTTCTTGATAGTTTTCCCAGTTAAAATTTGCTAAAAATTCTTCCGGGTTTTGTGTTTGTTCAGACATAATCTGATAGTTAAAATTTGTATTCTCTTGTCTGTCAGGTTTCTTTAATAGCAAACGACAAAAGAAGCGTTATACATTTTTTTAATACAATAAACCCTTTTTCAAGAAACCTTAAATTGCCAAAAAAAGGAGTGCAAAGGTACAACTATCTTTTTTGTTTTCAAATAATTATCTGTGTTTTTTATTCAAATAAATTTTACTCGTCTGTTGCAGTCAATTTAATTTCATATTTTTGTTTAAAAAATATAGTTTTATGAATCATATTACCGAAATCATCATTTTAGCCTTTTTAGCTGTTACTTTTATACAATCCGGAATGGATAAAATATTGGATTGGAGAGGTAATTTAGAGTGGTTAAAGTCTCATTTTTCAAAAACTTTCCTTAAAGATAAAGTTCCTTTTTCGCTTGGTCTTGTTCTTGTTTTAGAAGTGATTACAGGTTTTTTGGCTGTGATTGGTGTTTTATCTATTCTGATTAATCAAAATACGGAAATTGCTTTTATTAGCGGAGTAACAGCATGTGTGACACTTTTGTTTCTGCTATTAGGACAACGCATTGCCAAAGATTATGATGGGGCAAGAACGATTGTGATTTACTTTATTCCTGCCTTGTTTTTGGTTTATTTGTTACAATAGATTATAGATTAGAGTCAAAAAATAATTCCGGATACTGATGAAAGGAGTTTTAACCATTGCACTGCTTGTAGTGTCAAATATTTTTATGACATTGGCTTGGTACGGACATTTGAAATTTTCGGAGTGGAAAAGTTTTCAGAAATTGGGATTGATTGCTATTATTCTGATTAGTTGGGGGATAGCTTTATTTGAATATATGTTTATGATTCCCGCTAATAAAATAGGGTATCATGGCAACGGAGGTCCGTTCTCGTTATTACAACTTAAAGTAATTCAAGAAGTGGTTACTTTGTTTGTCTTTGCGTTGTTTACCCTTTTAGTATTCAAAAATGAAACATTTCGGATAAATCATTTGATTTCGTTTGTTTTTCTTGTTTTGGCAGTCTATTTTATGTTTAAAAAGTAACCTGAACTTAAACGGGTATAGATTATTTTTTATATTTGAGCAATTTATTTTTGATGAAGTCCACAAAATCAATATTTATTGGATGTCTGTTTTTACTGACCTTTTTGCAGGCTCAGGCTTCTTTTATTTTGTTGCCGATGGACGAGTCGTCTCAAAAAAATCATTTAAAAGCTTACGGAATTACTTATTGGGTTTTAGAGCAAGAGTATAAAGTGAGTTGGCTTTTAAATTATAGAGGAGGCTCATTTTTACTTCCGGATACGGATAAGATTAGGAAAGAATGTCAAATAAGAGGGGTGAGTTTTGAATTACTTTCTGAGGCAGAAGCAAATTCTATTTTGGCAGAAATCAGTAGTCCGTCTCTTAATATGGAAACTGTGATTTTGGAAAAAGCTCCTAAGATTGCCGTTTATACCCCGAAAGGGAAAAACCCTTGGGACGATGCGGTTACATTAGTGCTGACATATGCTGAAATTCCTTTTGATGAGGTTTATGATGAGGAAATTCTTAACGATGCGTTGCTAATGTATGAGTGGTTACACTTGCATCACGAAGATTTTACCGGGCAATATGGAAAATTTTTTGGAGCTTACAGAAATGCTCCTTGGTACATACAACAAAAGAAAGAAGCAGAAGAAATGGCAGCTAAGTTAGGCTATCAAAAAGTTTCGCAACTGAAGTTAGATGTAGCTAAAAAAATTCGAGATTATGTAATTGGAGGAGGATTTATGTTTGCTATGTGCTCGGCTACAGATAGTTTTGATATTGCTCTATCGGCTGAAGGAGTTGATATATGTGAGCCGATGTTTGACGGAGACCCGAGTGACGCAGACTATCAATCTAAAATAGATTATTCGAAAACTTTTGCTTTTAAAGATTATATTCTGGAGAGAAATCCCAACATATATGAGTTCTCTGATATTGACACTACTCAAGAACGGGTTAAATCTATACCAATGGAAGCAGATTATTTTACTCTTATGGAATTCTCTGCAAAGTGGGACCCAATTCCAACGATGCTTTGTCAGAATCATACACAACTCGTAAAGGGATTTTTTGGGCAAACTACAGCTTTTGCAAGAGATAGGATTAAATCAAATATATTGATTCTCGGAGAGATGAAACTAACCGGAGAAGGACGATATATTCACGGAACAAAAGGGAAGGGGATGTTTACTTTTTACGGTGGACACGATCCTGAAGATTATCAGCATAGGGTGGGAGATGCCCCTACAGTATTGGATTTGCATCCTAATTCTCCGGGCTACAGATTGATACTTAATAATGTTTTGTTTCCTGCTGCCAGAAAGAAGCCGCAAAAAACATAGCATATACAAATATTTTTTATTTTTTTATGCCAATAGTATAAAATTTAAAAAAAAATTTTAATTTTGGAGGATTGCTGAGGGGCAGAGTGAGTTTGTGAAAGAAAATGAATATTCTCACGGGTCTTAAAATCAATAAGATAAGTGGCTTTTTGTGTTGAATTAACCAATTAAATATTATATATATCAACTAAAAGAGGGTTTTGTGGGTTGTGCATAAACAACCAAAATTTTAACTAAAAACAAATTAAAGAAATGAAAAGACTATTATTTACTATTCCATTAGCCTTTCTGTTCATTAAGGCTGAAGCACAGCAGGATCCACATTATACGCAGTACATGTATAATATGAATATTATGAATCCTGCTTATGCCGGTTCAAAAGAAAATTTGTCAGTAGGGTTGTTGTACAGAATGCAGTGGGTTGAAATTGAAGATGCTCCTAAAACAGCAACTTTTTCTATCCACAGTCCGGTAGGAAAAAATGTAGGATTAGGGCTTTCTGCCATAAATGACAAGATTGGACCGGTTGAAGAAAACAACGTTTATGCCGATTTTTCTTATACATTAAACTTAGGAGGAGAACATCGTTTAGCATTTGGTATTAAAGCCGGAGCTACTTTTCATAAAATAGGATTATTTACTGATATTTCTCAACCGGGTTATACTCAGCACCCTGATGACCCTGCTTTTAATAAAGATGTGAATAATACATATTTAAACATAGGAGCTGGATTATTCTATTATACGCAAAATTACTATTTGGCTTTTTCTGTGCCGAATATGCTTGAGGCAACTCACTTGGATGTGACACATTCGGGGCAACAATATAAATTTGCCGGTGAGACTCAACACTACTTTTTGACAGGGGGATATGTATTCCAACTATCACAAAACACAAAATTTAAACCTTCATTTATGTTGAAATCGGCTTTTGAAGCCCCTACTTCACTTGACGTTTCGGCTAACTTTTTGTTTTTTGAAAAATTTGAAGTTGGAGCTACATACCGTTTAGAAGACTCTTTTGGAGCTATGGTGAATTTTGCTGTTACTCCTAATATACGTTTAGGGTATGCTTATGACCATATCGTCTCAGATTTGAACTTTACAACACCTGCTTCGCATGAGTTTATGTTGTTGTTCGATTTGAATTTCCCGAAAAAAGTATCGGTTTCTCCGAGATATTTCTAACCTGAAAAAGAAAAATAGAGATGAAAAAATTATATATTACTTTAGGATTGTTAGTCGCTTTGAGTGGATACGCTCAAAACAAAGATACAGCAAAAGCAGACAAAATGTTTGAAAGCTATCAGTATGTTGGAGCTATCAAAGAATATGAAGTATTGGTAAAAAATAAAAAAGCAGATGATTATGTCTATAAAAAATTAGGAGACAGCTATTATCATCTGTTTGATATGGATAAAGCTATTCAATATTATTCTCAAGCGGTTAAAAAAGAACAAAAAGATCCTGAAACGTATTACAATTATGCTCAGGCCCTAAGAACAAAAGGGAAATACGAAGAGGCAAATAAGCAAATGGATAAGTTTGCAAGCCTAAGCCCTAATGACCCGAGAGCTAAAGAACATAAAGCTAATCCGAATTATATTCCGAGTTTACAGTCAAAAGAAAAGTTGTTTGATGTAACAGAAACAAAATTAAACAAACAAGGAAGCAGCTCTTTCGGAGCAGTTTTAGGAGATGATAATATTGTTTTCTTTACCAGTAACCGAAGCGGAAAAACTGATAAAAGAGGTACAGGAGAGTCTTATTTAGATATTTTTCAGTCTGTATATTCTTCTGACGGAACATTATCAGAACCTACTTCTGTAGCGGATCTTAATTCTAAATTTCATGATGGTCCTATGGCTGTAAGTGCTGATGGAAAAGTAGCGTTCTTTTCAAGAGACGGAAGAGCAGAAGGTGAAGTAGAAAAAAATAAAGATGCTAATGCAAGAATTGGTAAAGTAGGAATTTATCGTGCAGAGAAAAAAGATGGGAAATGGACAAATATTAAACCTCTTCCATTTAATAGCACTGAATATAATGTGGGTAATCCGAGCTTAAGTAAAGACGGAAAAACACTTTACTTTGCTTCTGACATGCCGGGTGGTTTTGGAGGTTCTGATATTTGGAAAGTAGAAATAAAAGGAGATAGCTACGGAAAACCGGTTAACTTAGGAGATAAAGTAAATACTCCGGGAAGAGAAGGTTTTCCTTTTATTACGGATGATGGAATACTTTATTTTGCTTCAAACGGAAGACAAGGTTTCGGAGGACTTGATGTATTTAAGTTAGAGCCAAATGCAAGTCAGCCGGTGAATTTAGGAAAACCGGTTAATACCGAAAAAGATGATTTCGCTTTTACTTTTAACGTAAATAAAGAAATTGGTTTTGTGTCTTCAAACAGATCAGGTGAGGATAAAATTTATTATGTACATCCTATCTGTGGAAGAGATGCTCTTGTGATAGTTAAAGATGCTAAAACAGGAGAAGTGCTTGCGGATGCTAATGTTGCTATTTTAGATGACAAAAAGAATACCATTACTACACAAACTACATCTCAAAAAGGAACAACAAACTTCTATACAGAGTGTAAGAAAGAATATGCTTTACAAGCAAGTAAGCCAAATTATGAGCCAAACACAGTAGTATTGGCAAGCTCTGAAAAAGGAGGTAAAACAGAAACGGTAATCTTGTTAACACCAATTGAGGTAATTGTTACACCTGAAGAGGTAATCTTAAATCCAATCTTCTTTGAGTTTGATAAGAGCAATATTACTGAACAAGGAGCAAGAGAACTTGATAAACTTGTAAAAGTTATGACGGTTGACTATCCGGAAATGGTAATCTTTGTAAAATCACATACGGATAGTAAAGGTAGTGACTTATATAATGAGAGACTGTCTGAACGTAGAGCACAATCAACAGTTCAGTATATAATTTCTAAAGGAGTTAGCAAAGACAGAATTTCAGGAAAAGGATTCGGAGAGTATGAGCCGAAAGTTGATTGTAAAGACAACTGTACTGAAGAAGAAGATGCTATGAACAGAAGGTCAGAGTTTATTATTGTAAGCGGAGGACCAAAAGAATAATAAAATTATAGTCTTTTCTAAAAAATCCGATAGTTAAACTAACTATCGGATTTTTTATTTTCCGGAAATTGAAGGAAAGTTTAGCGGTTGTTTATCTAAAAACGAATTTCAAGTCGTATTTTTGTACTATATTTCTCACATTTATAAAAATGAAAAAGTACTTCTATGTTTCGGTAAAAACAGCTTTAGTTTTGGTTTATTTGGTAATTGTAGCAGGTGCTTTGGTGCGAATGACAGGTTCAGGAATGGGATGTCCGGATTGGCCAAAATGTTTCGGATATTATATCCCTCCAACACACGAAAAAGAATTACTTTTTAAAGACAATAAAGAGTTTAAGAAAGGACAAGTAATTATTCACGAAGAAAAGCTGTTAGTCGCCAAAAAAGACTTTAAAACTACGGAGAGATTTCAAGAGAGTGATTGGGAAATTTATACTAAGCACGATTACGCTATTTTTAATGTATATCATACTTGGACAGAATATATTAATAGACTTTGCGGAGCTTTGGCCGGCTTAGCCTGTTTTATAATGGCAATTTTGTCATTTTATTATTGGAAGGAAAAAATCAAAGTTGTTTTTCTGTCTTGGTTAGTAGTTTTTTTGATGGGATTTCAAGCTTGGTTAGGAGCTACAGTAGTGTATTCTGTATTGAATCCTGTGAAAATTACAATTCACATGGTTATGGCTTTGGTGATTGTAGCTGTAATTCTTTATATCTTACACTTAGTAAAGCCAAAATCTGTTCAACTTAAAAAAGATAATGTTTTTTCAAAGCTATTATGGGTTTCTTTAGTGTTTAGTCTCATACAAATTGTACTCGGTACTCAAGTTAGACAGTTTGTAGATAGCCAAATTAAGAAGTTAGGATATGATGATATGAGTTTGCTCATGACTGAACCTCCTTTTAATTTTTATTTACATCGCACTTTTACCTTTTTGGTAGTTGGGGTAGCAATTTATATGTTTTTACGAAACAAAAAGCTCCAGCTTGGTTTTTTTAAAATGAACTGGATAGTATTGCTTTTCGGATTAGAGGTACTGTCGGGAGTTGCAATGTATTATTTAGATTTTCCTTTCGGAATGCAGACTACACATTTGGTTGTAGCTTCATTGCTTTTTGGAATACAAGTCTATATGATTTTAGAAAACAATTCAATTAAAACTAAATAATCTTAAAGAAAATAATAGAAGTTGTATGCTATAAAAAAGCCTCGCAATTGCGAGGCTTTTCGGTATTTTAAAACTTTTTAATCAACCAAGATAACAGCTTTATTATCTTTCATTTCCAAAGTTCCGGAATCAATCATAAGCACATATTTATTACCTTCTTTAAGGAATCTGTCTTCGTGAGAAGTACTTTTGTTAAAAGAATTTGTTTCAATTTTTACTTTTCCTTTGGTAAGCACAGATACTATGGCAGCGTGATTATTCAGCATTTGAAATTCTCCGCTTGCTCCAGGAACAGTTACAGAAGTTACTTCTCCCGAAAATAATGATGCTTCTGGTGATATGATATCTAATTTCATAAAATTCTGTTTGCAGTATTTAGTGTTCAGATTGTCTTTAAGAATTATTTCTGAATGCTAAATATTAATTATTTACGCTTCAGCTAACATTTTTTGTCCTGCTTCGATTACGTCTTCGATAGTTCCTTTTAAGTTGAAAGCAGCCTCCGGTAAGTGGTCAAGCTCTCCATCAATAATCATGTTAAATCCTTTGATGGTATCTTTAATATCTACAAAAACACCTGGAATACCTGTAAATTGTTCTGCTACGTGGAAAGGTTGAGACAAGAAACGTTGTACACGTCTTGCTCTGGCAACAGCCAATTTATCTTCTTCTGAAAGTTCTTCCATACCCAAGATAGCAATAATATCTTGAAGCTCTTTATATTTTTGAAGAATAGCTTTTACTCTTTGAGCACACTCATAATGTTCTTTTCCTAAGATCTCAGGAGTAAGAATTCTCGAAGTTGAATCCAAAGGATCAACAGCAGGGTATATACCAAGCTCTGCTATTTTACGAGAAAGTACTGTTGTAGCATCAAGGTGAGCAAAAGTAGTAGCCGGTGCAGGGTCGGTCAAGTCATCCGCAGGTACATAAACTGCTTGTACGGATGTAATTGAACCTCTTTTTGTTGAAGTAATACGCTCTTGCATTGCTCCCATTTCAGTTGCTAGAGTAGGTTGATAACCTACTGCAGAAGGCATACGACCTAAAAGAGCTGATACCTCTGAACCTGCTTGAGTAAAACGGAAGATATTATCCACGAAGAATAGTACATCTTTTCCTTGTCCGTCTCCTGCGCCGTCACGGAAGTACTCCGCAATTGTAAGTCCTGAAAGGGCTACACGAGCACGAGCTCCCGGAGGTTCATTCATCTGCCCGAATACGAAAGTAGCTTTCGATTCTTTCATTAATTCTTTATCTACTTTGGTCAAATCCCAACCTCCGTTTTCCATTGAGTGCATAAAGTCATCTCCGTATTTGATGATACCGGATTCCAACATCTCGCGAAGTAAGTCATTACCTTCACGAGTACGCTCTCCAACTCCCGCAAATACTGAAAGACCTCCGTGTCCTTTTGCAATATTATTGATAAGCTCCTGAATAAGTACTGTTTTACCTACTCCCGCACCTCCAAACAATCCGATTTTTCCTCCTTTTGCATAAGGTTCGATAAGGTCAATAACTTTGATTCCTGTAAAAAGAACTTCTGTTGAAGTTGATAAATCTTCAAATTTTGGAGCCGGTCTATGGATTGGTAACCCGTTTGCACCATCTTTCGGAAGATTTTCAAGACCATCAATAGCGTCTCCGATTACGTTAAACAAACGTCCGTAGATATTGTCTCCTATAGGCATTTGTATAGGTGCACCTGTAGCAACAACCTCAACACCTCTGCTTAATCCGTCTGTTGAGTCCATCGAAATGGTACGAACCATATTTTCTCCGATGTGTGATTGAACCTCAAGAACCAATTTAGAACCGTCTGCTTTGGTTACTTCTAACGAATCATAAATTCTTGGAAGCTCTGCATTTTGAGCCTCAAACACAACATCGATAACCGGCCCGATGATTTGTGCTACTTTACCTATTGTTTTAGACATAACGTATCTATTTATTAAACAGCTATTTATTTTATTTAAATCACTTTTGATTTTCGTGGTGCAAAGATAGTTTTTTTTGATAAACAATGAAATACAAAAATCAATTTTTCCGAAATTTCCTAAAATTACTTATTGAGTTCATACAAGATAGGATTTACAAAAAATGGATTTATACTATTTTTTTAGTAACGAAGGAGTTATTCCATTTTAGCAGAAAGCTCAAACCAACGCTCTTCTTTTTCTTCTAAAGTTTTAATGATTTTCTGAAGCTCTA
>CAZVQI010000059.1:0-11411 GCA_964629155.1 uncultured Flavobacterium sp.
TTCTTCCATAATAACGACTTCTTTTTTTGTATCGCTATTTCAGGACGGGACAAAAGCATAAAACAAAAAAGCCTGTGTAAATTACACAGGCTTTTTTGTTGTTATACTAATTGCTTTAAGGCAATTTCAAAGGCACGAGCCGAAATATTTTTCTTATCCGGACTCATATCGTAGGTTTTTTGAATCGCTTTTCTAATCGTTTCTGAAGTATCTGAAAAAATAGCTTCGTCTGTAATCTCTACTCTTTTTTCCATAAAATAAGCAAATACGCGTGCCATTCCACAATTAGAAATAAAATCAGGAATTAGACTTATTCTGCTATCTACATCCTCCATAATCGGACCAAAAAAGATTTCTTTATCCGCAAACGGAACGTTAGCTCCACAAGAAATAACTTCTAATCCACTTGCTATCATTTGGTCTGCCTGCTCTTTTGTTACTAACCTCGAAGCTGCACACGGAGCAAAAATCTCTGCACCGATTGACCAAATTTCAGCATTAATTCTATCAAACGGAATCATATTGGTTGCTATCAATTTGTTTCCGTCTTTATTTTTGAAGAATTCCGTAATTTCTTCAAAAGTAAACCCTTCTTTATTCAATACTCCTCCATCTCTGTCTATAATTCCGACAATTTTAGCTCCTAATTGAGAAAGATGAAAAGCTGCAGCACTACCTACATTTCCAAACCCTTGTACAATAGCTTTTTTTCCTTTAATATCACCACCATAAATATTATAATAATGATTAACAGCTTGAGCTACTCCGTAGCCCGTAATCATATCTGCAACAGTATATTTTTTCTCTAAATCAGGAGAAAAAAACGAATTTTCAATCACCTTTACCACTCCATTTCTCAACTGTCCGATACGATTAATTTTTTCAGCCTCAGTTGGTTTAAAATGTCCGTTGAAAATTCCTTCTTGTGGATGCCATATTCCACAATCTTCCGTCATCGGAATTACCTCGTGAATTTCATCTACATTCAAATCTCCTCCGGTTCCGTAATAGTTTTTTAATAAAGGAGAAACGGCTTTAAACCATCTTTTGAGTACATCTTTTTTTCGAGGGTCATTCGGGTCAAAATTAATTCCGGATTTTGCTCCACCAATTGCAGGTCCCGCTACCGAAAATTTTACTTCCATTGTTTTGGCAAGCGAAAGTACCTCATTCATATCCAGACCTTTTCTCATTCGAGTCCCTCCCCCGGCAGCACCTCCACGAAGCGAATTAATAACTGTCCACCCTTCTGCTCCAGTTTCAGGATCTTTCCAATTAAAAACAATTTCAGGAGCTTTATTCTCAAACTTTTTAAGTAAATCTCTCATTACAGATGCTATTTTATTATTTCTGCGAGCAAAGATAACTTTAAGTTTTAATCTTTCAAAACAACCATAGTTTGAAAAGCAGATTAATTTACTATGAGTTATTTCTGATTTATGGTTCCTCCGGCAAAAGTTTGCTGATCTATCTTAGCCGGCTTTCCATAAATATTAATAGTCCCTCCTGCTTTGGTTCTTGCTTTTACAAAATCAGTTGCCGTTACATTAGCCTCACCTCCTGCACTAATTGAAACTTCGGTGCGTCTGGTTTTTAATCCCTTGGCATTTAATACTCCCCCTGTTTTGAGCTCGGCCTCCATTTCTCCGGAAACGTTCCCGCTTAGAGTGACCACAGCTCCCGTTACAACTTTTACATCCAGTTCTTCTGCTTCGATCTCTAAACGAATTTCAGAACCTTCTTTTGCTGTAATTTCTAAATCATTTGCTCTGACAGGATGTAATGACGATATATCACTACCTTCAAAAGCTTCAATTTCATCAAGAGTTCCCGAATAATAAATCTTAACCGATATGCTTTCACCTTTTAAAAGTTTAGTTAAAGGCATTCTTACTTTCAACTCATCATTTTTTTGTAAAACTTCTACATCTTTGCTGCGAGAACCGGTAATTTCAATTTTATTTTCTTGCGAAGGAATAAGTTCGGCTGAAATTCTATCGTAGATTTTTACTTCTGTAAATCGGCTCAATTGGTGAGTTACATCTTGTGCAAAAAAATACTGAGACAGTATAGATAATGATAAAATGATTAATTTTTTCATGATAAAATATTTTTAAGTTGATTATTCTTAATGAGCAATTTTTGTTCCATTTAAACAAAATAAAAGTATCCGGTATTTAAAAATTATAATCCTTGCAACATTTTTATTTCGTCTCGGAGTTTTGCAGCTTGAATAAAATCTAAATCTTTAGCTGCTTTTTCCATCTCTTTTCGCTTTTGACGGATTCTTTTTTCAATTTCAGTTTTAGAAAGTAACGATAAATCTTCTTTTTGATGAATTGCCTTTACATCATAATGGAATGAAGTAATAGGGCTTTGCACCAAAGGATTTTCAATAGATTTATTAAGCGGTTTCGGAACTATATTATTAGCTTTGTTATAAGCGATTTGTTTACTTCGTCTGTAATTGGTTTCATCAATGGTTTTTTGCATACTGCTCGTAATCTTATCTGCATACATAATGGCTTTTCCATTAACATTTCGTGCTGCACGACCTACAGTTTGCGTTAGAGAGCGATGACTACGCAAAAAACCTTCTTTATCTGCATCAATAATAGCTACTAAGGATACTTCCGGTAAATCCAATCCTTCTCTTAGCAAGTTTACACCAATAAGAACATCAAAAAGTCCTTTTCGTAAATCTTGCATAATCTCCACTCTTTCCAAAGTATCTACATCAGAATGCACATAACGACATCTGATTCCTACCTTAGTAAGATATTTTGTAAGTTCTTCTGCCATTCTTTTGGTAAGTGTGGTAACCAACACTCGCTCATCTGCTTCGGCTCTGACCTGAATCTCATCAATCAAATCATCAATTTGATTTTCGCTTGGTCTGACTTCAATAATCGGGTCTAAAAGTCCGGTCGGGCGAATAATTTGTTCTACATATACCCCTCCGGACTTTTCAAGTTCATAATCTGCAGGAGTTGCACTCACATACAGCACTTGGTTTTGCATGGCTTCAAATTCTTCGAATTTTAAAGGTCTGTTGTCCAGAGCTGCAGGAAGACGGAAACCATATTCAACCAAATTTTCTTTTCTCGAACGGTCCCCTCCGTACATGGCATGAACCTGAGAAATGGTTACATGTGACTCATCAACTACCATCAAATAATCTTTCGGAAAATAATCCAACAAACAGAATGGTCGTGTACCGGGAGCTCGTCTGTCCAAATATCTTGAATAGTTTTCAATTCCCGAACAATACCCTAACTCGCGAATCATTTCCAAGTCAAAATTCGTCCGCTCTTCAAGACGTTTGGCTTCGAGATGTTTTCCGATAGATTTAAAATATTCCACTTGTTTGACCATATCTTGCTGAATCTCCCAAATAGCCTCTTTCAACACCTCAGGAGAAGTTACAAACATATTAGCCGGATAAATAGTTATGCGCTCTCTTCGGTCAATCTTCATACCTGACTTCGGATCAAATGATTCTATTTCTTCAATATCATCTCCAAAAAAATGAATCCGAAATGCTTCATCCGAATAAGCCGGAAAAACTTCTATAGTATCGCCTTTAATTCTGAAATTTCCGGGAAGAAAATCTGCTTCGGTTCTCGAATACAAACTTTGAACCAATCTCTGTAAGAGTTTAGTTCTTGAAATAGTTTGATTTATTACGAGCTCAATTACATTTTTCTGAAATTCAATCGGATTTCCAATTCCATATAAGCAAGAAACCGAAGCCACTACCAACACATCTCGTCTTCCGGAAAGTAAAGCCGAGGTTGTACTCAAACGCATTTTCTCTAACTCGTCATTAATGGATAAATCTTTTTCAATGTAAGTCCCTGTAACAGGAATATAAGCTTCCGGTTGATAATAATCGTAATAAGAAACAAAATACTCAACAGCATTGTGAGGAAAAAAGTTCTTAAACTCGGCATAAAGTTGTGCTGCCAAAGTCTTATTGTGAGCTAAAACCAAAGTAGGTCTTTGTACCTCTTGAATTACATTAGCAACCGTAAAGGTTTTTCCTGAACCCGTTACTCCCAATAATGTTTGGTATTTTTCTCCATCAAGTATTCCTCGACTTAGTTTTTCGATAGCTTGAGGTTGATCTCCCGTAGGTTTATAATCGGATACAACTTGAAAATTCATTTAGGATTGGGAATTTAAGAATGTGAAATTCATTTTTTGTATTTATCAAATAAGTAGAATTTTATAGCAAATTTACAAAGAAAAAGCTTGGGAATTATCCCAAGCTAATATTAAATAATTTAAACCTTCTTCGTGCTTTTAATATAGGTTTATCGTTATTAAAAGCAGATGATTTTTATTAGAATTCAAATAGCAAAGTCAAGAAAATGCTATTGTTTTTAATAGTTGTTTTTGCAGGATCTGAACCTATACCGAACAACCCTTGACTATAATCTCTTTTGGAACCCGAATAAGCCATATCAAGTTTTGTTGCTCCAAAATTATACCCAAAACCTAATGAATATTGCTGTAAGTCTCCAATGGTTCTACCATTCTTATAAGGACTTTGCTCATAATTATATCCGGCACGTAAGCTCCATTGTTTAATTCTGGTTTCGGCTCCTATTCTGATTTCACTTGCTACATCAAGTACATCTGCTATCAAAGTATTCTCTCTACGGAAAGCAATGGCATCAGAAGGTTTCAACTTTGCAGCAGAATAATCTTTTATAGAATAATCTACAGAAATAAGACCTCTATTTCCAAACACATAAGCTCCTCCAAAAGTATATTTAGATGGTGTTTGAATTTTATACTCCGGTAAAAAAGCTTCAATAGTAAGTGAAGTTTGAGGTAGCGAATTTTCAGAACTATCCACGTTTTGAGCTGTAGTATGTAATATTAAATCATCTTTAAGTTTATACCATGTTGGTGATTCATAAGTTATCCCAAAACGCAATTCATCTGTAACTTTTGCTATAGCTCCTAACTGAAATGAAAATCCTGTTCCATAAGTATATACATCACTTTGATACCATATATTTCGAGTAGTTTCTCCGTCAGGAAAAACGGGATTATCATTCGATTCAAAAAATGCATTTGATCTTTCGTAATCTACAAAATGAGCATTCAGATTTAATCCAAAATAGAACTTATCGGTATATTGCGTTGCTAGATTAAAAGCCATTTTTCCGTTATACCCGCTTTGAGTAGTATAACTTACTTGTTCATAACTTCCGATTGGTACATTAGAATAATAATCTGCATTTTCATCTGCATTTTCATCTGCATTTTCAGGAGAATTGCTCAGCGGGTCAAGGATATAAGTTTCGTATCCTAATACGGCATTGAGATAACGTCTTCCGTTTCCATCTCTAAAATATCTTTGTTCTCCTGCACTTGAAGTTAAATCACTTAAAGTAATTCCACCAGCCTGATTAAGAAAAAAGTTTCCTATAGAGTTATATGGGTTTACCCCTCTAATAACCGAGTTATCAACAAAAGAGCCCATATTATCATAATTAACCGATAATGAAAACTTTTTCCAATGACTTTCTTCGTCATCATTTGTAAACACAAAAACTACTCCGGCCTGATTCAGGTCAAAAGCAGTTTCTTTTCTTTCTCCTCGTGTCCCAAAATATTCAGAGCTATTTTTAATATTCTGATTATTTAGTGTAAATCCTGCTTGATTATTTTTAAAAATTACAGAACTTGCCGGATTTATAGTAATTGCTGATAAATCTCCTCCTAAAGCAGTAAAGGCTCCTCCCATGGCTCTAAAGCGAGCGGTTCCGTTCATATTGGTTTGAGAATATCGTAAAACATCGTTTATGTCCTGAGCATGAGTTGTAACCGAAAGTATGCCTAAAAGCGGTAGAACAATATATTTTTTCATTTCTTACTTTATTGAACAAATTAAAAAAAACGTTAACTATCTTCTTCTTCCACCACCTGATGATGAAGAGCGACTACCTCCACTTGTTCCTGAAGAACGACTACCTCCCATACTACTACCTCTTCCCATAGACGGACTACTACTTCTACCCCTATCTTGTTGAATAGTATTGTTTCGGGTTGGAGCCGATTGATAAATATCAGAATTTCTGGAGTTGTTATTTATTGTTGAGTTACGATTATTTCTGGATTGATTATAATCAATAGTTGAATTTCTGGTAGAATTTACATTTCTGGTAGTTCCCGCATTATTAATTCGAGAGGCATCAGTAGTAAATCGGCTGTTGCTTCTGGTAGCTCCGGTAGCTTGGCTTCTGCTTCTAACTTCATATGCTCTGGAAGTTCCCCTTCCGGAATAAACATTACTTGTTCTGTATCTGGAGCTGTAATCAGAATAATATCTGCTACGAGGACCTCCGTTGTAGTAATAGTATCCTCCATAATAAGGATAATAACGTGGATAGTAATATCCCCAATACGGATTATACCATGAGCTCCAACCCCAGCCCCATCCGTAATTCCAACTCCAATACGGATAATACCAGCTGTTCCAGCCCCAACCAATGCTCCAATATGGACTTCCCCAGCCCCAATAACCTCCGTACCATCCGCCCCAACCAAGGCCTCCGTAAACATTTACTGTTACATCACTAGTATTGTTGCCCCATCCCGAATATCCTGATGAATAACTTCCGTCTCCGTAATAAGATTCTACGTCAGTAAAAATACCTACAGGTTCGTCTTCTATTACATCATAACTTTGAAATTGTGTAAAATAACTCCCTGTTTTATTATTTTGTGCTTGATTCTCTTGATTAACAACTGTTTCTTCGTAATTGTATCTTTTTGATGATGAGTCAGAATAAATCCCGTCGCTATCATAATATGAGCTATTGGTGTATGAGCCACATGAAATTACAAAAAGGCTCAACGCGACCGAAAGAATATACGAGGCATTTTTTATATTGAATGGATTAAAAGTTTTCATATCTTCGGATTTTTTTATTGTTACACATTACAAAAATAATTAGTTTTGTCGGACTTATTTTATAATTAACATACTCACAACATTTGTGCCAAATCACCTCTCTATGAGCAAGAAACTTACAACTCGAACAGAAGACTATTCCAAATGGTATAACGAACTGATTGTTAAAGCAGATTTAGCCGAAAATTCAGCCGTTAGAGGCTGTATGGTTATTAAACCTTACGGATTTGCTATTTGGGAAAAAATGCAGGCTCAGCTTGATAAAATGTTTAAAGAAACCGGACATCAAAACGCTTATTTCCCGCTTTTTGTGCCAAAAAGTATGTTTGAAGCCGAAGAGAAAAATGCTGAGGGATTTGCTAAAGAATGTGCTATAGTTACGCATTATAGGCTTAAAACCGATGAACAAAATAAAGGAAAACTCATTGTTGACCCGAATGCAAAACTCGAGGAAGAACTAATCGTAAGACCTACCAGTGAAGCCATTATATGGAATACTTATAAAGGTTGGATACAATCTCACCGTGATTTACCTTTGCTTATCAATCAGTGGGCAAATGTAGTACGGTGGGAGATGAGAACTCGTTTGTTTTTAAGAACAGCCGAATTTTTATGGCAAGAAGGACATACAGCACACGCTACCAAAGAAGAAGCTCTTCAAGAAACCAAAACTATGCTTGAAGTGTATGCTGATTTTGCTGAAAACTTTATGGCTATACCGGTAATAAAAGGCGTAAAAACCGAAAACGAACGTTTTGCCGGAGCAGAAGAAACTTACTGTATTGAAGCTTTGATGCAAGACGGAAAAGCTCTTCAGGCAGGAACTTCACACTTCTTAGGACAAAATTTTGCTCAGGCATTTGATGTGAAATTTGCTAATAAAGAAGGAAAATTAGAATATGTTTGGGGAACCTCATGGGGAGTTTCAACTCGTTTGATGGGAGCCCTAGTAATGACTCACTCTGATGATAACGGATTGGTTTTACCTCCAAACTTAGCTCCTATTCAAGTAGTAATTGTTCCTGTATTTAGAAGTGATGAAGAGTTTGAAGCTGTTTCTGTTGAAGCAGACAAACTCACTAAAGAATTCCGCAAGCTCGGAATATCTGTAAAATACGATAACAGAACAAACCAAAAACCGGGCTTTAAATTCAACGAACACGAATTAAAAGGAGTACCTGTACGAATTGCTCTCGGTCCGAAGGACTTAGAGAACGGAACCTTTGAAGTAGCTCGAAGAGATACTCTAACTAAAGAGATTATTTCAAAAGACAATATCATTTCTCATATTGAAAACTTATTAAAAGAAATTCAAGAAAATCTATTTATCAAAGCTAAAAACTATCGAGACAAACATATTACGGAAGTAAACAGTTTTGAAGAGTTTAAAGAAGTTCTTGAAAACAAAGGAGGCTTTATCTCTGCTCATTGGGATGGGACAGGAGAAACCGAAGAAAAAATCAAAGAAATGACCAAAGCTACTATCCGTTGTATTCCTTTAGACCAAAAACCTGAAGAAGGAAAATGTGTTTTAACCGGGAAACCATCAAAAGGAAGAGTGCTTTTTGCTAAGGCTTATTAAACAAAACTTAAAGCAATTTTTAATTCTGAATAGCTTTTCACATGTACAATCCAAAAATGAAAAGCTATTGATATTTTATCAAAAATAACAATTTATTATGTGTACACACCATCATTTTATGACTCAAGCCATTGAGCAATCAAGAAATGGAATGCAAAACAATGAGGGAGGCCCTTTTGGAGCTATTGTTGTAAAAGACGGAAAGATTGTCGGAGTAGGTAACAATAAAGTTACTTCAAGCAATGACCCGACCGCCCATGCAGAAGTTGTAGCTATACGCGATGCTTGTAAAAAACTGAACACCTTTCAGTTAGATGGATGTGTGATTTATACCTCATGTGAGCCTTGCCCGATGTGCTTAGGAGCCATTTATTGGGCAAGACCTGATAAGGTATATTATGCTAACACTCGCGAAGACGCTGCTCAAATTGGCTTTGATGATGATTTCATCTATAATGAAATCAACCTTCCAATGGAAAAAAGAAAAATTCCGTTTGAACAAATCAGCAGAGAAGAAGCTTTAAAAGTTTTCCGGCAATGGAGTGAAAAATCTGATAAAACGGAGTATTAAACAACCGTTTAATACTCCATTAACTCTAACAGTTCTTTTTCAAAACGATTTTTTGGTAAATATTGTTCTTCCAAATTTTTAGTAAATGGAATAGGTGTTTCAATACTTCCGACTCTTTTTACAGGAGCATCAAGCCATTCAAAACAATTTTCTGTAATCATAGCCGAAATATCGCTTGCAATTCCTCCAAACAGAGTATCTTCTTGGAGTATTATAACCTTTCCTGTTTTCTTCACCGAACTAAAAATTGCTTCGGTATCCAAAGGCTGTAAAGTTCTTAAATCCAATAAATCAGCTTTAATGTTTTGATTTTTAGCCAATGTGTCTAAAGCCCAATGTACTCCTGAACCATAAGTTATAATTGTTACCTCATCTCCTTCTTTAAGTAAAGAGGCTCTTCCAAAAGGAAGTGTATAATAGTCTTTAGGAACATCTTGATAAACGCTTCTGTAAAGAGCTTTATGTTCAAAGAAAAGTACAGGATTCGGGTCATTTATGGCTGTAGCCAAAAGCCCTTTAGCATCATACGGAAAAGCCGGATAAACTACTTTAAGCCCCGGAGTTTTTGTAAACCAAGCCTCATTAGTCTGTGAATGGAAAGGTCCGGCCTGAACTCCCGCTCCACAAGGCATTCTAATGACTACATCTGCTTTTTCTCCCCAACGATAGTGATTTTTAGCTAAATAGTTTACAATCGGATTAAATCCTGTCGAAACAAAATCGGCAAATTGCATCTCAACAACAGCTTTAAATCCGTTAATAGAAAGTCCCATCGCTGCTGAAATTACTGCCGATTCGCAAATCGGAGTATTACGGATTCTGTCTTTTCCGAATTGTTTTACAAATCCCTCTGTAATTTTAAAAGCACCTCCGTATTCTGCAATATCTTGCCCCATTACAATCAGATTAGAGTGCTTTTCTAAAGATTGTTCTAATCCTTGTGAAATGGCATCTATAAAACGTATATTTTCTTTTTCCGAACTCGGAAAAATTTGGGCAAAATGATATGGAGCATATACATCTTTTAGTTCTTCCTCTAAATTAGGAGTAATAGGAGGCTCTTCAGAGGCTATCTGGTAATTTTTATCAATTTCTACTTTAATTTCCTTACGGAATTCTTCATCGGTTTCTTCTGACAAAACCCCGTTAGTAATCAAATAATTTCTGTAGTTTTCAATCGGGTCTTTTTTAGCCCATTGCTCTATTAGTTCTTTAGGAACATATTTTACTCCACTGGCCTCTTCGTGTCCTCTCATCCTGAAAGTTTTGAATTCCAACAAAACCGGTCTCGGATTTTGACGAACAGAATCAGCTATTTCCGAAAGTTTTGTATAAACTTCCAAAATATTATTTCCGTCAATAATATGAGACTCCATACCATAACCAACACCTTTATCCGCAATATTCTCACAACGATATTGCTCGTTGGTTGGAGTAGAAAGTCCGTATCCGTTGTTTTCAACAATGAATAAAACAGGTAAATCCCAAACAGAAGCAATATTCAAAGCTTCGTGGAAATCTCCTTCGCTAGTTGCTCCTTCTCCGGTAAAAACAGCTGTAATTTTCCCGTTTTTACTAAGTTTATTGGCTAATGCTATTCCGTCTGCCACACCCAGTTGAGGTCCTAAGTGCGAAATCATTCCGATAATTTTATATTCTTGTGTTCCAAAGTGAAATGAACGGTCTCTCCCTTTGGTAAATCCGTTAGCCTTTCCTTGCCATTGCGAAAAAAGCCTATTGAGAGGTACTTCGCGGGTGGTAAAAACTCCCAAATTTCTGTGCATCGGAAGCACATATTCATCCTTTTTCAATACAGAGGTGACTCCTACCGAAATTGCTTCTTGCCCTATTCCTGAAAACCATTTTGACACTTTGCCTTGACGGAGCAAAATCAACATTTTTTCTTCAATAAGTCTTGGTTTTAACAGCTTTTTGTATAAGTCCAAAAGTTCAGTATCAGTCAGGTTTTTTCTATCAAAGTTCATTTTATATATTTAAAAAAAATCGGACAAAATTAAGGTTTTTGAAGATATCTTTCCCGAAAACTTTGAGTCTTCTACATAATTATTTTCGTCAAATCTTGCTATTTTTTAATTCGTTGATAGTTTGTCTTAGCTCTGTATTGTTTTCCTTTAATTCACGAATACGTTCTTCATACTGCTGTATGAGTTTTTCGGAAAGCTGATTGATAATTAAAGCATTATTTGATGTACCTCCTTTTTGTTCATTGCTGAAAATAATTTTATCATCACTCAATAGCTCTGTGATATTGATTTGATAAAAATCAGCTATTTTTTGGAGGATTTGGAAATCGGGAGTTGATTCGT
>CAZVQI010000060.1:0-11299 GCA_964629155.1 uncultured Flavobacterium sp.
CGGTGCCGGGCCGGCTGCCGGCCTCGCCGCGGCCCCCGCCGCCGGTGCACCCGCCCGCCGCACCGCCTCCCCCTCCCCCTCCGCCCCCGCCGCCGCCTGCCGGGGGGCCGCCGCGGCCCGCACCGCCGCCGCCCGCCGGGTCCCCGCAGGGCGTCCGCTGAGGCGCCGGGCGGCCGGGCTGCGAGACTGGTACCCGTGCCCGACCAGCCCGTCTACCTCGACCACGCGGCCACGACGCCGCTGCGCCCGGCGGCGCGCGCCGCGATGCTGCCGTGGCTCGGCGAGCGGTTCGGCAACCCCTCGGGCGCCCACCGGGTGGCCCGGGCCGCCCGTCAGGCGATCGACGAGGCCCGCGACGTGGTGGCCGAGGTGGTCGGGTGCCGGCCCGGCGACGTCGTGTTCACCAGCGGCGGCACCGAGGCCGACAACCTGGCGGTCCTCGGCGGCCACGCGGCGCGGCCGGGGCCGGTGCTGTGCAGCGCGGTCGAGCACGAGGCGGTGCTCCGGCCGGTGCGCGCCGTCGGCGGCCGGACGGTGCCGGTCGACGGCCACGGCGTGGTCGACCTCGACGCCCTGGCGACGATGGTGCGGGCCGCGCCGCCGACCCTGGTGTCGGTCATGGTGGCCAACAACGAGACCGGGGCCCGGCAGCCGCTCGACGCCGTCGTCGAGGTGGTCCGCCGGTGGGCGCCGGAGGCGACCGTGCACGCGGACGCCGTGCAGGCGGCGGCCTGGGTGCCGCTGCCGGAGCTGCTCGCCGGCGTCGACATGGTGTCGCTCAGCTCGCACAAGGTCGGCGGCCCCCAGGGCGTGGGAGCGCTGGTCGTCCGGTCGGGCACGCCGCTGCGGCCCCGGGCGCTCGGCGGCGGCCAGGAGCGGGAGCTGCGCAGCGGGACGCACGACGTGGCGGGCATCGTCGGGTTCGCCGCCGCGCTGCAGGAGGTGCTGGGCACCCGCGACGCCACGGCGGCGCGGGTGCGGGGCCTGCGCGACCGCCTGGCCGACGGGCTGCTCGCCCGGATCCCCGGCGCGGTCGAGACCGGCCCGCCCCGCGCCGAGCGGCTGCCCGGGGCGCTGCACCTGTGCATCCCCGGGGTCGAGAGCGAGGCGCTGCTGTTCCTGCTCGACGAGGACGGCGTGTGCGCGTCCGCCGCCTCGGCCTGCGCCAGCGGGGCCCAGCAGGCCTCGCACGTGCTGGCGGCGATGGGTGTGCCGCCCGAGCTGGCCCGGGGGGCGCTGCGCCTGTCGCTCGGGTGGTCCAGCAGCGCGGCCGACGTCGACCGCGCGCTGGCGTCGGTCCCGGCGGCCGCCGCCCGGCTGCGGGAGGTGGCGGCGTGAAGGTGCTCGTCGCCATGTCGGGCGGCGTCGACTCGTCGGTGGCCGCGGCCCGCCTGCTGGCGGCCGGCCACGAGGTGGTCGGCGTGACCATGCGGCTCTGGGGCGGCGAGTCCGACACCGGCTGCTGCTCGGTGAGCGACGTCGACGACGCCCGCCGGGTGGCCCAGCAGCTCGGCATCCCCCACCACGTCTGGAACTTCGGCGACGAGTTCGAGGCCCGGGTCGTCGAGCCCTACGTCGAGGCGCACCGGCGGGGGCTGACGCCCAACCCGTGCATCGAGTGCAACCGGCACCTGAAGTTCGACCGGCTGGCCCGCCGGGCCGAGGCGGTGGGGTTCGACGCCGTGGCCACCGGCCACCACGCCCGCGTCGTCGAGCGCCCCGACGGCACCCGGCGCGTGGCCCGGGGCGTGGACCGGGCGAAGGACCAGAGCTACGTGCTCTACGTGCTCGGCCAGCGGGAGCTGGCCCGCACCGTGCTGCCGGTGGGCGAGACGACCAAGGACGAGGTGCGGGCCGAGGCCGCGGCGCTGGGCCTGCGCACGGCGGGCAAGTCCGACAGCCAGGACGTCTGCTTCATCACGTCGTCGGCGGGCCGTCGCGGCTTCCTCGAGCGGCGCATCCCGCTGCGCCCCGGCCGGGTCGTCGACGAGGCGGGCCGGGAGGTCGGCGCGGTCGACGCCGTCGAGCTGGTGACGGTGGGTCAGCGGCGGGGCCTCGGCCTGCCGGGGGGCGGTGAGCCCCGTTACGCCGTCGAGGTCGACGTGCCCCGGGCCACGGTGCGGGTGGGCCCGGCGCGGGAGCTGATGACCGACGCCGTCGTGCTCGAGCACGTGGTGTGGGCCGACGCCCCGGTCACCGGCCCGGTCGAGGCGCAGTGCAGCGCCCACGGCACGCCTCGGCCGGCCCGGCTCGACCCGCCGGGGCCGGACGGGCGGGTGACGGTGCGGTTCGAGGCGCCGGCCCGCCGGGTGGCGGCCGGCCAGTCGGTCGTGCTCTACGAGGGCGACGAGGTGGTGGGCGGCGGGATCGCCACCGCCGCCCCGCCGGCCGGGCCGGGTCCGCAGCCGGCGTCCTGAGCGGCGGCCGTGATCCTCATGCGCCACCGGCCCGGACGTCGGGGTCGCAGAGCTGCATCGAGTTCGACTCGACACGGGAGACCTGCCAGACCCCGTCCTCCCGGGCCGCGTACAACCAGCCCGGGTGCGACAGGCCGTCACGCTCCTCGCCACCCTCGGGGCTCGTCTTGCGGTAGTGGTAGGTGGTGCAGATCACCACCCGCAGAGCGTCGGGGCCGTCGGGCTCGATCTCACCGACGACCGTGGTGACCCACAGCGGCTCGGGACCGAGCGGAGAGAAGACGATCCCCCTGTTCGCGTTCTGCTCGAAGCGCTCGACACGGCGGGCCAGCTCGTCGTCGGTGAACACCGCCGCCAGCTGCTCGTGGACCGGGGACTCCGGGTCGAGCACCTGGTCGGGCTCGACCAGCACCGCAGCCAGCGCCGCGTCGTAGTCGGCGGCCAGCTCCTCGATGATCGGCCGGACGGCTTCGACGTCGGTGGCCGGCGGCTCGGTGGTCGGCGGCGTCGTCGTCGTGGACGTCTCGGTCGTGGTGGTCTCCGACTCGTCGCCGGCCGCATCGTCGTTGCCGCAGCCCGCGAGGGCACCAGCCCAGCAGCGCCACCCCGAACGCGACCAGCAGGCCCCGGGCAGGCCTGTTCATCCCCAACCTCCCTGTGAGCGATCTCCCCGGCGAGCCGTCCCGAGGCTCCGTGCCCAGCGGATCGTAGTCGGCACGACACGCTGCGTACGAAACACCGGGCACGGGCGAGCGGCGTCCGCTCGGTCCGGACGAGTGGCCGTCGCGGGCAGCGCGGCGTTCCGTCACGGTGCCTGTGGACAAGTTCCGGACTGAATCGTTCCGAAACTCTTGCGTTTCGTAAATCGGGGGCGCATGCTGCGACCCATGGCGTCCGCGGCCACCCCACCCGCCAGCCCACCCGCCGATCGGCGCCGCTGGGTCGTCCTCGGCGTGATGTGCCTCAGCCTGCTGCTGATCGTGATGGACAACACGATCGTCAACGTGGCCATCCCCACGCTGCAGCGCGAGCTGGGGGCCTCGACCGGCGAGCTGCAGTGGGTCGTCGACAGCTACATCCTCGTCTTCGCCGGTCTGCTGCTCACCATGGGCGCGCTCGGTGACCGCTACGGCCGGCGGGGCGCCCTCGGCATCGGGCTCGCCGTCATGGGCGTCGCCTCGGTGCTCTCGGCCTTCGCCGACAGCGCCGGGCAGCTCGTCGCCACCCGGGCGCTGCTCGGGATCGGCGCCGCCCTCGTCATGCCCTCGACGCTGTCGATCATCACCAACGTCTTCACCGACCCCCGCGAGCGGGGCATGGCCATCGCCATCTGGTCGGCCATGGCCGGCGCCGCCGTGGCCATCGGGCCGGTCACCGGCGGCTGGCTGCTCGAGCACTTCTGGTGGGGCTCGGTGTTCCTGGTCAACGTGCCGGTCGTCGTCACCGCCCTCGTGCTCGGGCGCCTGTTCGTGCCCACCTCCCGCGACCCCGCGGCGCCGAGGGTCGACCTGCCCGGCGCGGCTCTCTCCATCGTCGGGCTCGCCGTGTTGGTCTGGGCGATCATCGAGGGCCAGAACGGCTGGACCGACGGCCGGGTGCTCGCCGGCTTCGCGGCGGCCGCCGTGCTGCTCGGCGCCTTCGTCGCCTGGGAGCGCCACACGGACACCCCGATGCTCGACATGGCCTTCTTCCGCAACCCCCGGTTCAGCGCCGCCAGCGGGGCCCTGGCCCTGACCTTCTTCGCCATGCTCGGGTCGCTGTTCCTGCTGACCCAGTTCCTGCAGTCGGTCCTCGGCTACACCGCCCTCGAGGCCGGCGTGCGCCTGCTGCCCATGGCGGCGGTGCAGCTCGTCGTGGCCCCCTCGTCGGCCGTGCTCGTCGAGCGGGTCGGCACCAAGGTCGTCGTGGCCACGGGCCTGCTCGTCGCCGCCGGCGGCCTGCTGCTCGCCGGTCAGCTCACCCCGGGCGCCAGCTACCCCGAGGTGCTGCAGGCGCTCACCGTCCTCGCCGCGGGCCTGGCCATGGTCATGCCGCCGACCACCGAGTCGATCATGGGGTCGCTGCCCCGGGAGAAGGCCGGGGTCGGCTCCGCCGTCAACGACACCGCCCGCCAGATCGGCGCCGCCCTCGGCGTGGCCGTGCTCGGCTCGGTGATGAGCTCGACCTACCGACCCCGCGTCCGGGACGCGATCGCCGGCCACCCGGTCCCCGGGGACGTGGCCGACGCCGTCACCGAGCAGCTCGGTGCGGCGATGGGTGTGGCCGAGCAGGTGGGCGGCGAGCCCGGGCGCCTGCTGGCCACCGCCGCGGCCGACGGCTTCACCGACGGGATGGGCGTCGCCTTCCTCGTCGGCGCCGGGGCGCTCGTGCTCGGGGCCGCCATCGTCCTGCGCTTCCTGCCCGCCCGGGCCCGCGACCACGCCGACGCCGGGCCGGTCACGGTCGCCGACGCGGTCCCGGCGCCGGTGGCGGGTCCGGTGGACGCTCCGGTCGCGGATGCTCTCGACGGCCCGGTGGCGGGTCCGGTGGACGCTCCGGTCGCGGATGCTCTCGACGGCCCGGTGGCGGGTCCGGTGGACGCTCCGGTCGCGGATGCGATCGACGTGCCGGCCGCGGACCCCGCCGTCGACCCGTGACCGTCGATCCGCCCCGCGCCCGCCGGCCCGGTCGTCCCCGCGACGGCCGGGCCGACGCCGCGATCCTGGACGCCTCGGTCGCGGTGCTCGCCGAGCGCGGCCCCGCGGGCTTCACGGTCGACGAGGTCGCCGAGCGCGCCGGCTGCGGCAAGGCGACCATCTACCGGCGCTGGCACTCCCGCACCGCGCTGCTGCTGGAGACCGCCCACCACATGGGTCTGCAGATCCCCGACGTCGACACCGGGAACGTGCACGACGACCTCGTGGCGCTGATGGTGGAGCTGGCGCGCCAGGTCCGGTCGGACTCGGGCCGCATCCTCCCGGCGATCATCGCCGAGGCCGCGGTGCGGCCCGAGATGGCCGAGGTGCTCGGGACCTTCGTCGACGAGCGCCGCCGGCCCGCCCGCCGGGCGCTCGAGCGGGGCGTCGAGCGGGGGGAGCTGCCCGCGGACGTCGACGTCGAGGGCGTGCTCGACCAGATCGGCGCGACCGTGCTGTTCCGCGAGGTGATCACCCGACGGCCGGTCGACGAGGGCTACGTCCGCCGGCTCGTCGACCGGGTGCTCGCCGGCGCCGTCGCCGTGCGCGGTCAGCCGAACTGACGACGCCGCGCCTCGGCCAGCACCCGGCCGGGCCGGCTCGGCGTCACCAGCACCGCCCGCACGTCCTTCAGCTCGGAGAGCGTCCGCCGCGCCGTGACCGGCAGCAGCGAGACCGGGTCGTCGAGCCGCGCCTCCAGCGCGAGGCCGGCGGCGCCCGCCGTGAGGTCGACGGCGTCGGTGTCGGCGGGCGCGGGGCCGAACGAGCGCACCGAGCCCCGACGGAGCAGGACCGGGTCGACGAGCGCCAGCGGGTCGTGGATCACCATGCCGGCGGGCACGAACACCAGCCACCGCCGGGCCAGGGTGTGCAGCGACCGCACCCCCCACCACGCGAGGGGCACGCCGACCGCGAGGGCGACGCCGCCGAGCACCCAGCGCCGGGTGGCGAGCAGGAGCGGCCCGGCGCAGATGCCGCCGGCGGCCGCCAGCCAGGCGATCTCGACCGGGCCGGCGAGGAGGGCCACCGGGACCTTGAGGGGCATCCGCGTCTCGGGGCCGTAGGAGGACCCGTCGACGAAGACCTCGGCCGTCTCCGGGGCCAGCGCCACGATCGCGGCGGCGAGGGCGGCGGCCAGGCCGACCATGGTCCACGTCTCCACGCCGACGACCGCGACCGCGACGACGGCGGCCACCGCCGCGCCTGGCGCGGCGAGGCGCAGCGCGGTCAGGCTGACGGTCGTGGGTACGAGGGTCGCCACCAGCACCGCGAGCCACACCAGCCAGGCGCCCACGCTGGCCACGGCCTGCACGCCCCGGCCGGCGTCGTCGAGCGCGTCGCCCAGCGCGGGCCCGAGCAGCAGCGGTTGCACGGCCCACACCACCCGGATCGGCCAGGCCGTGTGCACCAGGGCGGCGAGGCGGGCCGCGGGCGAGGCGGTCGCGCCCGCCGGCGCGTCGTGGGGGGATCGGGGCTCCACGCTGCGGAGACTTGCCGATCTCCACCGGCCCTCGCTATTCCGGGCTGCGGGAGGAGCCGAGAGGGGGGTGGTCGTCGTGAGCGCCGTCGTGGGGTGGGTGGCCGCGTCGTGAGGGAGCTGCAGCTGCCGGTGGGGCTGGCGTCCGCGGTCGGCAGCCTGCCCCACACCGCCGTCGACCCCGCGATCGAGCTGGCGCTCACCGCCCAGCCACGCCTGCCGGCGGCGCCGTCGCTGCCCCGCCGGTCGCCGGTCGAGGGGATGATCCCGCAGGCGGCCTGGGGGATCGCGGGGGTGGAGGTGCTGTCCGACGGCTCGCTGCTCGTCGACGAGGCCGCCGTCGACCCCGAGGCCCCGGTCGGGCCGGGGCTGGACGGCCCGCCGTTCGTCACGCTGCGGGCGTTCCTGGACGCGGTCGCCGGGCGGGAGGCGCCGTTCAAGGCGCAGCTGACGGGGCCGGTCACGCTCGGCCTCGCGCTGCACGCCGTGGGTGTGCCCGCGGATCGGGCCTTCCGGGTGGCGGCCCGGGCGGTCCGGGCCCGCATCGACGAGCTGCTCGCCGCCCTGGCGCGGGCGGCGCCGGCAGCCACGCCGCTGGTGTTCCTCGACGAGCCCGGCCTCACCGCCGCGCTCGAGCCCGGGTTCCCGCTCGGGGTCGAGGACACGCTCGACCTCGTCTCCTCGGCGCTCGCCGCCGTCGAGGCCGGCGCGGTCGCCGGGCTGCACTGCTGCGGCCGGGCCGACTGGCCGGTGGTGCTGCAGGCCGGGCCGCAGGTGCTGTCGCTGCCGGTCGACGCCGGCGCCGTGCGCCATCCGTGGGCCTTCGCCGACTTCCTCGACCGGGGCGGCTGGGTGGCCTGGGGTGTCGTGCCCACAGACCGGCCGCTCGGCGAGACGCCGGAGATCCTGTGGCGCCGCCTGGTGGCCGAGTGGGAGGCGCTGGCCGAGGGGGGGTGCGACGCCCGCCGGCTCGTCGAGCAGTCGGTGATGACCCCTGCGTGCGGCCTCGTCGGGCTGGACGTCGCCCAGGCCGCCCACGTCCTCGACCTCACCGGCGAGCTGGCGGGGCGGGTGCAGGAGCGGGCCCGGGAGCTGGGGCTCATCCTCGGCGCCTAGGCCGCCTCGCCCGTCGCGGGGCCGTCCCACCTGCTCGGTAGTGTCCGGGGAATGGCCGACCTGTCGATCGAGGAGCGGGTGGCGAAGCTCCGCGAGGAGATCCGCGAGCACGACCGCCGCTACTACGAGCTCGACGCGCCCGTCATCACCGACGCCGAGTACGACGAGCTGGTGCGCGAGCTGCGGGCGCTCGAGGAGGAGCACCCCGAGCTGATCACGCCCGACTCGCCGACGCAGCGGGTCGGCGGCGCCCCGGTGACCGACCTCTTCGCGCCGGTCACCCACGCGGTGCCGATGATGAGCCTCGACAACGTGGTCGGCGAGGACGAGCTGCGGGCGTGGGTCGAACGGCTCCACCGCCGGCTGGCCGGCGCCCCCCGGGCGGCCGCCGAGGAGCCCGCCGCCGTCAGCTACGTGTGCGAGCTCAAGATCGACGGCCTCGCCATCTCGATCCGCTACGAGCAGGGCCGCTACGTCCGGGCCGCCACCCGGGGCGACGGTCGGGTCGGCGAGGACGTCACGGCCAACGTCCGCACGATCGACCAGGTGCCCGACCGGCTCGGCGACGGCACGCCCGAGGTGCTGGAGGTGCGGGGCGAGATCTACATGCCCCGCTCGGCCTTCGAGGCGCTGAACGAGCGGCAGGTGGCGGCGGGCGAGCGGCCCTTCGTCAACCCGCGCAACGCCGCGGCGGGTGCGCTGCGCCAGAAGGACCCCCGCATCACCGCCCAGCGCACGCTGGCCCTGTGGGCCTACCAGCTCGGCGAGGTCGTCGGCGGGCCCACCTTCGCCACCCACCACGAGACGCTGGAGTGGCTGCGGTCGCTCGGGTTCCCGGTCAACCCCGAGATCCGGCAGGTCAGCACGCCCGAGGAGGTGCTCGAGTACTGCCTCCACTGGCAGCAGCACCGCCACGACCTCGACTACGAGATCGACGGCGTCGTGGTGAAGGTCGACGACCTGGCCCACCGCGAGCTGCTGGGCTTCACGTCCAAGGCGCCCCGGTGGGCGATCGCCTACAAGTTCCCGCCCGAGGAGCGCACCACCCGCCTGCTCGACATCAAGGTCTCGATCGGGCGCACGGGGCGGGCGACGCCCTACGCGGTGCTCGCGCCGGTCTTCGTCGGCGGCGTCACCGTCTCGCAGGCGACGCTCCACAACGAGGACCAGGTCCGGGCCAAGGACGTGCGCCCGGGCGACACGGTGATCGTCCGCCGGGCCGGCGACGTCATCCCCGAGGTGCTGGGCGCGGTCGTGGCCGAGCGGCCCCCGGGCACCGAGCCGTGGGAGTTCCCCACCGAGTGCCCGTGCCCGCTGCGCTCACGGCTGGTCCGCCCGGAGGGCGAGGCCGAGCACCGCTGCATCCACCCCGAGTGCCCCGTCCAGCGCCAGACGGCGATCGAGCACTTCGCCAGCCGCTCGGCGATGGACATCGACGCCCTGGGCGAGAAGCGCATCGCCCAGCTCATCGAGGCGGGCATGGTCTCCAGCGTCGCCGACCTCTACGACCTCGACTGGGACGCGGTGGCGAAGCTCGACCGCATGGGCGAGCAGTCGGCCGCCAACCTGCGGGCCTCCATCGAGGCGTCCCGCAGCCGGCCCCTGCCCCGGCTGCTCGTCGGCCTCAACATCCGCCACCTCGGCCCGGCGGGCGCCGAGGCGTTGGCCTCGGCCTTCGGCAGCCTCGACGCCATCATGAACGCCTCGGTCGACGCGCTGGCCGCCACCGAGGGGGTCGGGCCGACCATCGCCCGCTCGGTGCACACGTGGTTCTCCGACCCGGCCAACCGCGAGCTGGTCGAGCGGCTGCGGGCCGCGGGGCTGCAGTTCGTCGACGAGCGGGGCGGCGACGGGCGGTCGCGGGTGCTGGCCGGCAAGAGCATCGTCGTCACCGGCACGCTCGAGAACTACACGCGCGAGGAGGCCGAGGAGGCCATCAAGGCCCGGGGCGGCAAGTCGCCCGGCAGCGTGTCGAAGCGGACGACCGCCCTGGTGGTCGGCGAGAGCCCGGGGGCGTCCAAGGTCGCCAAGGCCGAGCAGCTGGGCGTGCCGATCCTGGACGAGGCCGGCTTCGAGCACCTCCTCGAGACCGGCGAGCTGCCGCCCGAGGGGTGAGGCTCAGACCACCTCGAAGCACCAGGGGATGGTCCGGTCGGCCACCCCCCGGCCGTCCTGGCTGCGCCAGATCACGGCGGACACGCAGTTCTGGCCCGGCCGCAGCTCCTCGACGGCCTTGCCGTCGCCCGGCGTGTACTGGATCAACCCCAGCTCGGGCGTGATCTCCAGCTGGTCGGCCGGGATCTCGACGCCGTCGATGACGAGCGTGCCCTCCCAGCCGATGGCGAGGTCGATGCCGACGCTCGACTGCTGGGGCACCTGGGCGTCGCGCCGGGGGATGAGCGCCTCGACGACGTCCTCGCCGCCGCTGCGCAGGACAGGATCGTCGTTGCCGTCGTCGAAGCTGCGCACGGCCAGCGCCAGCAGCAGGACGGCGACCGCGACGACGGCCGCCGCGACGATCTTGAACCGGGTGCTGTAGGGCGAGGGGGAGGTGGTCGTCATCCGGACGGCCATCGTCGCGCGGCGGGGGCCGCGACCTGTAGCCGGCGGCCGCGCCCCGTCGGGGACGGCCGAGGGGCGAGCGGGAACCGACGGCTGGGGGGACTACCCTCTGGCGGCGTGGCCATGTCCCGCATGACCGAGCAGATCGGTCGTGTGCTGGGTGGGCGCTACAGGCTCCTCTCACCGCTCGGCTCGGGCGCGTCGGCCCAGGTCTACCTGGCCGAGGACGTGCGGCTCCGGCGCCGGGTGGCGGTCAAGGTGCTGCACCCCGCCCTCGCCGACGACGAGTCGTTCCTCCGCCGCTTCCGGGCCGAGGCGCAGGCGGCGGCCGCCCTGAGCCACCCGCACGTGCTGGCGGTGTTCGACTGGAGCGACGAGGACACGCCCTACCTGGTCACCGAGTACCTGGCGGGGGGCAGCCTGCGGGCCATGCTCGACGCCGGCCACCGGCTGTCGCCTGCGCAGGCGCTGGTCGTCGGCCTCGAGGCCGCCCGCGCGCTCGACTACGCCCACCGGCAGGGCTTCGTCCACCGGGACATCAAGCCGGCCAACCTGCTGTTCGGCCGCGACGGCCGCCTGCGGGTGGCCGACTTCGGCCTGGCCCGGGCCGTCGCCGAGGCCGGCTGGACCGAGACCGGCACGGTGCTCGGCACCGTCCGCTACGCCTCGCCGGAGCAGGCCCGGGGCGAGAAGGTCGACGGCCGTAGCGACGTCTACTCGCTGGCCCTCGTGCTGGTCGAGGCGGTGACCGGGGAGGTGCCGTTCACCGCCGACACACCGGTCGGCACGCTCATGGCCCGCCTGGAGCGCCCGCTGGAGGTGCCGGACGAGATGGGCCCGCTCGCCCCCGTGCTGCGGCGGGCGGGCGAGGTCGACCGCGCCGCCCGCATCGACGCCGCCGAGCTCGGCCGCGCGCTGGTGGAGGCGGCCAAGGAGCTGACCCGCCCGGCGCCGCTGCCGCTGGTGGGTGCCGGGGCGCCCGAGGACGACCCCGTCGACGGGCGCGACGCCACCCTGCTCGCGCCGATGGCGCAGCCGCCGGGGGCCGCTGC
>CAZVQI010000061.1:0-1444 GCA_964629155.1 uncultured Flavobacterium sp.
CATAGCCATGTTTCAGAAAATGATTGCATAAAGAACATCATTTTTGGACACAGTAACTACCGTGCCTTAGACGTAATCTCACAGTGCTCCGGGGATATGGAACGATACATGAAATTTCCTTTTCTCTGACGGATATGTAATCATTTTCAATTGAGGATCAGTTCATAGGTATAATTTCGAGGTGATGTCAAATCGAGTATAACCGTGTAGCTTCCGCCATCCTCGATAGGTATATTTGCACCTCCCAACTCGAGCGTGCCATCCGGTCCTTCGTCGCCATAATTCCATTCCCAGTCATCGTTCGCCCGAAACTTGATTTCCATTCCACCGACTAAATCCATGGTCACACTCCACAATCCGGTTTCCGGATCAAAACTCATATCGGTGTCGGTATCCCAACCTCCTGGTGTAGCTGATCCGATCACTCCCCATTGGTACGCGGTAATAGAATACGTGAGATCTGAAGTATTGGCTTGTACAAAGTAATGCCCCGCCGTTTCAGCGTTGCAATTGACTTCATCATCCGCCACCAGATTTCCGGTGAAAGTCCCATCGTCGCCCCAGTCCAAATTACCCCACTGGAATAATCCATCATCGTTGGGAGCCACGAACTTGTATTCTCCATCCAGCCACACATAACCTTCGTAGTCGGTATTAGCCGGACCTGACGCTGCCAGCAGCGGAGCACTTTCCGGAGACCATCCCTGATGATTTCCAGGAACGGCGATCAGGGGTAAAGAAGGCTCCTCATCGTCTCCGGTGGGTTCGGGCAGAAAAACGTTAACAGCCTGGACTGCTGAGGTCGCCTGCAAATTTTGTTGACTTCCCACCGACGCCTTTACCCGAAAGTAAATCGTGCCAGCGTTGTTGGGGACGATTTCGCCGTCGATTACTTCGTTGTTGTGCGGATCGTTGTCCAAACCAGCCTTTCCAGCCAGAGCCATCATCTGAGCTACGGTGACAGCAATCTGATTTTGATTGGTATTGCCCAGGGTGGTAATATCTGAAAAATCAGCACCGGGGGCGCCTTGTAATTCATATTGCACTGGTGTTTCGACGCCAAAGGAGGGCGTATTCCAGACAAAACGTTCTGCGATGTTGCTCAAGGTTTGATTGGTTAACACGTATTCATTCAAAAACGTATTGGTAAATCCAATATCTTCTGAGGGTTCGGTCGCGATAAATTCGAATTTTCCCTGATCGTCTATGCACGAAATGACAAAGGTCAACGACAAAAGGACCACACTAAAGGAAAACGCTCGTTTTATAATTTTCATGATTGTTCGTTTTAGATTGAATTTTAATAGCCTGGGTTTTGGGTTAAGTTTGGATTGATGACAATGATGTTGTTCGGTAAAGGGAATAATTTGCGATTAGCATCCACTGCGATTCCGTTCTTGGCATTCCCTTTCCAGGGCCAGAGGTATTCTCCGGAAGTGAACAG
>CAZVQI010000061.1:1544-3800 GCA_964629155.1 uncultured Flavobacterium sp.
GTAACCCCGTAACCATCTTCAAAGGCATTCGCGATGGCATTGATTTCATAATTTTGCCCTTTGGTATGGAACATAGCCCGGTGATCGGCCCAGGCTATGGGGTAACCATCGTCATCTGTTTCGGTAATTGATTCATCAAATTTGCTCACCAGGGCGCTCGTCGCCCGGTAACCACCCCAGCCGCCGTTGACTCCAAAAGCCGCTGGATCCATACTTCCACCGATGGCCCCGTGCACGAGGAAGGTGGTTCCCCCATAGGTTTGCGATTGCAGACCGTCAAAATTGACTACAAAAATGAATTCATTTTGAGCGCCATTGCGGTCATTATCTGCGAGAAACAATTCGTCGTATGCGCTCCCGTTGCCATTTCCGTCGCTCGTATTGATGGAATAGGTTGAATTGATGACCTGGTTGGAAAAGTTCACAGATTCAGAATATTTGGCCGTCCCGATCCAGGTTTCTGCATTGAGATACAGCCGGGAAAGCAATCCCCACGCTGCCACCTGGTCAACCCGTCCGTATTCATTGGAACCACTTTCTTTGAGGAGATCCTGGACCTCGAGCAATTCGCTTTCCACGAAATTGAAGAGCTCAGACCGTGGGCTTTGTGTAGGCAAATCGGTAGTCACCCTGGTGGAGAGCGGCACATTCGCGTACAAATCGATGAGGTTGTAATATGCATACGCCCTCATAAACCGGGCTTCCGCAATAAAAGCCTCCACCTCAGGGTCGGGTAGCAATTTTTGAGCATTCGAAATAAACGAATTGCAAAACGACACTTGCTGGGCCAGCCGGTAATACATCGCTTCGGTAAAATCGTTGCTGGCCGACCAGGACATAGCGTGCAAATCCGGCAATCCGGGATCCCCCCAACCAACCACACAATGGTCGGTTGTCAATTCATTGAGGTTGAACAATACCCTGGTGAATTGGGATGCGCCTTCATCGATGTCCGAAATGTCCGGCTGACCTGCAGGTCCCTGCTGACCAGTCACCGCCAGGCTGGCGTACAATTTTGCCAGTGCTCCCTTGGCTTCCGCGGTATTCAGGAATACATTTTCTTCCGTAAAACTATCCGGATCAATGGGGAACTGATTGAGGTCTTCATGACAGGACCACATCACGATCGCCAGGCTAAAAATTCCGGTTATATTAATTATTTGGGTCAAAATATTGTGTTTCATTTGTTTCATTCCTTCGGTATTTTCAAATCCATCAAAAATCAATATTTATCCCAAAGACGAAAGATTTGGGCCGGGGATAAAAATTGTTGTCAATTCCTCCGGGAATCTCAGGATCCACTCCCTGATAATCTGTTATCGTCAGGACATTCTGGGCAGAGCCATATACTTTAAGCGAGGAATTTCCTACCAGACGAGGGAAGGTATATCCCAGGGTGATGTTGTCCAACTTGAAATAGGACGCTTCCTGGACGTAATGATCGCTGAGTAAATTGGATTCGGTGCTATTGACAAATCTCGTGTTGAGATAATCCGCGTGTAAATTTGTCAGGATGGCATTTTCAGTAGCCCGATTGAAATATGAGGTGTAAGAAGCAATGTTGAAGTAATTGTAATTTCCAATGCTTGCTCTCGACATAATGCGGAGATCGAAATTTCTATAGTACAGGTTCGTTCCCAGTCCCATCAGGATATCCGGGTACGGATCCCAATACAGGTATTTATCCGTTTCGTTGATGATCATATCACCGTTCCGATCCACGTAAGCTCCTTCGATGGGCGTTCCTTCTTCGTCATATACCTGCTTGTACACGAGGTAGGAAAACGGTCCAAGACCCTCCAGGTGGGTCTGTACTGAGTTACCGGTTCCACCGGAGATTCCCCCCACAAACTGTTGATCGGGCAATTTGGTCACGGTATTTTCATTGAATGCCATATTAAAATCAATCGCCCATTCCAAATTGGATTTACGGACCGGTACGACATTAATCATCCATTCAACCCCTTTGTTTTCCATATCTCCGATGTTCGCCGCGATGCGGTTTCCGAAGTTGGTAAAAGGGTCGATGATCGTGTTGCTGATCAATTCCCTGGTCTCTTTGCGGTACAGGTTTAAAGATCCAAAGATACGCCGGTTGAAAAAGGAGTAGTCCAGACCAGCATTCAGGGTTCGGCCTACTTCCCAACGAAGGTTGTCATTGACTGGTTCCGGTCGGTACGTTTGGTAAAACGTATTTCCAAATTGGTAATTCGCGGTGGATTGGCTCCCGGAATACCGGGTCAGAAAATTATAGTC
>CAZVQI010000061.1:3900-5798 GCA_964629155.1 uncultured Flavobacterium sp.
TTCAGGAAGTGATTGCCCACATCTTTCTGGTATGTGAGGTAAAAGTCAAATAATTTGTTGGTGGCTTCCTGAGAATACCGGGTCAAAGAACCTGTAAAAGACGGGTCTGACGTGGGGATGAGTTCCGAGGTCACCCTACGACCGCCGCTATTGGAGAGATCCAGACCAGCGTTGACCGTGGCGGTAAGGTCAGGGAAGAAATGAAGCTTATAGTTGACTTTGGCATTTCCGATAAACCGTCGCACCTCCGATGTGTCGTCGATCAGATTGAGCAAGGCTACCGGATTGGTGGGGGCCAGGTTGATTTGATACCCATTGTTTCCGGTCCAGGTGGTATAACCCCCAAATTGAGATTCCGGATCATATACCGATTGTGTTGGGTCAAACGCAACTGCGTTGCCAATGGCGCCACGATCTGCAAATGCATTTTCGGTATATGCCCCCCGTGCGTTCAATTCCATGGTAATGTGGTCGTCGAGCAGGGAGGGATTGAGGTTGAGCGATGCGGTCATTCGCTGGAATTTATCGCCCAGGAGGATCCCATTGTGATCCGAATATCCAGCTGAAATTCGCATGGGAACGCCAAATAGGCCACCGCGCGCGCTCAAAGCGTGGTCCGTACCCAGGGCCGAAGTATAAATTTCATCCTGCCAGTCGGTGTTGGCGGAACCCAACCGACCGACTGCATCGGCTTTGCCCGACGATTGGACAACCGTCCGAAACTGGTCTGCTGTCAAGACATCGGTATAGCCATCGGGCTGAAAAGAGGTGACCGATCCGGAATAATTGAACGTGAATTCACTGGCACGACCCTTTTTTGTGGTAATCATAATCACCCCATTGGCCGCCCGCGCTCCGTATATTGCGGTGGCTGAAGCATCCTTGAGGACAACCATGTTTTCGATGTCATTGGGATTGAGCAGGTTCAGCGGATTTCGTGAACCTCCTACTCCGCCATCATTGAGCGGTATTCCATCGATCACGATCAGCGGACTGCTATTCAGTGTCAGAGACCCAAGCCCCCGGATCAAAATATTTTGCCCTTCGCCCGGAGCTCCTCCGCCCGAACTAACCGATAATCCTGCCACCCGTCCAGCGATCAATTGTTGGGCAGATACGATCGGCCCTCGATTAAAGTCACTGCTGGTAATCAGGTCAGCAGCCCCCGTCAGATCTTCCTTACGGGCACTACCATAACCAATCACCACGATCTCACCCAATTCTTCGATGCTTTGTGCCATCGTAACATTGAGCGTTGACGTAGTGACGACGCGTTCTACCGGCGTATAACCGATATACGTAAAAACCAACGTATCGTTGATCGAAGCAGGGATTTGATAATGACCATCAAAGTCGGTCACAGTTCCGGTTGCTGTTCCTTTTACGATGATGTTGACACCGATTAAAGCAGATCCCAAAATGTCTTCTGTGACCGTCCCGGTTACGATATTTTGTGCTGATATGACCAAAGGCCCCAGCCACAAAAAGAATAATGTATATTTCCACATAATCTTCTACGTGAATTTAAATTTTAAATATTCGTCTAAATGTCAATTTTTTCCTACCTGACCTAAACCTATAAAATTTAATATCAACTTAAAAATAGGTTGTTTTGAATTCCTTTACGAAAACGTTGTAGTGTTGAAAACTTTTTGATATTTAACTAATTCTTACCCGATTGGCAGGATATTTTCAGGCAGAAGGCTCAGAAGCAATTTGTCCTAAGATCCACCATTTCGGGGGCATTCCATCAACAATCAAAAGGGAAAATCCCTGGTTTATGGTCACTTTTCAAAAGATAAAAGGGGTGCATGATGGGATGAAACCCCTGAAATTCTTCAATGCCAATTTAGTACACCATTTCTGATGTTAATTTTGGCAGGATTATCGTATTTTTA
>CAZVQI010000061.1:5898-10852 GCA_964629155.1 uncultured Flavobacterium sp.
GGTGGTGATCGATGATATAGAATCCGATGTCGAAATCAAGGAGTTATTTGATCGGCATCAATTTGATGGTCTGCTCTGTGTCAATGAATTTTTTGCAGCTACCTCACTTCGGGAAGCCCACGACAGAGGGCTTCGGATTCCGGAGGATGTTTCGATCATAGGGTTTGCGGATGGGTTTCTGGCCCGTAATTCCTATCCCAAAATTACAGCCATCGATCAGAATGGTTTCCAAATGGGGGAGAAAGCGGCCGAAATGTTGATTGAAAAGGTGGAAAGTGACGCCGATGAGGAATATTTTCGGACCGAGGTGGTTCGGACCAAACTCATCCTGCGGGAATCGACCAAACGCATTTGAATCTTAAATTGTCGATCAAACCTATTTTGGAGGCCCTTTTTCTCCGCCCGATCTGTTAAAATATTATTCGCTATATGAGGTAATCCAAATTATTTCTATATTAGCCTTGTCAATTTGTCATTTTTTTCCTGCCCGTTGGTCTAGAACTCAAATCCTGCCTGGGTTTGATTGTTTTAGATGTTTTCTCTTACGTTTAAGTTGAAAGAATGAAAAAACGGGAACTGAGTTTCTGGGAGATCTGGAACATGAGTTTCGGGTTTCTGGGAATTCAATTTGGATTTGCGCTTCAGAACGCAAATACCTCGAGAATATTTGAGACTCTTGGAGCACGGATTGACGACATCCCCATATTATGGATTGCAGCGCCGGTTACCGGTCTTATCGTCCAACCGATTGTCGGTTATTTTAGCGATCGGACCTGGAATCGGTTGGGTAGGCGACGCCCCTATTTTTTGTTTGGGGCCATCCTGGCTTCCTTAGCCCTGGTCCTCATGCCCAATTCCCCGACTCTTTGGGTCGCAGCTGGTATGCTTTGGATTATGGACGCCTCCATCAACATTTCGATGGAACCGTTTCGAGCCTTCGTAGGCGATAATCTTCCTCATCACCAACGAACAAAAGGTTTTGCGATGCAAAGCTTTTTCATTGGGGTGGGCGCTGTAGTAGGTTCTGTATTGCCCTACGTCTTCACCAATTGGTTTGGAATAAGCAATACCGCTCCCGTAGGTGAAATACCCGATTCGGTCAAATGGTCGTATTACGTGGGCGCCATAGCTTTTATTACGGCTGTGGGTTGGACCGTCTATTCGTCCCGTGAATATACCCCGGAAGAACTCGCTGGCTTCGAAGCGGCGGAAGAAAAAATGCGGGAAAAATCCCCTTCGCTGGAACCAGACCATCATCATATAGATGGAAAATTGCGAAATGCCGGATTTTTCTCCGGAATCCTGGGTTTGGTTTTGACGGTCATTCTCTGGGGCTCCAATCTACAAAAAGAGTTATACATCCTATCATTTGGGTTGATCATATTGGGCGCCTTATTTTTATTGGCGTGGTGGATCCGTCGGAATAACCGGGAAACGGGCTTTGCCACCATAATGGTGGATCTTATCGGAATGCCATCCGCGATGAAACAACTCGCCTGGGTTCAGTTCTTTTCCTGGTTCGCTTTGTTTTCTATGTGGATATACACCACGCAGGCGGTGACCGGTCACATTTATGGAACTTCAGATCCCACCTCAGCCCGTTACAACGAAGGGGCGGACTGGGTTACCTTATTGTTTGGAGTGTACAACGGGGTAGCGGCTCTGGTTGCTTTCCTGCTTCCGGTTGTTGCCCGTAAAATCAGTCGAAAAGCGACCCACCTGGTGGCTTTGTGTATCGGTGGATTGGGCTTGATTTCCGTGTATTTTATCAAAGATCCCACCGTATTATTAATATCGATGATTGGAGTCGGTATCGCCTGGGCGAGCATATTGTCCATGCCGTATGCCATGCTCTCCGGCTCATTGCCCGCTTCCAAAATGGGCTATTACATGGGGGTGTTTAATTTCTTCATCGTTTTGCCCCAAATCGTTGCGGCGACCGTGCTGGGTTATATCGTATCCCGGATTTTTGATCATCAACCGGTTTACGCCCTCGTGGTGGGAGGAGGTGCAATGATTCTTGCAGGTTTATTGACCCTCCGGGTCCAGGATGATACCGATCCGGTGTTGGTCAATCGCAGTATACGAAATGCAGTGCCATGAAAGGATTGATATTTGACCTCGACGGCGTAATCGTAGATACGGCAGAGTTTCATTATGTGGCCTGGAAGAAGGCCGGTGAGGAATTGGGGCTGAATCTGACCCGTGCCCAGAACGAAAATCTGAAAGGAATCAGCCGGCAGGATTCTCTGAATAAAATATTGGAATGGGCTGGCGTGACCCTGGATCGGACCGATTTTGAGCGGATAATGCGTGAAAAAAATCAGTGCTACCTGTCCCTGGTCGAACAACTTACCCCGGCAAGTGCCCTGCCCGGCGTGCAGGAGTTTATTCAAAACGCCAGAAATGCGGGATATCGACTGGCCATTGGCTCAGCGAGTAAAAATGCTCCGATAATTTTGGAAAAATTGGAATTGACTCCATCGTTTGATGTGGTCATCGATGGCAATAGTGTAAAAAGTGCAAAACCCAACCCCGAAGTTTTTACGCGGGCTGCTGACCTGCTGGATATCCGGTATGACCAGTGTGTGGTCTTTGAAGATTCAGAGGCTGGTATCGAAGCCGCAAAACGAGCCGGAATGGTGGTGGTGGGAATCGGTACCCGGTCAAACCTACCGAAAGCCGATTGGGTCTTTCCCGGATTTGAGAACATATCTATCGAATTTATCAATCAGTTGCAAAAATGAATCAGAATTTTATCAAACCCGATGCCTGGTCCATCGTAGAAGATGGGTTCGATCCCACCCGGGTCCGGGCAGCCGAAAGCTTGTTTAGCCTGGGAAATGGTGCGATGGGGCAACGCGCCAACTTTGAAGAGCAGTACTCGGGTGATACCTTTCAGGGCAGCTACATCGCTGGCATTTATTACCCTGATAAGACCAGGGTAGGATGGTGGAAAATTGGATATCCGGAATATTTTGCCAAAGTCCTGAACGCTCCCAACTGGATCGGAATTGATGTGTTGATCGATGGCGAAGTACTCGATTTGGCGACTTGCCTTTCGGTGGAGCAGTTCCGGCGTGAATTGCATATGAAAGAGGGCTGGTACGAACGCACATTTGTGGCCACCCTTCCCAATGGGGCCCGGATCCGGGTGGTGTCGCGACGATTTTTGAGCCTTCATATGGATGAAGTTGGGATGATCAGATACTCGGTCACTCCGCTGAATCGCGATGTTCGGATCAACTTTTTGCCCTACCTGGATAGTGGCGTGGAGAATTATGACTCCAATTGGGACGATAAATTTTGGGATACGCTTCGGATTACGGAAGGCCATAGGCGTGGAAGCATCCTGACCAGAACACGGAAAACTGAATTTTACGTGGCTGCGTTCATGGCTAATGAGCTAAGCCTGGATAATGTCCCCCTCGAATTGGATCCCAATACGGTGGATGGGCGAAACATCACCTGCCTGAAACAAAACTATGAATACGATGTAAAAGCAGGACAGACGCTTACCCTGACCAAAACGGGGGGGTACGTCACCTCCCTGAACCATGATAAAGACGATTTGGAAGCCGTGGTGCACCAGGTTTTGGATAGCGTACAAGATTTGGGGTACGAAGAGATGATGGAACAACAGCGCCGGGAATGGGCCAATATCTGGAAAAGTGCAGACATTACCGTCGAAGGCGATTTAAAAGCTCAGCAAGGGATTCGCTTTAATATTTTTCAACTCAATCAGACCTATTTGGGAAGGGATCACCGACTCAATATTGGACCGAAGGGATTTACCGGTGAAAAGTACGGCGGAAGTACCTACTGGGATACGGAAGCGTTTTGTCTTCCTTTTTATATGGTGACCAAAGGGGCGAAGGTGGCGCGTAATTTGCTCGAATACCGCTATCATCATCTCGAAAAAGCCAAGGAAAATGCCGCCAAACTCGGGTTTGGGAGGGGTGCAGCGTTGTACCCGATGGTCACGATGAACGGGGAAGAATGCCACAACGAATGGGAAATTACGTTTGAAGAAATCCATCGGAATGGGGCCATGGTCTATGCCATTTACAATTATGTGCGCTACACCGGGGATTACAGTTATATTCCAGAAAAAGGTCTCGAGGTGATGATCGCTATTGCCCGGTTTTGGCACCAACGAGCACATCTTTCACCGGACAAACAATTGTATGTGATCCTGGGTGTAACAGGGCCCAACGAATACGAAAATAACATCAACAACAACTGGTATACGAATTATATCGCTCAATGGTGCCTGAGGTACACGGCCGAACAAGTTCACTATGTGCAAGAAGAATTTCCCCGGGAATTCGAACAGGTTTTGGATCGTACTGAATTGAGGGATGGAGAAGTACAAAATTGGCTTGTCATGGCTGATCAGATGTATTTGCCATATTCGGAGGAGTATGGTGTGTATTTGCAGCAAGATGGATTCCTGGATAAAGAAAAGGTTACCGTAGAGGATATACCAGATGGTCAAAGCCCCATCAACCAGCATTGGTCCTGGGACCGTATTTTGCGGTCTCCTTTTATCAAACAAGCCGACGTCCTTCAGGGGTTTTATTTCTTTGAAGACCACTTTTCCACGGCAGAAATGGAACGTCATTTTGATTATTATGAACCCATTACCGTACATGAATCATCCTTGTCGCCTTGTGTCCACAGCATCTTAGCTGCCTCCCTGGGGCGAATGGACAAAGCATATGAGATGTACCTCCGAACTTCACGGCTGGACCTCGATGATTACAATAAAGAAGTGCACGAAGGCCTGCATATCACCTCCATGGCGGGGACCTGGCTGAGTATCGTGGAAGGATTTGGTGGCATGCGGGTGATTGACGATAAGCTCACTTTCTCCCCCCGAATACCCCGACAATGGGAATCGTATAGCTTCAAAGTGAATTTTAGGGGTTACGTGATTCATGTAGTTGTCGGA
>CAZVQI010000062.1:0-10654 GCA_964629155.1 uncultured Flavobacterium sp.
TTCGGTACAGTATTTGTTTATACTTACCTCAAAAACATTAACTTAAAATCAAAAACTATGTCAAACAAAATCGGAAACGCAGCAGCGGCAATTTTAGTTGGTGCTGCAATAGGAACTGCAATAGGAATTTTATTTGCCCCTGATAAAGGATCAAAAACACGAAAAAAAATCAAACGTAAGTTAGATAAATCTTCAGGAGATTTAAAAGAATCTTTTAATGAACTTACGGGAAAGTTAAAAGTAAAAGCCAATCAAACAAAAGCTGATTTGGAATCTGCTTTTGACGAGCTACTATATGATGTAAACAGCAAAAAAGAAGACATTATTGCTACATTGGAAAAAAAGCTCGAAGAACTTAAGAAAAACAACCCTGTCAAATAGTTATGTTCGGAAAAATAAAAGACAACCTGCAAGAAATACGAGAAGAAATCAAAAGCCTTATAGAAAGCAATATTGATTACTATAAACTGTGGGCATTCAAAGTTATGACTAAGTCTGCCTCTATGTTACTAAAACTGTTTTTAATAAGCATTGCTTTTGTTATGGTTTTGATTTTCTTTTCTATAGCGGGAGCATTGGCAATAGGTTATGCTCTGGATAATTTTGTTTACGGATTTCTTATAATAGGCGGAATTTATTTAATTCTAGGAATTATTATATTTAATCTAAAGGATAAAATTGAAAAACCTATCCTAAAAATATTTTCTGAAATTTTCTTTAACGAAGATGACTAAGATGAAAAACAAACAATACACTTCTTATGAAGAAATTGATAGAGATTTAAAAATGCTTAAACTTCAGAAAGAGATACACTATCAGAAACTCTTACAGAAAGGAGAAGACATTAAGCAATCTCTGCATTTTACTTCTATTTTGCCCGATATTGCAATTGGGGCTATCGACATTTTTTCGCAAAGTGCTAAAGGAGCAATAGTAGGATTTCTGCTGAGAAAAATTTTCAGAAGGAAATAGCTAAAATGCTCAATAAACTATATATGTTCGATTTGATCAAATTAAACAATTTCTGCTTCATTCTTTTTTGAAAACAGTGTATTATTTAGATTTGTTTTATCAAATCATTCAAGTCTAATCCTCCATAATTCCCGGAACTCATCAAAAGCAAAACAGCGTTGTTTAAGGACAACTTGTAGAGATATTCCCCAAGTTCTTTCGGATTTGTGTAGATAAGCAAATCTTCTCTCTTAAAAGCTTTTGCTATTTGCTCCGCTGAAATTTCTTCCAGACGCTTAATTTTTATTGCTTCCGGAGAATAGAATACAACAGCAACATCCGCATTATCTAACGCCGATTCATATTCTTTCAAAAACTCAGCATTCAAACTACTGTAAGTGTGTAGTTCTAAACAAGCAATCAATGTTCGGTCAGGATATTGTTCTTTAACTGCATTAGTTGTAGCTTTTACTTTACTGGGAGAATGTGCAAAGTCTTTAAAAATAACCCTATTCGGGTTTTCTGAAATTTTTTCTAATCGCTTTGAAGCTCCTCTAAATGAAGCAATGGCTTCATAAAAATCTGCCTCATCCACTCCCATATTCTGGCAAATCCACTTAGCTCCCGTCAGATTATTAAGATTATGCTTGCCAAAAACCTCAATCGGCATATCTCCTTCAGGAGTCACCAGATAAGTTTTTCCGTTTTGCACATAATATTGAGGAGTTTGGTAAGGTATTTTTCGAATCGGGTTAGCTGCCTTTTCAACCAAATCACAAAGATCTTTGTCTTCTTCATTATAAACCAAAATCCCTCCATCTGTAATCTGATTGATAAAGATTTTAAATTGCTCCAAATAATTTTCATAGGTGGGAAAAACATTGATGTGATCCCAAGCAATTCCTGACAACAAAGCTATATTGGGTTTGTAAAGATGGAATTTAGGCCTTCTGTCTATAGGGGAAGAAAGGTATTCATCTCCTTCCAAAACAATAAAATCGTTTTCTTGAGTAAGATGTACCATAGTATCAAAGCCTTCCAGTTGAGCACCTACCATATAATCAACATCAATATTGTGATACTTCATCACATGTAAAATCATTGATGTTATAGTCGTTTTTCCATGAGAACCTCCTATTACAACTCGGGTTTTATTTTTGGATTGCTCATATAAAAATTCAGGATAAGAATAAATTTTTAACCCCAGCTCTTTTGCTCTCAACAACTCCGGATTATCTTCTTTAGCATGCATTCCAAGTATAATAGCCTCAATATCTGATGTGATTTTTTCAGGAAACCATCCTAACTCTTCAGGTAGCAACCCTTTATTTTCGAGTCGAGTCCTTGATGGTTCAAAAATAGCATCGTCACTTCCTGTAACTTGATACCCCTTTTGGTGCATGGCTAAAGCCAAATTGTGCATAGCACTACCCCCGATTGCTATAAAATGTATTTTCATCTTATTTTACCTAACCATACTAAAAAAGACAAAGATAGAAATATTTGAATTGCAGAAATTATAAAGATTTTGTTTCAAACATTTTTAATTCACTTCTTTCATATACACAAACTATATTTTCTGAGATAGAAAATATTGCTTTAAACTCAAAACATCTATTCCACATTCTTTATGTAATTCTTCAATACTGCCTTGCTCTATAAAACGGTCAGGAACTCCTAATATTTTTATTGGGGTCTGATAGTTATGCTCAGAAGCAAATTCCAAGACAGCAGAACCAAAACCACCCTTTACAGTACCTTCTTCAACAGTAATTATTCTTTCAAAAACAGAAAAAATCTGATGTAAAACCTTGTCATCTAAAGGCTTTACAAAACCAAAATGAAAGTGTGCATAATCGGTGTTTACTAATGCTTCACTCACATTATTACCAATAAACCCTGTAGAAAGAACAGCTATTTTGTTTCCTTTTTTTAAAAGGCTGGCTTTTCCTATTTCAAGCTTTTCAAAACTTTTTTGCCTATTCATACAAACCCCTCTCCCTCTCGGATAACGAATAGCTATCGGATTTGAAATTCCGAGTTGAACCGTATAAAGAATATTTCGTAATTCTATTTCATTAATTGGGGCAAAAATCATCATATTCGGGATGCACCTCAAATAAGCCAAATCGAAATTTCCGTGATGAGTTGCTCCGTCCTCTCCTACTAACCCGGCTCTGTCTAAACAAAAAATCACCGGAAGATTTTGCAACGCAACATCGTGGATAATTTGGTCATAAGCTCGTTGTAAAAACGTGGAATAAATATTACAATACACTATCATCCCTTGTGTAGCCATTCCTGCCGAAAGTGTAACTGCGTGTTGCTCAGCAATTCCCACATCAAAAGCCCGATGAGGTATTTCGTCCATCATCAGTTTTAATGAACTTCCGGTAGGCATAGCGGGAGTTATCCCTATTATTTTTTCGTTTTGACGAGCTAATTCTAAAATTGTTTCCCCAAAAACATCCTGAAATTTTGGTGGTAGTCCATTTTGATCCTTAGGCAAAATCTCTCCTGTTTTCTTATCGAATTTTCCGGGAGAATGATATACAACTTGATTTTCTTCGGCTTTTTGAAGTCCTTTTCCTTTGGTTGTAACAACATGTAAAAGTTTTACTCCCTGTGTGTGTTTAAGGCGTTCCAACTCTCGAACTAATGTAGGAATATCATGTCCGTCAACAGGTCCTGAATAATCAATATTTAAGGACGTGAAAATATTGTTTCGGTTTTTTTCGGGATTTTCTTTTATAGAGGTCAAAAAATGCTTGAATGCTCCTACACTGGGGTCAATCCCAATAGCATTATCATTCAACACTATGAGCATATTTACATCTGAAACTCCCGAATGATTCAATCCCTCAAAAGCCATCCCTGATACAATTGAAGCATCTCCTACTACAGCAATATGATTCCTGTGATTTTCTCCTTTTAGTTTAGAAGCTATTGCCATTCCTAAAACAGCCGAAATAGCCGTTGAAGAATGTCCTGTTCCAAAAGCATCATAATTGCTTTCACTTCTTTTCGGGAAGCCTGATATTCCGTTCTTTTGACGATTAGTATGAAAAATCTCTTTCCTGCCGGTTAGAATTTTATGTCCGTAAGCCTGATGTCCTACATCCCAAACTAATAAATCATCAGGAGTATTAAAGACATAATGTAAAGCAATAGTCAATTCAACTACTCCAAGACTTGCTCCGAGATGCCCTTCTTTAACCGAAACAACATCAATGATAAAATCTCGAAGCTCTTGAGCTAAAAAAGGTAATTCCGAAACAGATAGTTTTTTTAAGTCTTCAGGACTATTTATTTTTTCTAAAAAATGTTTTTTCATTTCTTGCCAAAAGTGAAGGCAAAGTTACAATATTATGTTGTGAGAAAATGAAGCTATTTCAAACAATTCAAAGAGAACAATTAATCAAAACCAAAAACCAACACTTACCCACCAAAAGTTATTTTTTGTTTCGGGAGACCACGAATATTTTACTTCAATAGGACCGATAATTGTCTCTAATCCGTACCCCAAAGCATATCCGGAATAAGTAGGTTTTGAAAACCAAGTAGCCGTTTTATCAAAAATTGCATCTCCTATATTCGCAAAATTAGCGTGAAAATTAAAGTGGTGTTTCTTGAAAACTTCAACATCCGTACCAACAGTTCCTTTAATATAACTGTCTCCCATCAAGGCTAAAAAATCATATCCATAAAAATGTCTAAAATTATTTATGGTTTTGTATCCGTATCCGCCTAATAAGAAGTCCAACAACCCATCACTCTCTCCTATGGTAAATCCGGTTTCACTATGAAGTGTAAAGGTGAGTCGGTTAAAAAATGTTTTGGCATAACCGAGTGTCCCCTGAACAAGAGAATAACGTCCGAATTGATCTCCTAAAACCGTAGAATTTAATATCCACTTAATGTTTCCATCAAAATAAATTCCGCTTTTAGGAAAATACTTTTTGTCATAAGTATCAAGAGTTATATATCCAAAAACACTTAAAAAATTAGAGCTTTTGTAAAAATCATTAAAATCCTCTCCGTCTATAGTAACCGCATCAGAATTTATGTCAATAATCTTATATTCTATTCCTGAGCCGACAGAAAAAATCTGTTTGAAGATGGTTTGAAAATATGCTTGCTGAGTAATATCGTAATAAGTTACGTTTACATTTTTAAGGTTTTCCAAATTAGAAACGAAGTTTAGAAAATTAATCGGAATTTCTGACTTAAACTGATTAAAACGAGATCTTATCCCAAAGCTCCAATAAAACCCATTATCTATATGATAGTCTAAATTATATCTGAGATTATCCCCCAGAATCACATCTCCTGAAATAACATCATTTCGGGTTAAAAAATTCTTGTGAGTAACATTTATAAGTAATCCGCTTTTGTACAAAGGGTCATAATGTAATCCGAAACGAATAAAAGTCTTAATCTCACTCTCTTTTAATTCTACTATCAGTTTGTCACTCTCGTCATCTTGCTTTTCAAAATGATACCCAATACTTTGAAAGTTTTGTGTTGCATTAAGCCTGTCAAACCCTTCATTAAATTCTTGAAAAGAAATCTTTTCATTGGCTTTAAATCGTAATTTTCCCATCACATAAGCACGAGAATAATTCTCTGTCCCTTTTATGTCAACAGACGATATGTTCTTTAGAAAAAGCTCATTCTTTATTGCTTTTTTCTCTTTTTTATTTTTGCCTTGTAACAAGGCTATCTGCCTGAATTGCTCTCTGAAAGGCTCAGCAGCCTTTATTCCGTTTTGTACAATTTTTGCTCCGTCACTAAAAGAAACTACATTAAAGTTAGAAATATCGGGTTTTATGTAGATATCGGTTTTTTGTCTTTTTTCACTCATTGTTTGGAGCATCTGGAAATTTACAACCTGCATAATCATCTTAGCTGCAGAGTTAAGTTGTTCTCTATCCATCAAACCTGTCTGCACATCTACTCCGATAATTATATCTGCTCCCATAGCCTTGACTTTTTCTACCGGATAATTATCAACAATACCTCCGTCAATCAAGTGTCTGCCGTCAATCATAACAGGAGAAAACAAAGAAGGAAAAGCGCCACTGGCTACAACCGCTTGAGCAAGATTTCCTTTATTAAGAAGGATTTCTTCTCCTGTTTCTGCATCGGTTGCAATACACAAAAAGGGTATCGGAAGTTCATTAAAATCTTTTACTGATCGAGCATCATACAGTAATTGACTAAACAAATTGTAGGTGTTCTGTCCTTTAGAAAAAGCTATGGGAATTCCAAATTTCATTCTCTGAAACGGCAAAGTAAGCGCATATTTTTCATCATTTTCTTTTTCGTAGAAGGATTTTACTCTTCGAGGTAAATTATCCTGAACAATATTATCAAAGTCCATAACTCTGAAAATAGAATCCAACTGATTTGCCGTATATCCCAAAGCATACAAACTGCCTACCATTGCCCCCATACTGGTTCCTCCGATAAAATCAACTTGTACACCTTCTTCTTCCAAAACTTTTAAAACTCCTATATGAGCCAATCCTTTTGCGCCCCCTCCACTCAATACAAGTCCTACTTTAAGCGGTTTTTCTTGAACCACAAGACTATCTGATTTTTGAGGAAAAACGCTTCCGAAAAACAAAAAGCTGAAAAAAACAGAAAAAAAACACCTCATTTTTGAGACAGGATTATAACGCTACTAAATTACGTATTTTTCTTCACTCCGCCTTTAAAAAAGGAATTCTTAGAAAGTTATTTGTTATTTCTGTTTTGTTATTTTTTGTTTCATTATCAAGGTTCAAGATACGTTCAATGATAAAATATGTAAATTTGCATCCAAACGCTGCAAAAAATGAACACAACTGAAACCAAAATCTCTTTAGAACAATACTTTGAACCATTCCGCAATAATATCATCGGGATTAACAAAGAGTTTGAATCTCCTTTCGGAAAAAAGAAAATTATTTATGCGGATTGGACTGCTTCAGGAAGGCTCTATCGCCCGATTGAAGAAAAAATGATTAATGAATTCGGTTCATTTGTAGCTAATACCCATACCGAAACTACGGTTTCAGGAACAGCTATGACATTGGCTTATCATAAAGCAAGAGAAATCATTAAAGAACATGTAAATGCTTCGGAAGATGATGTGCTTATTGCAGCAGGAACAGGAATGACCGGAGTAGTAAATAAATTTCAACGCATTCTGGGCTTAAAACTACCCGAAAATTTACAACCCTATGCTAATGTTCCGAAAGAAAAGAAGCCTGTGGTTTTTGTTTCACATATGGAGCATCATTCCAATCAAACTTCGTGGTTAGAAACTATTTCAAAAGTTGAAGTAATTCCGGCAGACGAAAGAGGACTCATTTGCTTGGATAGTTTTGCAGAATTATTGGAAAAATATAAAGATTATACTCTAAAAATTGCTTCTGTAACAGCTTGCTCTAATGTTACGGGAATTCAAACTCCTTACCATCAAATCGCAAAAATGATTCATAAGTACAACGGGGTCTGTTTTGTGGATTTTGCCTGTTCAGCACCTTATGTAAACATTGATATGCATCCTGATTCTGAATCATATTTGGATGCTATTTTCTTCTCTCCTCATAAATTTTTAGGAGGTCCGGGGACTTCAGGGATACTGATTTTCAATAAGAGATTATACAAAAATATGATTCCTGACCATCCGGGAGGAGGTACCGTAAGCTGGACAAATCCTTGGGGTGAACATAAATATGTTGATGATATTGAAGGCCGAGAAGATGGGGGAACTCCCGGATTTTTACAAGTTATAAAAACCGCTTTAGCCATAAAGCTCAAAGAGCAAATGGGGGTGGATAATATCCTGAAAAGAGAACATGAAATTCTGGAATATGTATTTACCGAATTGAAAAAAATCCCTAATCTGACCATTTTAGCAGGTCAACACGAAAATCGCTTGGGAGTAGTTTCATTTTATATTGACGGATTGCATTATAATTTAGGAGTAAAACTTCTGAATGATCGATACGGAATACAAACCAGAGGCGGGTGTAGCTGTGCGGGAACTTACGGGCATTTCCTACTTCATGTTGACCGAGAAACGTCTCGTTACTTGACAGATAAAATTTCTCAGGGTATTCTTTCTGAAAAACCGGGTTGGATAAGAATGTCCATTCACCCTACTACAACTGATGAAGAAATAAAATTCATCGTACAAAGCATTAAAGAAATTGCTGAAAATCACAACGAGTGGAGTAAAGACTATACGTACAACATCCGAACCAACGAGTTTACACACAAGAACGCTACTTCATTTGAGAAAGACTTGGTTAATAAATGGTTTGAATAAACCTTTTAATAAAAATTTACTCATTGTTTTTTTCAAATAAAGTACCTTTGCAGGTAAATTAAATTCGTTGTGGAAACACCTGTTTTTATTACTTCATTTTCTTCGTTTTCTCCGCTTGGAGATAATCCTGCTTCGGTTTGGGAAAACTACCTGAACGACCAGCCCCTGATTTCAGAAAAAGAAATAGACGGTAAAAAACAGATTATTTGTTCTCTTCCGGAAGAACTAATTCAAAAAAAAGAAACCCTAAGACAATCCGACAAATACAAAAACTTAGACAATTCTGTTTTATATGCCATTTTAGCTTCTCGGAAAGCTGTAGAAAAAGCTGGGTGGAAAGAGAGTGATATTTTTGGTATAAACATCGGTTCTTCGAGAGGAGCTACTTCATTGTTTGAAAAATTTCATCAAGAATTTATCGAAACAGGAAAAACTTCAACTCTTGCTTCTCCTACTACCACACTCGGAAACATTTCTTCTTGGGTAGCACAAGATTTAAAAAACAAAGGAATAGAAATATCTCATTCCATAGCTTGTTCAACTGCCTTTCATGCTTTACTCAACGGAATTGCTTGGATAAATTCAGGAATGACTGATAAATTTTTAGTCGGAGGCAGTGAAGCTCCTCTTACACCTTTTACGATAGCTCAAATGAAAGCTTTAAAAATTTATGCTCGTGAGTTTTCAAAATTCCCTTGTAGAGCTTTAGATTTGAAAAAGACTCAGAGCACAATGGTTTTAGGAGAAGGGGCTGCGGTTGTTTGTTTAGAAAAAACACAAACTCCAAATACCATTGCAAAAATTACGGGAATCGGGTATGCTACAGAAATATTACAACACGGGGTTTCAATCACGGAAGATGCGGAATGTTTACAAAGTTCTATGAAAATGGCTCTCAAAAATACTGACACAAGCTCTGTGGATGTCATCGTAATGCATGCTCCCGGAACCATAAAAGGAGATTTATCCGAAGTTCGAGCTATTAAAAAGATATTTGGAAAAACCTTGCCAATGCTCACCACTAATAAATGGAAAATAGGACATACTTTCGGAGCTTCGGGAACATTGAGTTTAGAGTTAGCTTTACTGATGCTCAAACATCAAAAATTTATCAGAGTTCCATTTATAGAAACAAAAATCCACGAAAGACCTCTTCGTAAAATTCTAATAAATACTGTAGGCTTCGGGGGAAATGCAGTAAGTGTCTTGATTGAAAAAGTGTGACATTCCTTCCAAATCCTTGTTTTTACAAATTCTCACTCATTTCTATCAAATTCTAAATCAGTGAGATTTGCTTAAAATGAAATAGTACATTTGTTTGTCAAATAAAATTTTAGCAGAATGACAAGCAAAACAAACATATTTTCGATACTGTTTTTGTTTTCTTTTTGGAGTATTTTCGCTCAAAACAAGGAAATTGACAGCTTAAAGCAGATTTTAGAAACCTCTAAAAACGATATAGAAAAATCACAGGTTTTAAACCAAATTTCGGATTTGTACAAAACACAAGACCTGATTATGATTGCGGAGTTTGCTAAGCAGACATTAGTACTTTCACAAAAAATAGAAAAGGGGCTTGCTCGTGCTTACCGGAGTATTGGTATTGTTTTTTCAGAGCAGAGCAATTATTCGAAAGCTTTGAAATATCATCTGAAAGCTAAAGAATTACAAGAAAAATAAACGAAAAACCATCGGTATTACACAACCAATATAGTCAATATTTACTTAGACCAACAGAATTATCCGAAAGCCATAGAGTTTTATAACAAAGTCAAAAACTATTTTCAAAAATATCCGAATCCGAGAGGAGAAGGAGAATTGTACAACAATTTAGGATTATATTACAAAGCTACCTCTCAACCCGAAAAGGTTATCGAAAGTTGGAAGAAAATCAAAGAAAATTCTGTACAGTTTCATAATTCATGGCCTTGTAAATCATCAAAAAACGCTTGTAGATGGTGGGAGATTCTACTTCAAAATCAACTACTTTTACTATCGAAGAGATTAAAGAAGAAAAACGACCAAATAACAAGGGGACAAAAGCAGTGTTGAAGTTATCGGAAAAGTGGTAAAAAAATAGAATGTCAACAGGCGTACTAACGATAATTTTTATTTTCTCTTTATGTATAAAAAAATTTCACAGGTCACAGCCTGTGAAATTTTGTAAATCAACTTTAGCAAAAAATTAAACTAACTCTTTAATTTCATTTATAATCCGCTGAGCTAAATTATCGGCTTCTTGTTGAGATTTTGCTTCGGTATAAATCCGAATAATAGGTTCTGTATTTGATTTTCGTAAATGCACCCAATTATTAGGGAAATCAATTTTTACTCCGTCAATAGTAGAAATCTGTTCGTTTTTGTATTTTTCTGTCATCGCAG
>CAZVQI010000063.1:0-10590 GCA_964629155.1 uncultured Flavobacterium sp.
CGAACGATTTATAGCGGAAAATCTAAAGGGAAACCAATAAGGGCAGCACCTAACATCGGTAACCGTTGCACAACTCTCTATTTTTCCAAATAATCTTTAAAACCCAAAAAACTCAACCTCTTTTAAGTCGATTTAAAGGAGGTTTGTTTTTTAAATGTGTTCCCAAACTATAAAACACGGATGGTTTAAAAGTGTATTTTTGATGTCGGTAAAAGTCTAAGGAACTAAACCGGAAGTTTAACTAAAAACGATAAGAATAAGCAGTAAAGAATAATACAATGAAAGATATCCACCGGTATGAAAACCTGCATATTTTATTATGGCTCCTTAAAGATATATGTTGGCTTATGGAATTGAAAATACCCGGCATCATTATGATAGTACCCACTGTATTGATGGCGATTTACATAACCGTAAAAACAAGAACAGAAACGGTTTACTACATCAATCTGGCTATTTTGTGCTGGATAGCTGCCAACTCTTATTGGATGATATGTGAACTTACAGATAACCTCCACCTCAAAGACTACACTATAATCGGATTTGTGTTGGGGCTTATTTTTACAGGGATTTATTATTGGAAAGAGTGGAGGTTTTCTAAACCATAAGAGTCTTCACCTCGTCTGAATAGTGCGAGGGTATCATGTTGAGCGGAGAGTAACGGAGTCGAGAGTTCTCTTTTTAATCTCTTCGAGCCGGTTGATACAAGGGCTTTTGCCCCAACGGAATGAAGTTAATAACAAGAAAACAGCAAACCATACAACAAACGAGATAAGAACAAATAATAGAAAAATGGGGCAATATAAAGCAAATTCACTAAGTCTAAGAAGTTTCAGCCTGACAAACAACAACAAAATGGTTGGCGAATTGGTTTATCCTAAATGGTATTCTTTTAAGGCAGATATAATTATAAATGACAAGACCAACTACAAATTTGCTACAAAAGGACGTTGGAAGTCAAAATTAGTTTTGCAACAAGACGACAAAACTTTAGCAGAACTTAAAATGACTTGGAAAGGCGTTGTCATCAAAACCAAATTTGACAATAAAGAACAAAACTACTTATTGAAAGCAAAAACGTTTTTAAACCGCAAATATGTTCTGATTGACACCGACAAAAACGAATTGGTTTTGGCAGATACCGACTTTCAATGGAAAAAGCTTCGTTGCGATTACGACATTACCACAACGGACGAATTTGAGAAATTGGATAATAAAGAAGTTTTACTTTTTGTAATACTTCACGGCATAAACTATTACCAGACAATAGTAGCAGGTGCAGCATAATAAAGAACAAAGGAAAGGTATTTGTTTCGCTTGAGTGGCAAAGACGGATTAAAAGAAATTGTCTTTTTATGACCTTACCTTATTAAAAAGGCCGATTATTGAAGTAACTTTTAACCGTACAATTTTAACTTTCTCTTCTTTTTTTTAACATTCCGAGAGATAAGGATGTATTAACTTTGCGGCTTGCAAATTATGAAACAGCCAAAAATCAACAAGACATTCTTAATTGCTCTTTTAGGAATATTAGCGGCTTTAGGTCCGTTTACAATAGATATGTATCTGCCGGGCTTTAAGAACATAGCCGAAGATCTGCTTACAGACGAAAAGCACGTTACCTTTACACTTACTTCTTATTTTATTGGTATTGCGGTAGGGCAACTGGTTTATGGTCCTATAGTAGATAAATACGGACGTAAAAAGCCACTCATTGCCGGACTTTTGATATACATTTTGGCAGCATTGGGGTGTGCCTGGTCTTACAACATCGAAATGATGATTTTAATGCGACTTCTTCAAGCGCTTGGAGGTTGTGTGGGGATGGTTGCCTCAAATGCCATTATCAGTGATGTTTATGAAGCGGATAAAAGAGCCAAAGCTTTTTCCTCTATTATGCTTGTAATGGGGGTGGCTCCTCTTATTGCACCAAGCATAGGGAGTATTTTTGTAGAGAGTTTTTCGTGGAATTACATCTTTTATTTTTTAGCGGTTTTTGCCTTGATGGTGGTAATGCTCATTTATTTCTTTTTGCCGGAGACAAGTCAATACATACACAATCATAAACTCAAGATACACAAAATCAGTCGTGATTATTGGTCGGTATTAAAAAACAAAACATTTTTGTATTACACCATAGGAGGCAGTATATCTATGTCAATACTTTTTGCTTATGTTTCATCAGCAGCTTTTGTGTTTATTACCGTATATGGTCTTGATAAGGTAACTTTTTCGACCATATTTGCCATTAATGCTTCGGCTCTAATTTTAGGAAGTTATCTGAATGGTGTGCTTACCAAATATGTATATTATATTAAGATTGCTAATGCGGCTTCTGTCATATTAAGCCTTATTAGTATTGTAGTGGTAACATTGCTTTTTGCGTCAGAACGTTTTCCGTATCAATGGGCGGTTGTGGGGTTATATTTGACGCTTTTTACCGTAGGGTTTATTAACCCGAACGCAACGGCTGCCTCACTTTCTCCTTTTAAAGGGAATGTAGGAGTTGCTTCTGCCCTTAGCGGAGGTATCCGAATGGGGGTAGGTGCTGTGGTAGCTGCAACCATAGGAGTTTTTCAAACAGAATCTGCTGCAACTATGTTTATTACCATTTGTGGTCTGTCTGTACTCACAATGTTGATGCTCTATATAGTGAAGAAAACCTCACCAAAACATTCTTAGATAAGAAAATCTCATAAAACACAAATTCCCCTCAAATTCAGTTAGTTTAAAATGTGGTGTATTGATATAAATACACTGTTTTTAGCAAATAACTAAATCCATTTTTAGGGAAGAGCATCTGATAAATAAAATCTCTGAGTTGGTAAATCTCTTGATTTATCCAACTCAGAGAAAAATTTTATAAACTATACTTCAAAGAAAAAATTACATACCTTGGTTGTACGTAGTATTGCGAAGTATAAATGTTGAATTGCGAAAAGCTGTCTTCATTCAGGCTTTTGGTGTTCAATAGGTTGGTAACATCTATGCGATATTCCCATTTAGAATCTTTTTTGTTATAGGCTAAACTCGCATTCCAAAAATCAAATTTGTTGTCCACTGTTTTTGATTTGTTGGTATAGCTGTTAAAGGTATAATCAGTAGTAAACGAAAAGCCGTTCAAAAAGTAGTAATCTAAATTTATTTTCGGGCTTGAAGTATAAAAAATATCGTTCATATAGTCATTTACCAGAATAGAATAACGGAGATCTATATTCGGAAGTTTTTCAAAAGTAGTTCCAAAACTCACATAATAACTATGCGAATACATCTCGGTTTTTTGGATAGATTGCTGGTTGTTTAAAGGATTTACTTGCATTACGTTTTGCTTCATAAAAGAGATGTTGGCTCCGGCTCCAGCTTTGTAATATCTGGCAAAACTTCTTCCGTAATAAGCCCCTCCCGAAAGCGATTCATCGGTAAAATTTGAATTGAACGAAGTAGAGGTTTGATTAATTCCGTCAAAAGAAGCAATGCGGTTGATAGCATCGGCTATTCGGCTGTAATTGGCATACACTCCGTAATTCTCCATATTAAACATATTGAACTTGTTGTATCTCAACGTATGAGTTTGACTGGTAGAATTTTCCAAAAAGCGATTTCCTTTATAAAGACTGCTGTATCCTCTGAAAATATATCCTTCTGCCAAATTCAATATGTCGGTAAAGTTGTTGGTAAAAGCAAAGTTATAATTCAACACTTCTGACTTTTTGATTTGATATTTTACCTCTAAATCAGGCAAAAGTCGGCTAAAGGTTCGGTTGTTTTCGTTACCTAATTGAGAGTCTTTCATGGAGTAATAGTGTGCAGAAACTCCCGGATTAAACGTAAATTTACCGAGAATAAAACGATAATGTAATCCGACAAACGCATCGTTAAAAGCGTAGGTAACTCGGTTATTGGTTTCATCGGAATTTAAATCATTTCGGGTTCCGTTGTCTAAGATTTGGAAGATATGCGAGTTGAAATTTTGATACGAGTGAGTGTTTCCTAAAGTAACATTAATGATGGATTTATTGGTTACTGAATAGTAATAATCCGCTTTTACATCCGTTTTGTTGGTTTTCAGAAAGCGCTCTTGATTGATGTTTTGTCTGAGTTGAGCCCCTATATAGCCCTCAAGGTCAAAAGGCTGAGTGGCTAAATCAGCATTATAAAACGGGTCTTCGTCCTGATACAGATGTTGGGCTTCTAAAGCAAAAACATGTGTATCGTTTGGAGCATAAAACAATGAAGCATTCTGATTTACTGAAATAGGATTTTGTTTTTTATGAGTAGAAACAAACTGACTTTGGTCTGTATTTGGAGTTACGGTAGTCAGCGTTCCGTTATCTTCAACCTGTTGTGATTTCTTCAAAAATACATCGTACTCAAAAGTTACTTTGGTGTTGGGTTTATAGCTTGAACTCAGCTTAAACATTCCCATTTCTGATTTCAGGAAGCGTTTGTCATCTTCTTCCTGAGTGGTTATAACTTCTTGATTTTCGATGTTCAGAATAGAGTTTCTGCTCCACGACAGCATATCAGTTTTGGTTCCGGAAAGAATACCGAATCCGCTTAATGTCCATTTTTTGGTAGGATTATAGCTAAAGTTAGCCGCTCCGAATTTAGCATCGATTGCTTTAGCCCTGTTGTTTCGTGCCGTAAAGATTCCTAAGTCATTACTTGAAATCTGAAAGCTTGAACCGCCTCTTTGCATAAAGCTTCTAAATCCTCCCGAAAAGCGGATATAATCCCGAAAAGTCAAAGGTTGTTCTCCGATGTTATTAAGGTTAGATATCAGATTCAAGCTGTATTTTTCGCTGTAATAAAAAACCTTAGGATTTACAATATACCGTTTGTCAGGTCCTGCTCCGGCAGTAATGTCTCCGAACCAAAAATTCTTTTTCCCGTCTTTGAGTTTTATGTTCATCGCCAAATTGTCCTGATTATCGGTTACGGAGCGCATTTGGTCAATTTCGTTGTAGTTTCGCAAAACTTGTACTTTATCTACTGCATCAGCCGGAATGTTTTGCACTCCTATTTTGGTATCTCCGTCAAAAAAGTCTTTTCCTTCTACCATCAACTTGGTGACTTCTTTTCCTTCTACCTTAATTCCTCCGTCTTCATCTACTTCAACTCCCGGAAGTTTTTTAAGCACATCACCCAGTTTTCTTTCTGTTCCGCTGGTAAAAGAATCGGCATTATAAACAATAGTATCTCCTTTAATGGAAACAGGCATTACATGAACAATTTCGACTTCATCAATCAAAATTCCTTCGCCTTCCATTTTAATCGGTAGAAATATATTTTCGGTTTTGGTCTCTAAGTCAATGGTTTTAGGCTTTAGTCCCAAATAACTCACTTTGAGTTGATAGTTGGTGTTGGGTTTCAGATTCAGGGCATATTGTCCTTTTTCTCCTGTAATGCTGTATCCGTCCATTTTGTCTTCGTCTAAGTTAACAGCCATTACATTCGCCATTTCAATGGCAATTCCCAAACTGTCGGTTACAATCCCTTGGACTTTTATGTTTTGTGCACGGATAGAGCTAAAAAATAACACAAAAAGAGTGGCAAATAAATACTTTTTCATTTCCTTAAATTAAATGGTACAAAAGTTTGGTTTTGAATTGAGTTTTTAAAAGATTAGAATCTTCTTATTTCTCTGTTTCCTCCTCTTCCCATTTGTTGGAACTCTTCCATTTTTTCTATAAGGAGTTTTTCAAATTCTTTTTTGGTAACTTCTTTTCCTTTTTTCGGAGCTTTAATTTCTTTTTTGTCTTTTGGGTTAATTACTAATTTAGAACAAAGAACGGTTGTTTTTCCGGAACTAATCTCCATAATAAGTCCCGGTAAACCCCAATATTCCGAAGGTCCGTGCGAAACCGGAATTTCAGGAGCATACCAAGCGGTAACTACAACTTCGTTCGGAATATCTATCATATCCAAAAAGTTGGTCGAATTTTCTTGTTCTTCTTTTTCTTTGTCGTCTTTAGGTTCTTTTCTTCGCAGGTTTTTGAAGTCCGTAGCGTCAAACGGAATAACGGCAGTTGCTTTAAAACAAATATATTCTCCGATTTTTTTACTTTCGGTTCCCAGTTCCCAATTATATACAGGGAGAGAATCTTTAATCAAGAATTCTTTTCCGAAAATTTCTCTTTCTTGCAGATAGATTTTTTCTTTTGTGTTTTTGTAAATCGCTCCTCCGTACATCGTGCTTGACATCATTCGGAATCCGTCAAACATTCCTCCCTCTCCGGCTTCTAACTTTATTTCTTCTTCGTAAAGCGAAGTGTTTTTGTCAAAGTGAAGGGTAAAAGTTTTTTCGAACATCTTTTTCATTTGTTCCTCAATCATTTTTTGCATTTCGGGAGTAATATGAGGGCTGTCAATTTTTACGTCATCGGTAGAAGTTTTTGACTGATAGGTAGCAATCCCTCTGAATTCTTGTGCATGGAGTGCTAAAGTACTTGCAATAAAAAATAATACAGCTGCTATTCTTTTCATAATTAAATAGTTTTATTATTGTCGAATAAGACGAAACAATAAGGGTTTTGTTACAAAAGTAGCGAAACAATTGACAGGTTTAAGATTTTAACCCCACATAAACATTTTTAGAAATGGGGTAAAAGTTTAATACCTTTGCTGTAAAAAACGGGTATGCTTCAATCAAAAGGCTTTCAAAGAACTTTCAGACACAATTTGTTGCTTGCCGTGTTTTTTGCTTTTGTTGCCGGAATTGTCAATGTTTACGGATTGATTGATTTAGGAACATTTACTACAAATATTACGGGACATGTCGGAGAGTTTGCTCTTTCAATAGAAATGTTGCGGTGGAAAGAAGCCGAAAAAGTCATTTACTGGATTGCTTCGTTCGGATTCGGGTCTCTTACGGCTTCTTTGTTAGTGAACCTTTTTGAGGAAAAGAAACCCAAACTGTCTTATACATTGCCTATTCTTATCGAAATAGGCTTTTTGTTATGGTGTTTTTTTTCGGAAAAAGCCTTTTCTTTTCAAACCAATACTTTGTTGTTTGCTATGGGTCTTCAAAACGGAATTGTGTCTGTAGTAAGCGGTAAAGTAGTTAGAACCACACATCTAACGGGAATGGTTACTGATGTGGGTTTAGGGCTCGGAAAATTGATTCTTAAAAAAGGGAATCTGATTTTTGTAAAGCGGTCGCTTATTATAAATATTTCAGTTATTATAATGTTCATTATCGGAGGAGTACTCAGTGCTTCTCTTACTTTTCGTATCCACGAAAAAGTATTGCTTATTCCTGTGTTTTTATTGATTTCTATTTTGATTTATGATCTGAAAACCATAGAATCCGGACTTCGGAAAATGAAAAAAATCCGAGACAGACTCCACATATAGTGCGTTTCAAATTTTATGACTCTACTTTATGTTGCGGTCTAAGGCACTACAAAATCAACCACTGCTTTTTGTTGATAACACCTACCAAATGTTTTTGGTTTTAAACAGATTACGAGTTAATACATTTTTTTGTAGTTTTGTTGATACGTCAGATAAGTTTTAAGGAATAAAATGATGTTGTTTTTTGGTAAACTACAAAGCAACAGACATTTATAGGGTCTGATTAACTAAAAAAGAGAAAAAATTATGATGTTAAAAATATATAAATATGCTGCTTGGGTCAGTCTTTTTTTAGTTGTTTTTTCGTCTTATGCTCAACAAGACCCTCAATATACCCAGTATATGTATAATACCAATAACGTAAACCCTGCTTATGCCGGTTCGCGCGAAACGGTAAGTATTTTCGGGATGTATCGCACGCAATGGATAGGGATGGACGGAGCTCCCGATACAGGCGTTTTTGCTATACATTCACCTATAGGAGAAAGAGTTGGGTTAGGATTAACTTTTGTAAATGACCGCATAGGTATTTCGGATGAAAGCACAATTGCTGTTGATTTCTCATATACTATTCCTCTGTCTGATATGTATAAATTAGGCTTTGGCTTGAAGGCTACTGCTCATTTGTTGAATGTAGATTATTCTAAGCTGAAATTGCATGATGATGGAGATGTTGTGTTGCAAAACAATATCAACAGTAAGTTTTCTCCTAACATCGGAGCAGGGCTTTATTTATATTCTGATAAATTCTATGTAGGTTTTTCTGTTCCTAATATTTTGGAAACCAAGCATTATAATGATAATGATATACAGTCTTTGGCAAATGAGCGTATGCACGGGTATTTGATTTCGGGGTATGTTTTTGATTTGACAGAAAGTATAAAGTTCAAACCGGCTGTGTTGGCTAAAGCAGTTGAAGGAGCTCCGCTACAAACAGATATTACGGGAAATTTTTTATTTAACGAAAGATTTGTATTGGGAGTAGCGTGGAGGTGGTCAGAAGCTTTGAGCGGATTAGCAGGATTTCAGATTAATGAGAATTGGTTTATTGGTTATGCGTATGATGCAGAAACCACAAAATTGGCAAACTACAATTCAGGTTCGCATGAAATCTTCCTGAGGTATGAGTTTTTTAATAAGTCAAGACGTATGGTTTCACCAAGGTTTTTCTAACGGATAAAAAGAAATCTGATGAAAAAAATAACATATATAATAAGCGTACTATTAGCGGGATTTATAACAGCCAATGCTCAAAAAGCTCAAATTAAAAAAGCCGATAAGCTATACGAAGGTTATGAGTATATCGATGCTATAACCACTTATGAAAAAGTTATAAATAAAGGGTATAAAAACCCTGAAATGTTGCAAAGTTTGGCTAATGCTTATTATTTTAATGCTCAATATGCTAAGGCAGCAAAGTGGTACGGTGAGTTGTTTGCCTTAGAACCCGAAGTTTCTCAACCCGAATATTATTTGAGATATTCAATAAGTCTGAAATCACTTGAAGAATACGAAAAAGCAGATGAATATTTAGAAAAATACTATCAGGCAAGAGGAGAGGCAAGACCGGAAATTAAAGATTATCTGCAAACCATAAAAGAAAATTCCGGCAGATATGAAATAAGAAATGCTCAGGCAATTAATTCGGAAAAGTCTGATTACGGAGCAACAATTTATAAAGGAAAACTTATTTTTACTTCAACTCGTCAAGGAGGATTTTTTTCACGTAACAACAAGTGGAATAATCAACCTCATTCGGTTTTATATGCAGCAGCCATAGATATTGAAGGAAATCCGATAAATGCTGTTCCGTTCTCTGATAAGTTGAATTCTAAGTTTGATGAGGCAACACCTGTTTTTACTAATGACGGCAATACGGTTTATTTTACAAGAACCAATTACCTGAAAAAAAGAGGATACAGTCAGGATAGGACAACATTTCTTAAAATATACAGAGCTACACTCAAAGACGGTAATTGGACTGATATTATTGAACTTCCGTTTAATAGTGATGATTTTAATACAGCCCATCCGGCTTTATCTCCCGATAATTCAACTTTATATTTTGCTTCAGACAGACCCGGAGGTTTTGGTGATGCGGATATTTGGAAAGTTACCATCCATTCGGACGGCACTTTTGGTGAACCGATAAATTTAGGACCAACAGTAAATACAGAAGGCAGAGAGAGTTTTCCGTTTGTTTCTTCAGAAAACGAATTGTATTTTGCCTCAAACGGCAAGTTAGGACTCGGAGGATTAGATATTTTTATGTCTAAAATAACCGAACAAGGCTCTTACGAAGAAGCTGTTAATTTAGGAGAACCTATCAATAGTCCGGTAGATGATTTCGGGTTTTATATCAGTAAATTTCGTCATGGCTTTTTTACCTCTAACCGAGAAGGAGGGATGGGAGATGATGATATTTATACGCTTGTTGAAATCAAAAAACCCATATGCGAACAGCTGATAACAGGACTGATTAGGGATTTTAACACCAGAGAACTTTTAGCAGATGCTAAAGTCAGTTTATATGACGAAAACCGGAATATAATTGCCCAAACCACAACAGATAAAACGGGCAGGTACTACTTCAAAAAAGATAAAGTACTTTGCGATACACGTTATAGAGTACGAGCCGAAAAAGAACACTATTCCGTTGAAGAAGACTTTGTAAAAACACCTAATCAATCAGGAGAATCTGTGGTGAATTTGTTTTTACGAAAAACTAAAGAAGAATTAGCAGTAGGAAAAACACTGAACGAAATATTGGATATTCCGGTTATTTATTTTGATTTGGACAAGTGGAATATCCGTCCGGATGCAGAGGTGCAGATTGCTAAAGTACTTCAGGTTATGGAAGATTATCCTCAAATGAAAATAGAAATAGGATCACATACTGATAGTCGTGCTACTCATGCCTATAACGAAAAACTTTCGGAAAGAAGGGCTAATTCAACACGTGATTGGCTTATAAAACACGGAATAGCTCCGGACAGACTTACAGCCAAAGGTTACGGAGAAACCCAATTAGTTAACGAATGTGCTGATGGGGTAGAGTGTACCGAGGAGCAACATCAGCTCAACAGACGTTCGATATTTATGATTACTTCGATGGGAGAGTAAATCCAAAAATTAGAATATGCGTTACAGAAAAAACCTGAAAATACTGTTTATTAGACCGTTATAGGCTTTGAATACGGGCATAAACATCGAAATCAGCAAAAAAAAATAACT
>CAZVQI010000064.1:0-10553 GCA_964629155.1 uncultured Flavobacterium sp.
AGACTGAATTTTTTTAGTTGCATTCATGTTGTTGTGTTGTTGTTTTTTAGAAAGGCGCAAAGGTACTGTTTTTGTTTGAGGTATCAAATTTAAATGAAAGAAGTTTTTTGATAGCTGTTAAACCCTTTTAAATAAAAAAACAGTAAACAAATTGTTGTTATTGAACAATTTCAATATCTACATCCAATAAACCTTTAGAAGGATTGTCCGTTATATCCATAAAAGCCTTTTTTGAAAGATCAATTTCTCTTCCTTTAGCAAAAGGACCTCTATCATTAATTCTGACTAAAACCCATTTTCCATTAGCTCTGTTGGTTACTTTTACGGTTGTGCCGAAAGGTAATTTTTTGTGTGCTGCCGTTTGTTTTTTGTTATCGAAAGTTTCTCCATTGGCAGTTTTCCGTCCGTTAAACTTATCGTGATAATAAGAAGCGACTACCTTTTTTTTGTAAGGCTTAGTTTTTAAGTTCTTAACAGAAGTGGTTTGGGATGTTTGTACTTTTTTTGAACTGCCACAAGATTGGAACATTAATCCCAGTGCAATAAAACTGAACAATAAGAGTAATTTTCTATTCATCAGGCTTTTATATTAAAAATAAGTAATTAAATTAAGCGTAAAATTATTAAAGTTTATCTTAAACCTCAATTTTATTGAATTATAGTTTTCCAAAGCTTATTAACAACATAAAAATCAAAGATTTTTGAACATAACCAAATGAACTCCAACATCAGGAATTTCAAAAGCTTCTCCAACAACCTCATAACCTGATTTTTTGTAAAAGTCCACAGCACTTTCTCGAGCATTAAACCATACAAGAGGAATATCTTTACTTTTTAAAAACTTTTCGGAGTGTTGTACTAATTGTTTGCCAAACCCTGATTTTTGATATTCCGGAAGCACAGCCATCCCTCTGATTTGGTACTGATTTTCAGTTGAAAATAAAGTGTGATTATTTTTGAAAAGAGAAATGATTCCAGTTAGTTTATCTTGGTAAAAAAGCCCGAAATGAATAGTGGTCTGAAGTTCATCATCTTTAAAAGAGCACGTTTCTAAAGGTTTTCCCGGACGTAAAACTACTTGTCTGACAGGATAGGTCTGTGGGTAATCAATTTGTTTTATGGAGATAAATTGAGGATTATAAGTAGTATTCATTATGTGAATGTAAAAATATTTTGTTTATAAAATGTTGTCAGTCAATAAGGAAATCAATACTTGCAAAAATAAAATTTATAGAAGGATTTGCCAAAAATTGAAATAAGTTCATTAGTTAAATAAAATTAAATTATATTAGGTGATAAATTTATATCGGTTAATTTTGTTTGATTACCTGTATTCAACTTACTCAAATGAAACTAAAGCATATTTTTATCTCTTTTTTACTTTTAGGACTGATAAGCCTCATTATTTACAGAATTATAGCTAATAAAGAACCTCAACAACAAGCAACGGGGCAACCACAACAAGCAAGGGTTGACGGAATTATTATACAACCCAGATACTTTGAAGATGTTTTATCGCTTTCCGGATCGCTTGAAGCAGATGAACAAGTGGAGATAAGAAGTGAAGTTTCGGGAATTGTACAACAAATAAACTTTAAGGAAGGAACACATGTATATAAAGGACAAGTATTAGTCAAAATTAGCGATATAGAACTGCAAGCCCAACTTATTCAAGCTAAAACAAAAGAAAAGTTAGCCTCGGAAAATGCCAGACGAGCACAATTGTTGCTTGAAAAAGAAGCCATCAGCAGAGAAGAATTTGATATAGTATCAGCCGAATATCAGTCAGCTAAAGCACAAACTCAACTCATTGAGGCGCAAATTGCCAAAACGGTTATTGTAGCTCCTTTTTCGGGAAAGATAGGGCTTCGAAATATTTCTGAAGGTTCGTATGTGACTCCTGCCACTCTTATTGCAAAATTGGTCAGTTCTTCCGAGATTAAAATTACTTTTTCTGTTCCTGAAAAATATGCCAACCGGATTAACATAAATACGGAATTAAAGTTTACTGTTTCAGGTTCAAATGAAAAATTTACAGCTAAGGTATATGCTATTGAGCCGGAAATAGAACTTACTACACGAACTTTGAAAGTACGGGCTAAAACACAAAATAAAGAAGATAAACTCCTGCCGGGCAGTTTTGCAAATGTAGAACTTCCGTTATCTGTTTTACCTGAGGCAATTATAGTTCCGACAGAATCTGTAATTCCTATACAAGACGGAAAAATGGTATTTATAAAACAAGGAGGAAAAGTAAAAGAAGCGAAGGTACTTACTTCTACCCGAACCGAAAAAGAAATTTTGATAGTGGAAGGACTTAAAGCAGGAGATACTTTGATAACTTCGGGAATTATGAGTTTAAAACCAAATATTCCCGTGGTGGTTAACCTTAATAATTAAAAGTTCAAACCTATCAGTAATCAAGAATAAAAGGAATGAGTTTATCCACTTTCAGTATAAAGCGACCTGTTTTTACCATAGTAGTTAATTTGGCTCTGATTCTGTTCGGAGTTATTGGGTTTACTTATTTGGGAGTGCGGGAATATCCCTCGATTGACCCGGCAGTTATAAATGTATCTACAAGTTATACAGGAGCTAACGCTGATATTATCGAATCGCAAATCACCGAACCGTTAGAAAAAGCGATAAACTCTATTGACGGAATTCGAAATATTTCATCGTCATCTAACCAAGGAAGAAGCAACATTACTGTTGAATTTCATTTAAACAAGAATCTTGAAGAAGCAGCTAATGATGTTCGCGATAAGGTTTCGCAAGCCATTCGAAATTTACCTCAAGATATTGATGCGCCTCCTGTAGTTTCAAAGGCTGATGCTGATTCAGACCCGATTATTTCAATGACGTTGCAGAGCCAATACAGAAGTCATTTGGAAATTTCGGATTATGCAGAAAATGTGATAGCACCACGTATTCAAACTATACCGGGAGTAAGCAGTGTTCAGATTTGGGGGCAGAAAAGATATGCTATGCGATTGTGGATTGATCCTGTTAAGCTGGCTTCTTACGGAGTTACGGTTGCGGATGTTCATAGAGCTTTAAACTCTCAAAATGTAGAACTTCCGTCAGGAAAAATTACAGGAGAAAATACCGAGTTGATGGTAAAAACGATGGGAAATCTCTCCACGGAAGAAGAGTTTAATAACATTATTATTTTAGCCGAAGGAGAAAGAATAGTTCGCTTTAAGGATGTCGGAAGAGCCTCTTTAGAAGCTGAAAATTTGGAAACTAAATTAAGTCAATCGGGATTACCGATGATTGGAATGGCAATAATTCCGCAGCCCGGTACTAACTATATCGAAATTGCAGATGCTTTTTATAAAGAATACGAAAGACTGAAGCACGATTTGCCATCAGATTTGAGTATAAATATTGCGATGGATAATACGGTGTTTATTAAAAAGTCTATTACCGAAGTAGCTGAAACACTTATTATCTCTATAGCATTAGTAATTATTATAATTTACTTTTTCTTCCGAGATTGGTCTATTGCATTCCGACCGCTTATTGATATTCCTGTGTCTCTCATAGCTACATTTTTTATAATGTATTTGTGTGGATTTTCGGTAAACGTTCTTACGCTTTTAGCAATAGTTTTAGCCACGGGATTGGTTGTAGATGACGGAATTGTAGTTACAGAAAACATTTATAAAAAAGTAGAAGAGGGGATGAGTCCTTTTGAGGCAGCCATAAAAGGTTCAAACGAAATTTTTTGGGCTGTAATTTCTATTTCGGTAACGCTTGCAGCCGTGTTTTTGCCTGTGATATTTTTAGAAGGTTTTGTCGGGCGGTTATTCAGAGAGTTTGGGGTAGTTATTGGAGCGGCCGTACTTATTTCTGCATTTGTGTCACTTACACTTACTCCGATGCTTAATGCATACTTAATGAAACCTAATCAACATAAAAAACAAGGTTGGTTTTACAGAAAAACCGAGCCTTTGTTTATAAATATGAATGAAGGATACAGACGGTCGTTAAACAAATTTATGAAGGTTAAACAGATGAGTTTTGTTATAATTTTGATTTGTTTAGGATTGATTGTATTGTTCTTTGGGGTACTGAAAAAAGAAACGGCTCCGTATGATGACAGAAGTTCTATAATGATGTCAATTACTACTCCTGAAGGCTCTTCCTACGAATATACTGATCGGTTTATGCAGGAACTTTCCCGAATGATAGACGATTCTGTCCCTGAAAAAAAAGTGAGTTTGATTATAACTTCACCAAGTTTTATGACTTCATCGGTTAATGCGGGGAGGGTTCGATTGAGTTTGGTCGAACCTGACCAAAGAGAGCGTTCGCAAAAAGAGATTGCAGATGATTTATCTAAATGGACAAAACAATTTACACAAGGTAGAATTTCGGTAATGCAAACTCCGACAATTTCTGTCCGAAGAAGAGGAGGATTACCTATACAATATGTGATACAAGCCCAGAACTTCGAAAAATTGAGAGAGGCTATTCCTGAGTTTCTGGAAGAGGCTCGGAAAGACCCGACTTTTTCGATTGTAGATACCGATTTGAAATTTAACAAACCTGAAATTAACGTAACCATAAATAGAGAGAAATCTCAAAGCTTGGGGGTATCTGTGCTTGATATTGCTCAAACTTTGCAACTTTCGTTCAGCGGACAGCGTTTCGGGTATTTTTTAAAAGACGGAAAGCAATATCAGGTAATTGGGCAGTTTGACAAAAAAGACCGTTCCAAACCAAATGACTTGACTTCGATGTTTGTCAAAAATAATAAGGGACAACTTATACAGTTAAGCAATTTGGTTGAAATAGAAGAACAAAGTAATCCGCCTCAGTTATTTCACAATAACCGTTATATGTCGGCTACTATTCAGGCGGGATTAGCTCCGGGGAAAACTATTGGAGACGGAATTGAAGCTATGGAAAGAATTAAAGCAAAAATTTTAGACGATTCATTTACTACTGATTTGAGTGGAGAGTCAAGAGATTTTGCGGAAAGCAACTCCAATACTATGTTTGCTTTCGGGTTGGCTTTGTTGCTGATTTATCTGCTTTTGGCAGCTCAGTTCGAGAGTTTTGTGGACCCTTTTATTATTATTCTTACAGTTCCGATGGCGGTAGCAGGAGCACTGTTTTCGCTTTGGCTTTTCGGGCAAACTTGGAATATATTCAGTCAGATAGGGACTATTATGCTCATTGGGTTGGTAACTAAAAACGGAATTCTCATAGTCGAATTTGCTAATCAGCTGAGAGAACGAGGAGTACCTAAATACGAAGCGATTATACAAGCCGCAGAATCTCGTTTACGCCCGATATTGATGACAAGTTTAGCCATAGCTTTTGGTGCTTTGCCTATTGCTCTTTCACTTGGAGCGGCTTCTGCCAGCCGAATGGGAATGGGGATTGTGATTGTAGGAGGAACAATCTTTTCGTTAGTCTTAACGCTTTATGTAATTCCTGCAATTTATTTGATGTGGTCAAAATCCAAAAAAAGAAGAATGGAGATGAAGAGCCTTTCGGAGTAATTTATTTTTGTTTTAAAAACTCTTTTCTTCCGATGGTTTTTGTTATGATGTCTTTTTCAATATCCCAGCCACGAGCCGGAGAATATTCTCGTCCGTAATAGATGATTTGCAAGTGAAGTTTGTTCCAAAGTTCTTTCGGAAACAATCGTTTGGCATCTTTTTCGGTTTGTTGTACACTTTTTCCGTTTGATAGATTCCAACGGTACATCAGTCTGTGAATATGAGTATCAACCGGAAAAGCAGGTACTCCGAAACCTTGACTCATTACCACGCTTGCCGTTTTGTGTCCGACAGCGGGAAGAGCTTCTAAATCTTGAAAATTATTGGGAACTTTTCCGTTGTGTTTATCAATCAGAATTTGCGAGAGTCCGTAAATTCCTTTGGATTTCATTGGGGTAAGTCCGCAAGGACGAATAATTTCTGCAATTTTATCAACACCTAACTTTACCATATCATACGGATTATCCGCTTTAGCAAATAGGAGAGGAGTGATTTTGTTTACCCGTTCATCGGTACATTGAGCCGAAAGCAAAACTGCTATCAAAAGGGTGTAAGTATCTGTGTGATTTAACGGAATAGGAACTTCGGGATAAAGTTGCTCTAAAGTATTTATAACAAAATCAATGCGTTCTTTTTTGGTCATTTTTTACGATTGCAAAATTAATTCTTTAATTAGTTTTCGGGCGTTTGGTTCGGCTTTTTTGACGGCTTTCAGCACTTCTTCGTGCGAGATTTTATCCATTTCGTCTTCGGTTCCCATATCCGAAATAACCGAAATCCCGAAGCAATCCAAATCCATGTGTCGGGCTACAATAACTTCGGGAACCGTGGACATTCCCACACAATCTGCTCCCAAAATTCCGACCATTTTGTATTCAGCCAGCGTTTCAAAAGTAGGTCCTTGTAATCCGTAGTAGATTCCGTCTTTTACGAGAATGTTTTCTTCTTTTGCGATTTGTTTGGTTTTAGCAATCAACTTTCGGTTGTATGGTTCTCCCATATTTACAAAACGAGGTCCGAAGCGTTCATCGTTTTTTCCTCGAAGCGGATGTTCGGGAAACATATTGATATGGTCATAAATAATTACTAAATCTCCAACTTTATAAGACGGATTTACACCTCCCGAAGCATTAGAAACTACCAGAGTTTGAATTCCGAGATATTTCATTACCCTTATCGGAAATGTAACTTCCTGCATTGAATATCCCTCATAATAATGGAACCTACCTTGCATAGCTACTACGGTTTTGGTTCCTATTTTTCCGAAAATAAGGTTTCCTTTGTGTCCTTCTACGGTCGAAACCGGGAAATTTGGAATTTCGTTATAAGGAATTTTGTGTTCGATTTCGATATCAAATATAAAACTGCCTAATCCGGAGCCTAATATCACTCCAAATTCAGGAGTGTAATTAGTTCTTTCTTTAAGATAATTTACAGTTTGTTGGACTTTTTCCCACATAGCGCGTGTTCAGTTAATAAATATTAGTCAAAGTTACGAATTTTATTGAGGTCTTTCAAGCATAGAGCCTATTATATAAAGAATTTAGGAAGGCTCTAAATAAAAAAATCCTTCCCAATTTTGGGAAGGATTTTATGAAATGTTATCAGAAATAAATTAGTTAATTGTTTTTTTAGTTAAAACTTGATTATCAGTAGTTATGACTTTTACAATTAGTACTCCGTTTGCACTGAACTGTGTTGCAGTATGGGTTGTTCCATTTACTTGTTTTTGATATACTACTCGTCCAAGCATATCATAAAAGACAACTTCTTTCATTTCAAAACCAACTGTTTCGATTTGAAAATTTCCATCTTTAGAGTAAACTAACCATTTGTTGTTCAGATCAGGATTATTTACATTTAGGTCAGCAGATTCTTTATAAACAATTTCAAATCTGTTATTGAAAATTCCTTCTTCAGACACGAAAGTATAATCTCCTGTTTTTAGATTTTGGATTGTCTGAGTGAAATTATCTTTCAGATAAATGTTTTGACCCTCTGTAAATATTCCGTCAAAATTAGCCAATGAGATAGTAAAGGTACCTGCATTGTTAGTTCTAAATCCTAACGGAACAATATCGTTATCATTAAACGGTAGTGAGCGTCCTTGAATTGTATATTGCTCGGAATCATTGTCTATAAGGCTATAAAGAGCATTTCCGTTATATTGGAATAATTGGGAATCAAACCCGAAATCATATTCTTGTGTAGCACCTTGTAGATAACCTATAAGGATTTGATTAATGTTAGTGTCATTTTGAGAAAGGTCTAACCACAATCTATGTTTTTCTGCATTGGTTATTTTGAAGAACACTCCTTCATTTGTTGTTCTCATACTGTTTTTGAAAGTAACTTCAGATATTACTCCATCAGTTTCTACTACAAATCCTTGACCTACAGGAATAATTCCGTTTGAAACTTTACTACTATTATCGGCAGGAACCGCTACTCCTCCTGTTTTGTTGTAAGTAGCCCAATTATTACCGGTATAGGTTCCTTCGTCATTATCCCAAGGATTAACATTTGTCCAAAAATATAAAGTTCCTGTATTTGGATTTACATTCCAAAAACCACCGTTTCCATCTATTTTGATGTTAGATGGATAAGGGTTTCCGATGCTTTGATAAGTTCCTATATTATTAAATGTAACCGTAATATCTCCGCTTTGAGGAATTCCGGTAAATATTCCATTATATACATACGGGTCAGTTTCAAAATTATTTGGAGCACGGAACATATATCCTACACCTGCCACAAAATTGCTATCTGAGTCTTCAGCAGAAGAAAATACATTTGACCATTCGTCTTGACTACCATTATATGTATAGATACGATACCAAAGTGTTAGAGGAGAGAAAGCCTTTAATCCTTGTTCGTTAACAGGTGAAGACCAAATAGTATAGTCTAAGTGCTTAATTAGTGAACTGTTTTTTTGGACTGTAATTGCTCCGATATTATCGCTTGTATTAGCATTAAGTTGAATAAGGTTAGCATCATTTTCTACAACAAAAGTTTCGTTAGTTCCGTTTTTTATAATAATATTTTCCGCTACAGTTACAGAGCCTCCGGCTTCGATATCAAGAGAACCATTTATTATAGTTAGTGTTTTAGCAGAGAAGCTGTTTAACTCTGTTACATTCAAATTTCCTAGAATGACCACGTTTTCATCAATAGACGGAGTCCCTGTCCATTCGTTTGTTGTTTCCCATACAACACTGTTAAATAATAGGTTACGAGGATTTGGACTTCCTTCTATAAAATCATTTGCATTGTCGTCTGTGTCTTGCGCTCCGTTTTCTTTTCTAAAAATAGCTTTGGTAGCAGACGGAGCAGGAGCTGTTCCACTTCCTTCATACATATTTGCTGAACCAAATCCTACAAAATCAACCACATTTGAACTATCCGGAGATTCTACTGTATCAGTACTATTTGCTAAAACGATTTTACCATCAGAAGCAGCTAAATTTAGTATGCCAGGAGAAGTAGGAGTAAAGTCCGGAGAAGGAAGTGCATCACCATTACTACCACCACTACCTAAAGCAATTAAGAAGTAAGAATGTGGAGGTACAATACCTGATAAATTTGCTTTAGAATTAAAAGCTCCACTGCTAGAAGCATATTGTAAACTATATTCTTCCAGCGAAATAGAAGAATTTGTTGGATTATATAACTCAACATAATCGCGATTATAAATTGCTCCTGAATTACCTCCTGCACCATATATTTGGCTAATAACAAGATGGTTTAATGTTGGTGCTTCTGTAACATTGATAGTAAAGACTTCCAAATAATCTTCGTAGTTATCATCTTCATCTTCTGTATAAGCTATAAAATCAATACTTCCTAAACCTGTAAAGCTAATGGTGTTACCGCTTATAGAGGCAACTGCATTCGGTTCAACTTCATAAACAAGGGTAAATCCTTGGTCTGTAATAGTAGGTAGCGTTATGTCAGCATCACCCAAATAAGCATCAACATTTTCTAATCCATCAACGGTTTGCACTCCTTTGGCTACAGTGAGTATAAAAACACCTTCTTCGCTAGTTCCTATGCTATTAGTAGCTACTACACCAAATATAAATTCACCTGCTACAGTTGGAGTTCCTGAAATAAAACCTGTTTCTGTATCTAAGCTAAGACCTGCTGGCAGAGCTTCTGAAGAAATAACATAACTAAAAGGCTCGTCTGAGGCTATAATCTGATAAGAATAAGCTACACCTACCTGTGCCGTTAAATCGTCTGCTTCGGTAATTACCGGAACACCCAATACGTTTCCTGAAACTGTTATTTCCTGTTCAATGCCATAACCGTCAATTAAGATAATGCCTGAATGAGCACCTAAAGCTAAACCTGAAGCCAAACGAACGTAAATAGTTGTGTTTTCTCCTTCGTAAGCAGTTAAGGTAAGTTCGTCTTCAAAATCAGCATCATTAAAAGAAATCTCAAAACCTGTATCTGCCAAAAGCGTTACATCTTCTGATCCGTCAAGGTTTTCGCCACTCAATACAAAACTTTGTGAAGCCGAAGGTCCGCTACCCAGTCCGTAGGCAAATCCTGTAAGTTCTGTTTCAGAAGCAGAAAGTACTGGGTCTGTTGATGGTTCTTCGATAGAAAAATTAGAAACTGTCCATTGTGCATAAGGTGAAGAAATATCTGTGTAAACAAAGGCTATATGAATATCTCCGGAGGCAGGAATAGCCAAATCGGTAACAGAGCCATTAGATACTGATGCAATAGCTTGCAATGTAGTCCAATTAGCGGCTGTTGGATCGCCATAACCGGCATAATCCGTAGAGTATCTGATTTCTAAATCATTACCATTTGTAAATTGTGAAGCATGGTCAAAAGACAACAATGAATTTACCTCGATAGATAAGAACTTAGGAGAAAGCAACCAAACTAATTCTGACTGACTATTGTATCCGTTTACAGAAACACCAGCAGAACCAGCAACCCAGTTTACACCGGCATTCGTATAACTTATCCAATCTCCTAACGTATTGTCAAAAGCTTCTGCGTAAGGAACCGTAGCCGTAG
>CAZVQI010000065.1:0-10528 GCA_964629155.1 uncultured Flavobacterium sp.
TTTTTTATACAAGAAAAAAAATAAAAAAAACCGTCTCTAGTTGTGAGACGGCTTCAACATAGTTAAAATTTTTAAATTATTTAGTAATAATTGGATAAACTGCCAGAATTTCTTCACTTATATTATCTTTAAAGATAAAATAAAATGTTCTTTCAATATCTCCCCTGCCTGATACAATACAATCTCCGTTGATGACTTCATCAACTATAGCTTCATCAAAAAACTCAAGTACTAAATCTCTTTCTTCTTCAAAAAAAACCTCGAACTTCTGCAGGACTATATTGAGTAACTTTGTATGCAATTTGTGCAAAACGAATAATTGCAATAGGTTCGTCAGTAATAATAACATCAGGCAAACAATTCCCTCCCGTACCTTCACAACCATAGTCATCATCTCCTCTGTCATAATATACTCTCAATTCATTTCCAAATCTTCTTAAATTATTGTTTTCAATAACTTTTTCTTCATCTGCTGAACAAGATGAAACATACACACCTGTTGCAACCATAAGCAACAAAACCGAAATTTTAATTTTTAAACTTTTCATAGCTTTAAATTTTTAGTTAATATTAATTTGAATTAGTTAATATTAATTTGAAAACAAAAGTCTTACAGCAAACAATTAAATCCTAACCCTTTTTTACATACAAATTAGGTATAAATTACCTATTTATTTTTTATAGATTACATATTAATAAATTCTATATTTGTATAACTCTTATCACACAAAAATTACAACAATGTATGAAAGTTAAATTAGACAGCTTTTAAAATTACTGATTTCTGAACGAAATAATTCTACAAAGTAAAAAATGAGAATTACCTTCTCTAATGAAAATAACCGAACAAATAAAAGAGCCTATCCGTTTCGAAATGGAACTTTTTGAGAAAAAGTTCCGTCTTTCTATGTCTTCTAAAGTGGCATTGCTCAATCGAATTACGTATTATATTGTCAACCGGAAAGGGAAACAAATGCGACCTATGTTTGTTTTTTTGGTTGCCAAAATGATTTCGGGTGGTCACGTAAATGAGAGGACTTACAGAGGAGCTTCGGTTATTGAACTTATTCACACAGCAACCTTGGTTCATGACGATGTGGTGGATGATAGTAACAAGCGTAGAGGATTTTTTTCCGTGAATGCTCTTTGGAAGAACAAGATTGCTGTGTTGGTAGGAGATTTCTTGCTTTCAAAAGGGTTGCTTTTGTCTATAGACAACGGAGATTTTGACTTATTGAGAATCATTTCGGTTGCAGTGCGCGAAATGAGTGAAGGAGAATTGTTACAAATAGAAAAAGCCCGAAGATTAGATATTACGGAAGAAGTTTATTACGAAATCATTCGACAAAAAACAGCTACTTTAATTGCTGCTTGTTGTGCACTCGGAGCCAAAGCTGTTTTAGAAGAATCTGATAATAACAAAGTAGAAGAAATGCGAAAATTCGGAGAGTACATCGGGATGGCTTTTCAGATAAAAGACGATTTGTTTGATTATACGGAAGATAAAATCGGAAAACCAACCGGAATTGACATCAAAGAACAAAAAATGACTCTCCCGCTTATTTACGCCTTGAATAACTCTTCTGATAAAGAGAGGAGTTGGTTAATTAATTCCGTTAAAAACCACAATAAAGACAGAAAGCGAGTAAAAGAAGTTATTGCTTTTGTCAAAGAAAAAAACGGATTGGATTATGCGGAAAAAGTAATGCAAGATTATCGTCAAAAGGCTTTGGATATTATTAAAGATTATCCGGAATCTGAATACAAAAAAACTCTTACTCTTATGGTAAATTATGTAATTGAAAGAAAAATCTGATAAATGAAAATAATAGGTGTAATTCCCGCACGATATGCCTCTACTCGATTTCCTGCCAAACTGATGCAAGATTTAGCAGGTAAAACAGTTATTCGCAGAACGTACGAAAGTGCTGTAGCTACCAATCTGTTCGATGATGTTTTTGTAGTAACTGATTCGGAGTTGATTTTTAACGAAATCACAAATCATGGAGGTCATGCCATTATGAGTAAAAAAGAGCACGAATCGGGCAGTGACCGAATTGCGGAAGCAGTAGAAAACTTAGATGTGGATATTGTAATTAATGTACAAGGAGACGAACCTTTTATAGATAAAGATTCGCTTGAAAAAATTGTAGAGCTCTATAAAAACGATACCAAACAAGAAATAGATGTAGCTTCGCTTATGCGTGAAATTACTGATGAAGAAGCTATTCAGAATCCGAATAATGTGAAAGTTATTACAGACCAATTTGGATTTGCGTTGTATTTTTCGCGCTCTGTAATTCCGTATCCAAGAGAAAAAAATGTAGGCGTGAGGTATTTTCAGCACATAGGAGTATATGCTTTTCGAAAAAAAGCGCTGATGGATTTTTATTCTCTTCCGATGAAATCTTTAGAAGCATCCGAAAAATTGGAACAATTACGATATTTGGAATACGGGAAAAAAATCCGAATGATAGAAACTACCCATGTCGGCATAGGTATTGATACTCCTGAAGATTTAGAAAGAGCCCGAAAAATGTTTGCATAAATTTTTTTAAAAACATTTGTATAAAACAAATTATGCAGTACATTTGCAATCCCTTTCCGAAGGAAATTCGGGGTGTAGCGTAGCCCGGTTATCGCGCCTGGTTTGGGACCAGGAGGTCGCAGGTTCGAATCCTGCCACCCCGACAAAATCCGATTGTGTAAACAATCGGATTTTTTTGTTTTAAGTAGTAGAGATTTAAAAAGGTATTCCCAAATAAAAACAGCCTGAAAACTCAAAGCTTTCAAGCTGTTTTCAATATATATGACCGAATAGATTAACCTAAGAACGGATATCTGTAATCGGTAGGCGGAACAAGAGTTTCTTTAATAGTTCTGGCAGATACCCAACGCAATAAGTTAAGCGCAGAACCCGCTTTGTCGTTTGTACCTGAAGCTCGCGCACCACCAAACGGTTGATTTCCTACTACAGCTCCTGTTGGTTTATCATTGATATAGAAGTTTCCGGCACTGTTTTGTAGTTTTCGGGTAGCTGTTTCTATCGCATAGCGATCTTGTGCAAAAACGGCTCCCGTAAGGGCGTATTCTGAAGTAGAATCTACAAGTTCAAGAGTTTCTTCCCACTTGCTGTCTTCATAAACATATACGGTAAGTATAGGTCCGAAAAGCTCGGTTTCCATAGTTACGTATTTTGGATTGGTGGTTAGAATAACTGTAGGTTCAATAAAATATCCTACTGATTTGTCATATTTTCCTCCGGCTATGATTTCCGCATCTGCATCTTGTTTGGCTCTTTCAATATATCCGGCAAGTTTGTCAAAAGACTCTTCCGATATTACAGCAGTAACAAAATTGCTGAAATCTTCCGGAGATCCCATTTTTATGGTAGCTAAATCAGCTAACATAAGTTCTTTTACTTCACTCCACATACTTTTAGGAATGTAAGCTCTTGAAGCAGCAGAACATTTTTGACCTTGAAACTCAAAAGCTCCTCGTACAAGCCCTGTAACCAGTTGTTTTGTATCTGCACTCGGGTGAGCAATCACAAAGTCCTTTCCTCCGGTTTCTCCTACAATTCTCGGATAAGATTTATAATTATCTATGTTGTTTCCTATTGTTTTCCAGATACTGTTGAATACTCCGGTTGAACCGGTAAAGTGTACTCCGGCTAATTCTCTGTGAGTGAGAATCACATCACTAATCATAGAAGAATTTCCGTAAACTACGTTAATAACTCCATCCGGAAGACCTGCTTTTTTGAAAACTTCTACAATAACGTTAGCTGAAAAAATTTGTGTAGCTGCAGGTTTCCAAACCACTACATTCCCCATAAGAGCAGGAGAAGCAGGCAAGTTTCCTGAAATTGCCGTAAAGTTAAACGGAGTAATAGCATAAACAAATCCTTCGAGCGGACGATATTCTACTCTGTTCCAAGTTGAAGAGTCAGAAATCGGTTGGTCATTGTAGATTTGAGTCATGTATTCTACGTTGAATCGCAAGAAATCTATCAATTCACAAGCTGAATCAATTTCAGCCTGATGGATGGTTTTAGATTGTGCAATCATAGTTGCCGCATTGATTTTTGCGCGATAAGGTCCTGCAATAAGTTCAGCCGCTTTCAAAAAGATAGAAGCTCTGTGTTCCCAAGACACTTCAGCCCATTTTTTTCGAGCTTCTAAAGCTGCAGATATAGCCTGTTCAATATGTTTTTTTTCGGCTAAATGATATTTTCCTACAATATGTTTATGGTCATGAGGAGCCGAAAGATTTTTTGTGTTACCTGTTTTGATTTCTTCACTTCCGATATAAAGCGGAACTTCAACATGAGAATTCCACATTTCTTTATAAGCTTTTAGTACAGCTTCTCTTTCGGGAGTCCCTTTTGCATACGATTTTACGGGTTCGTTTACCGCTTTAGGAACTTTAAAAAAACCTTTTGACATATTTAAAATTTTTAAGAAAGTTATTGCCCGCTAAGATACGGAATTTAATTTTTTCATTCTCAAAACAATTCTGATTTTATTGAGCCGTAATTTTTATTTTTCCCTTAGCATCTGATAGGCTTCATCAATATAAACATATAAATCATTACTATGCGGGTCGGTTTCGGTTTGGAGACCTTTAATATGTCCCAAACGAACAATTATCAAATCGTCTTCAGGAATTACAATTACAAATTGCCCTAAATGTCCACGCATATAAAAAATATCTTTCCCTAAATAATCAGACAGCCAAAAGCCATATCCGTACGGAGCACCTTCAAATCTGGGATTGATTGATAACTCTACAAAAGCAGTGTCCAAAATTTGCTTTCCGTTCCAATTTCCTTTTTGTTTGTAGAGCTTTCCGAGTCGGGCAAAATCTCTTGCGTTAGAGGCTATACAACAATATGCTTTTTCAATTCCATTGGGATTATCCACTTGCCAAAAAGCTTCATTTTCGCACCCGAGAGGTTTCCAAAAATGCTTTGAAACGTAATCAGAAAGTGTTTCTCCTGTAGCTTTTTCGATAACCATTGCCAAAAATTGAGTATCTCCGCTTGAGTATTTGAATTTTTGTCCGGGTTGTTCGGTAGTTTTTAAATTCAGTATGACTTTTTTTAAATCATCGTCAAAATAAGCACGAGTGACTACCGAAAACGGACTGTAATACTTTTCATCCCAATTGAGTCCTGAAGCCATAGAGGCTAAATCACCTACAGTTATTTGGCTTGCTAACCCTTCAGAAAACTCGGGAAAGAAATCAGATACGGGTTGTTCAAGACCTTTAATTTTTTTTTCCATAATGGCTTTCCCAAAAGAGGCTGTCACATAGCTTTTTGCCATTGAAAAAGAGTTGGTGTGAGAGTCTTTTCCGTAGTTGTCAAAATAGCTTTCATGCCATATACTGTCGTTTTTGATAATCAAAAATGCTATAGTTTTTAGCTCGGAATGCGTTTGCATAAGCCGTTCTGTCGCAGGAATTTTGTTATAGTCTTTATGTATGCTCCAAGGTTGTGGAGTACCTTTTTCGATGATGCGATTGTCAAAATAGTGGTAATCATCCAAAAAAGCTGTGTTGTGTCCGTTAAGATAAGTAACTCTGACAGCTTTCAATAGGTAATCTACATCAAAAATATACATTAGGAGTACAATTCCCGAAAGGGGAGCAAAAACCCAAAACAAAAATTTTTTCAGAAACTTCATAAATGATTGGTTTTCATTGGAAAAATAAAAGTATAAAAAAATACACTCCAAAGCAAAAGAGTGTTTTTCAGAACAAAAAGAAGTTTAATTTTATTTTTCCAACGACAAGATTAAACTATCTGATTTTTTAGTTTGTTTGACCGAATTGAGGTTTAGTTCCGGGTCCGGCTTACGGATAGCGGCTTTTTCTTTTTCCGTTTTTATTCTGTCCATTACAGCATTGAGCAAGGTATTGTATTCTTCCGGATTTGAAGCATAATACTTGTTGCTTTGCACAAATTGGAGGCTGTCAATATTGTACTTTTTGTAAATGTAGTGTCCCGGATTTATGTTATAGGATTCATACAGACGATAATCGTTGTTGCGGATAGCCTGAAACATATTCAGATCATACAGAATGTCAATCATTTGGTCTTGAGGGATAAGATTATCCGGTTTAGGAGTTGTTTCACTACAACTCCATCCCACAAGTCCAATAATTAAGTATGTAAGAGTTTTTTTCATTTTTTTGAGAGAATCCGTTTACTCTCTGTTGAATAATAACCGTTGTCCGGCTTTTTCTTCTTTTATTTTTCCGTTCTGATAAACTAACTTCCCATTTACAAAGGTATGGGTAATTTTTGATTTAAAATTTGTACCTTCAAACGGAGACCATCCGCATTTGTACAAGATATTGTCTTTAGTCACATTCCATGGTTGATGAGGATTTACGATGGTTAAATCTGCATAATAACCTTCTTTTATAAAACCTCTTTTTTCAATTTTGAAGATTTTTGCCGGATTATGAGCTGTTTTCTCAACGATTTTTTCCACTGAAATTTTTCCTTGCAGATGAGCTTCAAAAAGAGCGACTAAAGCATGTTGAACCAAAGGTCCTCCGGAAGGAGCATCCAAATATTTTTTAGATTTTTCTTCTAAAGTATGAGGAGCATGGTCTGTAGCTATATTGTCTATTTTTCCGTCCAAAAGTGCTTTCCAAAGAGCATCTTTATCGGTTTGTGATTTAACAGCCGGATTCCATTTAATAAAGTTTCCCTTTTTTGCATAATCTTCATCCGTAAACCACAAATGATGCACACACACTTCAGCTGTGATTTGTTTTTCTTCGAGAGGAATTTTATTGGAAAAAAGCTCAATTTCTTTAGCTGTAGAAACGTGAAAAACATGTAATCTTGCGCCTGTTTTTTTAGCCAGTTCAACAGCTTTTGAAGACGACAAGTAACAAGCCTCCTCACTTCTGATTTTCGGATGGTATTCAACAGGAAGTTCATCTGCGAATTCTTCTTTGTATCGGGCTAAATTATTTTTGATGGTAGCTTCGTCTTCGCAGTGAACCGCTATGAGCATTTTGGTTTTTGAAAAAATATTTTCGATGATTTCAGGATTATCAACTAACATATTTCCGGTTGAAGAGCCCAAAAACATTTTGATTCCGGCTACATTTCGAGGGTTGGTTTTCAGTACTTCTTCTAAGTTGTCATTAGTTGCCCCCATCATAAAAGAATAGTTAGCATATGATTTTTGCGAGGCAATGCGGTATTTTTCTTCCAATAGTTCTTGGGTAACCGTATTCGGAACCGTATTGGGTTGTTCAATAAACGAAGTAATACCTCCGGCAACAGCCGCCCTACTTTCAGATTCTATATCGGCTTTATGAGTAAGTCCGGGTTCTCTGAAGTGTACTTGGTCATCAATCATTCCCGGAATAAGGTAGTTTCCTTCAGCATCTACAATTTTCCAATTAGCGGATTTAACACTTATTTTTTCTGCAATTTCAGAGATAAATTCATCTTCAATCAAAAGGTCTCCTTCAAAAATTTCTCCTTCGTTAACAATTTTAGCGTTTCTTATAAGTGTGGTCATGGTTGTATAGAAAATAACTTCTGCAAAGGTAATGAGAGTTTTGATGTTTTTTCCTCTCTTTTAGGGATTTTTATGTATAGTATTTAATTCAAAAATAATTTTAGACACAGAAAATTAAATCAGGAAACGCACTTGTGGTAGCCTTATCGGGGAGTGAGGTTTAATTTTTATTCTTTTTGCCGTTTTTGAATTTAACCTTCCCTAAAGTAGGTTTAACATCTTTCTTAACATTTGATTTTTGAATCGTTTTTTTTGCAGTAGTTTTTTTCTTAGCTAAAATCTCTTTTGAATTTTTCGGATTCTCTTTAGTACCTCGAAGATGAATTACTAATCCGTTCAGAAAATTACGCAGAATTTGATCTCCGCATTCTTTATAATTCGGATGGTCTTCTGCTCTGAAAAAGGCACCTAATTCTGATTTTGAAATTCTGAAATCAACTAATTGAAGAATTTCTATAATTTCGTCATCTCTTAATTGTAAAGCCACACGGAGCTTTTTAAATATATCGTTATTTGTCATAATGGTCTGATTAGAAAACAAAGGTAAGAATATACCACAGATAAACGTATATTTTCGTAATTTGGTAATCTAAATCCGAAAGCTATGTTTTTTGAACAGGCAAAATGGTTTATCGCAATAGAACTCGCTTACATACTATTTATAATTGCAGTATGTATTCGAATAATTTGGGATACTCGTTCAGTGAGTAAAACATTAGCTTATTTGCTGTTTGTAGTATTTGTTCCGATTTTGGGAGCAATATTTTATTTTTCATTCGGGATAAATTACAGGAAACGAAAGATTTATAACAAAAAACTCGAAATAGACCAGTCTTTTCAGACAGACCTTGAACATAGACTGGCAGAAAACAACCGAAAAATTCCGAGTACTGCACAAGTTTCGATTAAAAAAAGCCGAAAACTCATTCGATTACTTTCGAGCCCCAAAACCGAACATTCTTATGTTTTACCGAATTCGGAGGTGAAAGTTCTTCAAAACGGAGAGAACTTTTTTCCGTTATTATTTGAAGAAATCCGCAAAGCCAAAAAACACATTCATATAGAGTTTTATATTTATGAGGATGATGTTATAGGGAATCAACTAAAAGATTTGCTCATTCAAAAAGCTAAAGAAGGAGTTGAAGTTCGATTTATTTATGATGATTTCGGAAGTAAATCCATCCGAAAAACAATTGTTCGGGAGTTGAATGAAAAAGGAGTAAAGGCCCTTCCGTTCAACAAAATCAAACTTATTTATTTAGCAAACAGGCTCAATTATCGAAACCACAGAAAAATTGTAATTATTGACGGAAAAACATCGTTTGTGGGAGGAATAAACGTTTGTGACAAATACATCAACAAGCCCGGTAATAAGCTGTATTGGAGAGATACACATTTGATGATTAAAGGCTTTTCTACATTTAGTTTACAAAGAGTTTTTCTTTCGGATTGGAACTTTTGTTGTGATGAGAATCTTACTATAAATTCTGATTACTTTCCGTTTAGTGAATTGGAAGAAGAAGAAAACTATTATGCTCAAATTGCATGGAGCGGTCCTGATTCTGATTTGCCCAACATATTGTATGCGATTATTCAAGCGATAAGTTCTGCTCAAAAAGAAGTTTTACTGACAACCCCGTATTACATTCCCGATACGTCGTTGCAAGAGGCTTTGATTGTGGCTGCTTTGAGCGGAATCGACATTAAACTTTTGGTTCCTAAAAAAGGAGATTCTAAACTTGTAAATATAGCAACTCAAGCCTTTTTTGATGATTTGCTCAAGGCAGGTGTTAGGATTTATCTTTACGAAAAAGGATTTATTCATGCCAAAACCTTTGTGGTGGACGGTAAAGTAGCTTCAGTAGGAACTGCTAATTTGGATATGCGAAGCTTTGATTTGAATTTTGAAGTTTCGGCATTAATTTACGACAAACGAATAGCTCAAGAAATTCGCACCGCTTTTTATCAAGATTTAAAAGATTCTGTTCGTGTTGATCCGCAACGATGGAAAAACCGTCCTAAACTCAAGCGTATTGCAGAAAAAGTTGTCCGTTTGGTTTCGCCTTTTATGTAAAAGAGAATTATTTTTTTTCAGAAATGTCAACTTCGTACATTGCTTGAAAAGTATCAAAAACCATCTGAGCGTCTTTTTTACGTACGGCAATTTCGATTTGACAATCCAGTTCTAATTTTTGACCTATAATGCTCAGGTTTTTTTCTTTGATAATCCGCATTACCCGATTCATATCTTTGTACCCGAACCGGACGAGATAGTGAACATCAATAGTTTTTTCGATAATTGAAGCATTTTCCAAAGCCATTTTTGCAGTTTCTTTGTAAGCAGTAACCAAGCCTCCGACACCCAATTTTATTCCTCCGAAGTAACGTACTACAACCACCAAAATATTAGTTACGTCAAATGATTGTATTTGTCCGTAAATTGGGAGTCCGGCAGTTCCGCTTGGTTCTCCGTCATCATTTGCTCTGTAATGAATCTGTTCCGTTCCGATCTGAAAGGCATAGCACCAATGACGGGCTGCAAAATGTTGTTTTTTGATTTTTTCCAGAATTGATTTTACTTCTTCTTCGGATTGTACCGGAAAACAATATCCGAAAAATTTGCTGTTTTTTTCTTTGTACAGCACTTCTTCAGACGGAATTTCTATGGTTTTATATGTATCTTTTTCTTGCAAAGCCTATATTAGGGGACTTCAGGAGAGCAAAAATAGGAAAAATATCACAAGGAGCTTTTGACAAAGTTTGAAATAATACGGTATTGAAGTTTTGTTTATGAATCAATCATTTTGGATTTTTGTTTATCTGCATTTACTTTCGGGTTGATAAATTTCATTAAATTTGTTGTCTTGGTGAAGGCTAAGCTTAAATACAGAAAAAGTAAGATTTTAATCAGTAATGATGCGAAAAGACATTCAACATATAACAATAAAGTCAAAAGTCAAAAGTCAAAAGGACTC
>CAZVQI010000066.1:0-10236 GCA_964629155.1 uncultured Flavobacterium sp.
AACCATGCGATAAGGCCGCAAAAGCCTGCCCGGTGAAGATTATTTCGGTGAAAGAAGTGTGATTTTGCCTTCAGCTCGTCTTATTTAACTAATTTAGCATTGCGTTATCAGGCAACGTAAATGCCTTTTTAATTCGTTTTAGATGAAAAATCATAAACTTCTGACAATCGGAATCATTCTATCTATCCTGCTCTTGTTTTTAGTAAATTTAAGCGTAGGTTCGGTTGCCATTCCGATAGAAGAAGTTTTTAGAACCCTGATAGGAGAAACTCCTTCTAAACCTTCGTGGGAATACATTATTTTAAATTATCGTTTGCCTAAAGCTATTGTAGCTATGTTGGTTGGTGTGGGGCTTTCGCTCAGCGGATTACTGATGCAAACTCTTTTCAGAAACCCACTTGCAGGACCTTATGTTTTGGGGGTGAGCTCAGGGGCAAGCTTAGGGGTGGCTCTTGTAATTTTAGGTTCAGGATTATTGCCTTTATTTCTGTCAGATGTTTTTTTGTCTCCCTACGGACTTATTGTTGCTGCTTCTTTAGGGAGCTTTTTGGTATTGTTGTCTGTTTTGGCAGTTTCGCAAAGACTAAAAGACACTATGGCGATTCTGATTGTAGGGCTTATGTTCGGGAGTATTACTTCGGCTGTAGTGAGTGTGCTTACTTATTTCAGTTCAGCTGAACAACTAAAAAAATTTACTCTTTGGAGCTTAGGAAATTTAGGAAATCAATCGTGGAGTGCGATTCTGCTACTATTGTTTATTACCATTATCGGGTTAATTTTGAGTTATCTTTGTATAAAACCACTCAATGCCTTACTTTTAGGAGAGAATTATGCGAAAAGTATGGGAATCAATTTCAACCGAACCAAAAACATCATTATTGTAGCAACAAGTTTATTGGCAGGTTGTATTACTGCTTTTGTCGGACCCATTGCTTTTATCGGATTGGCTGTACCACATTTGGCTAAACTGCTCTTTCAAACGTCAGAACACAAAACATTGTTTTGGGCAACCATAAGCCTCGGAGCATCTATCATGCTGATTTGCGACACACTCTCTCAAATGCCTTCATTCAATTTTGTACTTCCGATTAATGCAGTTACTTCCATCATCGGAGCACCTGTAGTAATCTGGCTTTTGGTCAGAAAAAGAAAATTTTAATTGTCTTCCGTATTACAATTTATCCATATTGTTTGCTAAGGTCTCAATAAATTTACTTATCGGACCTTTGACCATCATAGCCATCATCGGATTGAAACTTCCTTCAAAATGCAGTTGTATATCTGAAGTCGATTCTGAAGCTTCTTGAATATCTGCTGTAAGTGTAAAGGGTAACTTATCTGAGGCTGCTCCAAACACTACTCTATTTGGGCTGTTTTTTTCTGTTATTTTTAATTTGATTTCAGGCATCCCTTGTAATGCAAAAGCAAAGGAATCCTCTCCGATAATTTCGAACTTCACCGTACTTTCCGGCATCAGTCTCTTAAAGTTATTTATATCAGACAAAGAATTGAATAAATCCTGAGCTGACTTAGGTACCGTAACTTTCGGGCTTTGTAGATTCATGTTTTATTATTTGGAATGTGTCAATCTGAAAATTATCTAATGTTAGATTTCTCTAATTATTTATTTTCAAATCAACGGATTAAATGTTCCACTCTGCCGGATTTTTTCTCCATTCGGCAAGGATTTCTTGTTCACTTTCTGTGATATAACCTCTTTGTTGAGCTAAATTCAATAGGTTGTCATAGTTGCTCAAAGTAAGCAACTCTACATCTTTTTCTTTAAAATTAGTTTCGGCTATTTCAAATCCGTAGCTGAAAATAGCTGCCATTCCTTTGATGTTAGCTCCACTCTCGCGAAGTGCTTCTACTGCCTGAAGACTGCTTTTGCCTGTAGAAATTAAATCCTCGACCACCACTACATTTTGTCCCTTTTGCAAAAATCCCTCTACCTGATTTTGTCTTCCGTGTTTTTTAGGCTCAGGACGAACATACACAAAAGGTAAGCCCATCTTTTCTGCCACTAAAACCCCAATTCCGATAGCTCCTGTGGCTACTCCGGCAATCACATCAGGTTTACCGAACTTGCTTTCTATATTTTTAGCAAATTCGTCTCTGATATAATTTCTGATAGACGGAAATGAGAGTAATATGCGGTTATCGCAATAAATAGGCGACTTCCACCCCGATGCCCATAAAAAAGGTGTTTTAGAATTTAATTTAATTGCGTTTATTTGCAAAAGCAATTCGGCTGTTTTTTCGGCTGTGTCTTTACTAAAAATCATAATTGCAAATGTATAAAGTTTTTGTCAATAACAGACCTTTGTTTTTAACAAACAAAATAGAAAAAGAAACCGATTTTCAGTTGTTTTTATTAAACAGTGTTGATATAGAACAACTTGTTGCAAAGATATTCAAAAATAAAATTCACAAAGCTTTTTTATATCACCCGGACGAAAAAGAAATTCTTACTACTTTGATGAGCAAAATACCTGTAGAAAAGGCTGCAGGAGGGTTAGTTCACAACTCAAAAGGCGAAGTCCTATTCATCTTCCGAAACGGAAAATGGGATTTACCTAAAGGCGGTGTAGAAAAAAGAGAGAAGAAAAGAAAAGCAGCTGTACGAGAAGTTGAAGAAGAAACCGGTGTAGAAAAACTAAAAATCACCGACAAACTCGAAAAAACCTATCATATTTTCAAACGAAACGGAAAATTCAAACTAAAAATCACCCATTGGTACAAAATGGAAACTTCTTTTATTGGAGAACCCAAACCTCAAAGTGAAGAAGGCATCGAAAAAGCTATTTGGGTTAAACCCGAAGATATACCGACTTTACTCCAAAACTCGTACGAAAACATTAAGCTTTTGTTTAACGAATGATTTACAAATCTCTTTTCTTCAGAAGTCGGTAAGACCAATATATAAACAAGGTTGTCCAAGCCAACACAATCAGGATTTGGAAGTAGTTTACATCATAAACATTTTGGTTAGTGATTCCGGCTTGTTGCTCCACATTCCGAATTACGGACATTCTTCGTGCCGGATTAAAAATCAACAAACTCATCGACTCTAAAGGAAAGAATCTCGAAATACTTTCAGCTATTTCCGTTCCTCGGAACAAGCTCCATTTCATTACTCCATATAATATCCATTCGATAATATTCCACAAAATCAAAAAGCCTAAAGCAAAAGCCGAACGTTTGACCAAAATTCCTAAAAACAAACAAAAAGAGAAGAATCCTAAAAGTTTTACAAAATAAGCCAACAGGTAATCGACATCCGTTAAAACAACGGAAAGCTCTGTGTAAGATGAAAAACTATATCCTAAAATTACTGAAAGTAAAAAGATGAAAAAAGTAGAACCCAAAGCAAACAAAACCACTACCAAGAGTTTAGATAAAATAAATTCTTTTTTGCTCAATCCGTCAATCAGATTTTGTTTAAGGGTTCCGTAACTGTATTCATTAGCCATCATCGAAACAATTACCACTGCTAAAAATATCTTTAACAATCCGGCTACATAAGTATTAAAATGCCATATAAACGGAAAATTAAAAATCCCTTGTTCTGCTATTCTGAACGAGGCTCCGCCTATATTAAACTCAATGGAAGCAATCAAGGAAATAAAACAAAGAATCACAAAATATGAAATAATAAGTGCTTTTGAAGCTAGATTTTGCCAAAGTTTTTGAAGCTCTATAGAAAGAAGTCGTTTCATTTTTTAATTTTAGGTTTAAAATTTGAGATTCAGTAATTTAGAAGTTCGCAATTAATTATTGTTTGTAATCTGAAGGAATTGCTCCTCTAGACTATGTTTGCGTTTCACCAAATGAGTAAGCGTAATATAGTTATCAAAAACCAATCTGTTCAGGGCTTTTGCATCAAGAGGAGCCTTTAGATACACCATTACTTTTCCGTCTTGTTCTTCAATGTTTTTCACTGAAGGATGACTTATTAAGATAGATTTCAACTTTTCATTATCATCTGAATCCAATTCAAAAAAGCCTTCGCTTGAAGTCATTCCGCTTACGGTTCCGCAATAGAGCATAGTTCCTTTTTTGAGTACCACTACATGCGAACATATTTTTTCCACTTCGTCAAGCAAATGCGAAGCCAACAAAATGGTTGTTCCTTGATTGGCAATTTGGCGGATAATATCTCTGATTTGACGGATTCCTTGAGGGTCAAGTCCATTAGTAGGTTCATCCAGAATTAGTATTTCAGGATCATTCAAAAGTGCGGAGGCAATCGCCAACCGCTGTTTCATTCCTAACGAAAAAGTTCTGAACTTACTGTCTTTTCTGTCTAAAAGCCCTACTAATTCTAATTTTTCGTCAATTTTAGAATACGGCACTCTTTTGATTTTGGCTACTAATCTCAGGTTGTCATAAGCCGACATATACGGATAAAAATTCGGACGTTCGATAATTGCCCCTACTTTTTCGAGTGCTTTTTGAGTATCGAGGGTTCCTCCGAACCAAGAATAACTCCCTCCGGTTTTGTTAACTACATTCAAAACAATTCCGAGAGTAGTTGATTTTCCGCTTCCGTTCGGACCTAAAATTCCATACACATTTCCTTTTTCAATCTCAAAGGAAACCTGATTAACAGCTTGTAACCCGTTAAAATTTTTAGAAAGGTGATCTAATGTAAGTATCGTTTTCAAAAGAACAATGTTTTTAAATTCGAATTACCAATAAGACGAACTTAAAAACAAATTGTTACAACATTTATTTATTTTATTGAATTTCAGCAGAAAGACCTGCATCCAAAAGAGCAGAGCACTTAGGGATAAGCTCCGAGAGTTCTCCTGTTTTTACTTCACACTTTCCTGTATAATGTACCAAAAGAGCACATTGTTCGGCCTGAAGCGGGTCATGGTCACAAATAGTGATAAGCATTTCGATTACGTGATCAAAAGTATTCACATCATCATTAAACAAAATGATACTGTGCAAATCCGAAACAGCTTCTTCTACTGATACTTCTTCTGAAACTTTTTCTCTTGTACTCATTGCATTTCGTATTTTAAAGCCACCCAATTATCTTTTTCGAGTTTACTACAGAAGTTAAGTCCGTTTTGTTTACAACTTTCGTCAATAACAGGAATATCTTCCGAGTAAAAACCACTCAAAAATAATAAACCTCCTTTATTTAAGCAAGAAGCATAGGTTTTCATATCCTGAAGCAAGATATTTCGGTTGATATTGGCTATGATTATATCGTATTTTTTACCTTCCAAAAGCGAAGCATCTCCCTCATAAACCGAGATTTCTTTGCAATTATTTCGTTCTACATTTTCAATTGAGTTCAGGTAACACCAATTATCTATATCAATAGCATCAATCGGTTTAGCCCCTTTCATTTCTGCCAGAATTGCCAAAATTGCCGTACCGCACCCCATATCCAGAGTTTTCTTCCCTTCTAAATCCGTTTCTAACAGATATTCAATCATCATCGAGGTTGTTTGGTGATGTCCTGTACCGAAACTCATTTTCGGTTCAATTACAATTTCATATTTTACGTTTTTGCTCGGATGAAACGGAGCTCTGATGTAGCACTCCTCTCCTACTTCAATCGGGTTAAAGTTTTTTTCCCACTCCTCATTCCAATTTACCGTTTCGATATGCTCAATTTCATACGAAATCTCAAATTCAGAATTTTGCAAAATCATTAAATCCGACAAAATATCATCTGTATGTAAACTCGCCTGAACGTATGCCGAAAGTCCCTTGTCTGTTTCTTCAAAACTCTCAAAAGGCGTATCCTGAAGTTCTGCCAGTAATATTTCGGTTCCTAATTCTTTCGGATTTACGGTAAAATGATAAGCTATATACATTGGGTATCTGATGTTTAATATTGGGTGCAAAGATAAGGATTTAACTATCAGTACTAATTAACAAAATTATAAAACCTATATATTTTCCGCTTTCAGAAATCAAATCAAAAAACTACCTTTGTTTTTCCTGAAATCACGATGAATCTACCTTATTTCATAGCAAAAAGACTTACGTCAGAAAACAATAAGCAAGTAAGCATTTCGAGTCCGATACTGGCTATTGCCGTTATTGCTATTGCTTTAGGAATTATCATGATGCTGGTTGCCGTAGCTACCGGAATCGGACTCAGAGAGAAAATTCGTGAAAAAATATCTGCCTTTAACGGGCATATTATTATCTCTAATTATGATAATAACCAATCCGAAGTAAGCCTCACCCCTATTAGCAAAAATCAGGAGTTTTATCCGAATTTCACTACTGTAAGCGGAATAAACCACATTCAGGCAGTGATTACCAAAGCAGGAGTTATACGTACGGAACTTACCTTTGAAGGTATTATTTTTAAGGGTGTAGGCACAGACTATAATTTTAAAAACTTAGAAGAATATTTGGTTGAAGGACGTGTTCCGAATGTAACGGAAGAGCGCGAAAATGCCGAAGTTCTGATTTCGGAATATTTGGCTAAACGAATGGAATTCAAATTAGGAGATAAATTTACTACCCATTTTTTGAAAGATAATCCCAACGAAAGACCTAACTTAAGACACTTTGAAATTGTAGGAATTTACAACTCGGGCTTTCAGGATTTCGACACAAGTTTTGTTATAGGGGATATCAGACATCTGCAAAGAATGAACCGTTGGGAAGCTGACCAAATCGGACATTTTGAAGTTTTTATTGATGATTTTGACCAAATCGTAAAAAAAGGAAACGAAATTCATTTGCAAACTCCTTCAATGCTTGATACACAAACTATTGTAGATAAATACTATTCTATTTTTGATTGGTTGAAAATTACTGATTCCAACATTTATCTGATTATCGTATTGATGTTACTTGTCGGAATTATCAATATTGCTGTGGCTCTTTTGGTAATGATTTTAGAACGAACACAAATGATTGGAATACTCAAAGCAATGGGAGCAGACAACTGGACAGTACGAAAAATATTTTTATACAATGCTTTTTACCTGATTACAAGAGGAATTTTATGGGGGAATATTATCGGAATCGGGATGCTGCTTATTCAGAAATACTTTGGAGTAATTACACTCAACCCGAAAAATTATTATGTAAATGTAGCCCCTGTTTATCTGAATTGGGATTATATTTTAGCTCTGAATATCGGGACAGTCATTGTCTGCCTGACTGTACTTTTGATTCCGTCTTACATCATTACCAAAATCTCTCCGGTAAAAGCCATTCGTTTTGAATAGGCCTTTCCGTCATTTTTGAAAATAAATAAGACTACAACAATTTTAGGCTTTATTTTTAAGTTATAAAAATTAGAAATATCTTTGAACTTTCCGTAAAAATGATTTCAAAGAGTACTATAGATAGGGTTTTTGAGGTGGCTCGAATAGAAGAAGTCATCGGAGATTTCGTGCAACTCAAACGAGCAGGAAGCAACTTGAAAGGCTTAAGCCCGTTTACTGACGAAAAATCGCCTTCGTTTATGGTATCTCCTACCAAACAGATTTGGAAAGACTTCAGTTCGGGCAAAGGAGGGAATGTCGTTTCATTTTTAATGGAACACGAGCATTTTTCTTATCCGGAAGCCATTCGGTATTTAGCCAAAAAATACAATATCGAAATTGAAGAAATTGAGCAAACTTCCGAAGAAAAAGAACAAACCTCCGAAAAGGAAAGTATGTATCTGGTTTCGGAATTTGCTAAAAAATACTTTCACGATACTCTGCTCAATACCGAAGAAGGAAAAGCTATTGGGCTTTCGTACTTTAAAGAACGTGGTTTTACCCTACAAACTATCGAAAAATTCAGTTTAGGATATTCTCCCGATAGTTGGACAGCATTGACTGATGAAGCTCTAAAACAAGGTTATAGTTTAGAGTTCTTAGAAAAAACGGGGCTTACCATTGTTAAAGACGACAAAAAATTTGACCGCTTTAAAGGTCGAGTGATGTTCCCTATTCAGAGTATGTCCGGCAGAGTGTTGGGCTTTGGAGGAAGAATCCTTACGAATGATAAAAAAGCGGCAAAATACCTGAATTCGCCCGAAAGCGAGATTTATCACAAAAGCAAAATCCTTTACGGGATATATCAAGCCAAACAAGCCATTGCCAAAAACGATAACTGCTATTTGGTTGAAGGCTATACCGATGTGATTCAGTTCAGCCAATCGGGGGTTGAAAATGTGGTAGCCTCCTCAGGAACAGCGCTTACTCCTGACCAAATTCGCCTGATAAGTCGTTTGACTAAAAATATTACAGTACTTTTTGACGGAGATGCAGCCGGACTTCGGGCTTCTATCCGTGGAATTGATTTGATTTTGGAAGAAGGTATGAATGTTAAGGTTTGTACCTTTCCGGACGGAGAAGACCCGGACAGCTTTGCTCGAAAAACGTCGTTTGAAGAATTGACTTTGTATCTAGAAGAAAATGCCAAAGATTTTATCCAATTTAAGGCATCACTTCTGAATCAGGATGCGCAAAACGATCCTATAAAAAAAGCGGAGCTCATCAGAGATATGGTTACGAGTATTTCAAAAATCCCTGATAGAATAAAGCGTGAGGTTTATATCAAAGAAACCTCAAAAATAATGGACATTTCCGAAGATGTTTTGGCAAATACCTTGGCTCAAATTCTGCGTAAAGAGCAATACAATTCTGCCAAAAAGACCTTTGAAGAAAACAGAAAAATTGAAGCCGTAAAACGTGAAGAAAATCAGTTGGAACGCGTTGATTTCTTAAGTGTTATCGAAGAAAATATCTTGAAAATTCTTTTGAATTACGGTGATAAAGTTCTAACATTTGAAGATTACAAACATGTTAAAACTTCTGAGGAAGACATCGAACTGAAAGTTATCAGAAAAGACTATAAAGTTTGCGACAGAATTTACCTAAGCCTTCAGGAAGACGAATTGGAATTTTCCAACGAAAGGTTTAGAGCTGTTTACAATCACGTAATGTCTTATTTACAGGCTCATGAGGTATTTGATAAAGAAAAATTTATTTCCGAAACACCTCAAGAGTTGATTGCTGATATTACAGATTTGTATATGTCAGAAGATAAATATCGCTTGGATAATTGGGAGTCTAAAAACATTTTTCCGAAAACCAAAGATTTAGACCACGTAATTTTACAAAACGTAAACGAAACCATTTTGAACTTTCGTTGTTACCTGATATATCAATTGATTGGGAATTTGATGGAGCAACTCAAAGACAAAGACACTCAAAACGATAACTCCGAGATTCTTTCGGAAATTATGTACTACGGAGAGCTGAGAAAATTTTTATTCTCTCTTTTAGGAAACGTAACTCCGCTTAATCACTTTTCGCAGTATAATTAAGTTCTCTGATATTTTCAATTTCACCGATAAGAAAATATATGACGGAGAACAAAATATCATCCGAAATCAGAATAGTTATTTATAAGGTACAGAATTGATTCACCGATAGAAAATAAAATAATTGTAGAAATTAAATCGGTTGAAAACCGGACAAAAGCCTTTTTAACTTCCACAGATTTACGCAGAAAAAAATTCAATTCATTGCATTTTATAAAATATCAAACCGTACAAAAAAGAAAAATCAGCGGAAATATGCGAAAAATACTATATACTTTGACAAAGTTCTATCAATACTCCGTTTGTGGTTTTCGGGTGTAAGAATGCTACCAATTTGTTATCTGCTCCTTTTTTGGGAGTTTCGTTCAGTACGGTAAACCCTTCTGATTTCAACCTTTCGATTTCCGAAACTATATCATCTACATCAAAAGCAATATGATGAATCCCCTCTCCTTTCTTTTCGATAAATTTTGCTATCGGACTATCAGGGTTAGTGGCTTCCAAAAGTTCGATTTTGTTAGGTCCATTCATAAAAAACGAAGTTTTAACTCCTTCGCTTTCTACTTCTTCAATTTTATAATGCGGAGTTCCTAACAATTTTGCGAAAAGTTCGTTAGAGGCTTCAAGATTTTTAACGGCTATACCTATATGTTCTATTTTGTTCATCATCTGAAAAATTATTTGGTTTGGCAAATTTACGGTTAGTTTTGGTATTTACGGTTCAGAATTAGAGCAAACAATTTATTTTTTGTAAATTCACCAAAATAACCCTAAAGGCTGAAAAAACTTTCTCCTCCAAAAACTCTTGTTTATGAAAAATTTCCTTAAAAAAATTGTTTTTCCTGTTGTTGTGATAGGAGTCTTGTTTTCTTCTTGTTCCTCAAAACCTGAAAAGGCAGAGCCTGTAACTGATTTTGACGTAAACC
>CAZVQI010000067.1:0-10013 GCA_964629155.1 uncultured Flavobacterium sp.
TTAGAATCGTAATCCAACTCAAACCTGCCTGAAACCCTTCTAATAAGAGAAATTCGAATAAGATATTATCATCATATACGGGTTTCCCCCACTCGTTATCGTGATATTCTTGGTATAGTTTGTCGTTTCCACACCAACCACATCTTATTTTTTCACTCATAACTTTTTGGTTATTTAAGTTTCAAAACTAAGTAATGATTTGCGAAATCAGAAAAATATTTTGTTTTTATTTATAAACAGATTGTAAAACGTAAACAGATTGTAAAACGAGTTCATTATCTTTGGGGGTGTTTTACTCAAAAAAAGATGAATACTGATTATTATGCGATATTAATGGCAGGAGGTGTTGGGTCAAGGTTTTGGCCTGTAAGTACTGCTGATTTTCCGAAGCAATTCCATGATATGTTAGGGACAGGAGAAACTCTGCTACAAAAGACATTTTCTCGTTTGTCAAAACTTATTCCGACTGAAAATATACTCATTCTGACGAATGAAAGATATAATGATTTGGTGTTGTCTCAATTAAATATTTCTCCAAATCAGGTAGTCTTAGAACCTGCTATGCGAAATACAGCTCCTTGTATTTTGTATGCTTCGATGAAGATTAAAAAATTAAACCCGAAAGCGCAAATTTTAGTTGCTCCTTCTGACCATTGGATAGAAAATGAAGAGTTATTTTTGGAACATCTGAAAACTGCTTTTGATTTTTGTCAGAACAGTGATGCGTTAATGACTTTAGGGATTCAGCCTACTTATCCGAATACAGGTTATGGATATATTGAATACGATAAATCAGATACTAAAAAGATAAAAAAAGTAAAGCAATTTCGGGAAAAACCGGATAAAAAAACAGCAGGGCAGTTTTTAGATAGCGGAAACTTTTTGTGGAATGCCGGAATTTTTGTTTGGAGTGTGAGTGCTATACTCTCTTCTTTTGAAAAGTATCAACCAGGAATGTTTTCACTTTTTGAAAAAGGGTATGAAGTTTATAACACATCAGATGAAAAATTCTTTATTGAAGAGAATTATCCGAAATCTGATAATATTTCGATTGATTATGCAATCTTAGAAAAAGCCCCGAATGTATATGTGCTTCCTTCTAATTTTGATTGGAATGACCTCGGAACTTGGGGCTCACTTTACGAAAAACTCCCGAAAGACAATACCCAAAATGCGGTTGTAAATGCAAATATTATTGCAGAAAATGCCGAAAATAATATTGTCAGAACCCAAAACGGGAAACGTGTGGTTTTGAGAGGAATAAGTGATTTTATTATTGTTGAAACCGAAGATACTCTTTTGATTTATCCGAAATCAGAAGAACAAGACATCAAAAAGGTAGTTCAGGATAACAAGTTATAGAATAATGCTTTTTAAAAGCATTGATTCATAAAAAAATGTTACTTGGAAGGAGAAAGGTAATTATGTCATTTCCCGAAAGGATATTTTTACCGTGATAAAATCAGAAAAAGGTTTTAAAAACCTGACAAAATTTCATTCGGAACAGTTTTTGTGTTATTGTATAAAAATTTTACCTTTACAAAATAAAGACTGTGGTTATGGACGATAATTTTTCTCCAAGGGTTAAAGATGTGATTTCTTTCAGTAAAGAAGAGGCTCTTCGTTTAGGGCATGACTTTATTGGAACAGAGCACTTTATACTTGGAATAATAAGAGATGGAAATGGAAAGGCGTATGCTATTCTTCAGAGTTTGGTAGTTGATATGGATTATCTCCGCAAAAAAGTAGAGGAATTAAGCCCATATAACGAAAATGCATTGGTTAATAACGATAAAAAGAATTTACATTTAACTCGTCAGGCAGATAGAGCTTTAAAAATGTCTTTGTTGGAGGCTAAAAGTTTGCGCAATTCTTCAATAAGTACAGGACATTTATTATTATGTATTCTAAAAAACGAAAATGACCCGACAACGAAACTTCTGAACAAATTCAAAATAGATTACGAAACAGCAAAAGAACTTTTCTTAAATATGATGTCAGAAGAAAGAACAGAAGATAATTTTATGGAAAATCTTCCACGAAATGAGGCTTTCGGAGGTGATGCTTCGCGTGATGAAGGCACAGGAGGTTTTGCGTCGGTTAATAAACCTAATAGAAAATCTAAGACACCTGTTTTAGACAATTTTGGTAGAGATTTGACTGAGTTAGCAGAAGAAGGAAAGCTGGACCCTGTTATTGGAAGAGAAAAAGAAATCGAAAGAGTTTCGCAAATATTAAGTCGTAGAAAGAAAAATAATCCGCTTCTGATCGGAGAGCCCGGAGTGGGTAAATCTGCTATTGCAGAAGGGTTAGCCCTCAGAATCGTTCAGAAAAAAGTTTCGAGAAATCTTTACGGAAAACGTGTAGTTACTCTTGATTTGGCAAGCTTAGTTGCAGGAACAAAGTACAGAGGGCAATTTGAAGAGCGAATGAAAGCCGTAATGAACGAACTTGAGAAGAATGACGATATTATTCTTTTTATTGATGAAATTCACACTATTGTTGGAGCAGGAGGTGCAACAGGTTCTCTTGATGCTTCAAATATGTTTAAACCGGCTTTAGCAAGAGGAGAAATCCAATGTATTGGTGCTACAACTCTTGACGAATACAGACAATATATAGAGAAAGACGGGGCACTTGAAAGACGTTTCCAAAAAGTGATTGTTGAACCGACTTCAGTAGAAGAAACTATTGCTATTCTGAAAAACATTAAAGGCAAGTATGAAGATCATCATAATGTAATTTATACTCCGGAGGCTATTGAGGCTTGTGTAAGACTGACAAATCGCTATATGTCAGAAAGATTTTTACCGGATAAAGCCATTGACGCTTTAGATGAAGTAGGCTCGAGAGTACATATTACTAATATTGATGTTCCTCAACAAATTTTGGATTTGGAGCGTCAGTTAGAAGAAGTACGTGAGCTTAAAAATTCGGTAGTAAAGCGTCAGAAATACGAGGAGGCCGCTAAGCTTCGAGATGATGAAAAACGCATTGAAAAAGAATTGGCTATAGCTCAAGAACAATGGGAAGAAGAAGCTAAAAATAATCGCATTAAAGTCACGGAAGATGATGTGGCAGATGTGGTCTCTATGATGACAGGGATTCCTGTGAATCGTATTGCACAAACGGAAAGCAACAAACTGGCGAAACTCCCTGAACTTATTAAAGGGAAAGTTATAGGGCAAGATGAGGCTGTAAATAAAATAGCTAAATCTATTCAACGTAATCGCGCAGGACTTAAAGACCCGAATAGACCAATAGGTTCTTTTATATTCTTAGGACAAACAGGGGTCGGAAAAACGCAATTAGCCAAAGTAATTGCTCGCGAGTTGTTTGATTCGGAAGATGCTCTTATCCGAATTGATATGAGTGAGTATATGGAGAAATTTGCTATTTCCAGACTGGTGGGAGCACCTCCGGGGTACGTAGGATATGAAGAAGGAGGACAACTTACCGAAAAAGTAAGAAGGAAACCTTATTCGGTTATTCTTTTGGACGAGATCGAAAAAGCTCATCCGGATGTTTTCAATATGATGTTACAAGTATTGGATGACGGATTTTTGACAGACAGTTTAGGACGAAAAATCGACTTCCGAAATACTATTATTATTATGACTTCAAACATTGGAGCAAGACAACTTAAGGATTTCGGGCAAGGAGTCGGGTTTGGAACATCGGCTAAATTGTCTCAAGCAGAAGAACATTCCAGAGGAATTATTGAGAATGCCCTTAAAAAAGCTTTTGCTCCTGAGTTTTTAAATCGTATTGATGATGTAATTGTGTTTAATGCCCTTGAAAAAGAGCATATTGATAAGATTATCAATATCGAACTTGAAAAATTGTATAAGAGAGTTGCTGATTTGGGTTATACTTTGAAATTATCTGACAAAGCAATCAATTTTATAGCAGATAAAGGGTTTGATAAGCAATTTGGGGCAAGACCGTTGAAGCGTGCGATTCAAAAGTATGTGGAAGACGCTTTGGCAGAAGAGATTATTACATCTAAAATTGTTTCGGGAGACGAAATCTTTATGGATTTGGAAGATGGGGCAGAAGAACTTACTGTTACCATAAATAAAGTGGAAAACACTGCCAATGGAGAAGTGTAATGAACTTACCTTCCCACTAAAAAAGGCTGTCTTTCAATAAAGACAGCCTTTTTTAGTTTATTTTCTTTCCTTGAAACTGTATTTTGAATATCAAACTTTTGATTTTTTTAAGAAATAAGATTTCTGCAGTAGGGGAGAATATTAAAAAATATTAAAATTTATTTCGGAGGTGTTACAAAACCTTATGGACTGCGACTGATTTGTAAAAATAATCACTATGAAATATTTATTCACCTTACTCGGAATTTCTATAGCATTGATGACTCAGAGGGTTCAATCACAAGTTAGAGTACCTTTTATTTTGCAGGAAAATAAATGTGTGTTTGTAGAGGTTAAAATAAATGACCACCCTACACCTTTTTTGTTCTTTTTTGATACCGGAGCAGGAACCTCATTGATTAGTGAAGAACTTGCTCAACAACTGAACATTCAACCTACTTATACGGAAACTGTATCCGGTGCAAGCAGCTCTAAAACTTTTAAAGTAGCCGAAAGTCAAAAGTTGATTTTAGGAGATAAAATTGTCTTGGATAATGTGGATTTAATTATTGATGATAATACTGCCCAAATCAGTAAATCTTTAGGAAGAAAGTTCGATGGAATTCTCGGATATGATTTGCTGCACCGTTATCTTACTAAAGTAGATTTTGACCAAAAGGAATTCCGGATTTACCAAAAGCCGGAAGAATTGAATACTCAAGGTTTTACGAAACATCCGATTGAGATAAGCGAAGATATCCCGATTCCGCATTTGGATGTTACTTTTACGTTGAAAGATCACTCAAGTTATACCGGAACAGTATTATTTGATAGCGGAGCAGGTCTTAATCTGTTGATTAACTCTCGTTTTCAGGAGCAACACGATTTGCTCAATAAAATGCCTAATCGTCTTATTGCTTCACAAAATGATTTAACCGGTAAAGGACTTATTACCCTATCAACCATACAGTCGTTGGAATTTTTGGGGTATAAATTCAACACCGAAATGTTAGCTCACGTTTCCACCGATAAAACAGGAGTGAGCGCTATGCCGGGCTATTTGGGAATTTTGGGAGCGGAGATTATCAATCGTTTTAATTTCATCATTGATTACAACAACAAATTACTTTACTTACAGCCGAATTCACTCTTTAATCTGCCGATAAACACAACAGTTTTACCATTCCGTTTTAAGGAAGAAAGCGGGAAAATTACAGTAAGTCACGTTATTGAAGGTACTGATGCTGCTAATCAAGATATTGAGGTGGGGGATGAAATTTTGGAGATTAATGGTCGGAAAGTAAAAGGAGCAATTTGGCTACGAGAGCAGATGAAATTATCAAAAGATAAGATTACCCTGAAAATTCGCAAGTCAGATAAAACTATAGTAAACAAATCCTTTAGACTAAACAAGTTGTAAAAACGAAAATGATTAATAGTCTTAACTTATAGAAAATATGTATTTTAAGAATTTAGAAAACATCAGTACAGAGATACTTACGGATACTTTTAACCGTGCTTTTGAAGATTATGAAATTCCTTTGCGATTTGAAGTTCCGGCTTTTGAGCGGAAGTTGCACGCAGAACATTTTTCGCCTGCTCATTCGGTAGGAGCATTTAATGAAAAAGATGAATTAGTAGGTTTTATAATTCATTGTGATTCTGTTTATGATAAAAACATACTATACAATGCCGGTACGGGGGTAGTATCTGATTATAGAGGCAACGGATTGACAAAAGCGATGTACCGTTATGCCATTGAAAAATTCAAGCAACAGAACATCAGAGAAGTGGTTTTGGAAGTTTTAGTAAACAATACTCCGGCTTATAAAAGTTATTTGGATAGCGGGTTTGTTAAAGCACGTAATTTTAAAGCTTATAAGGGCTCTCCTAAAACCGATACCATAAAGCACGAAATAAAAAAAGTAGCTATAGATGACACAAGTTTAGAAGCCATTAAGAACTTTGCTACTACTAAACCTTCTTGGCAAAATGACTTTCAGGCGATGGAGCTTTCTAAGGATTTTGTGGAGATGTATTGGGCTGTTAGTGGAGAAAAACCCATAGGCTATGTCATTTATAATCCTGCCGCCAAGCGTATTCATCAGATTGGAGTTGCTCCTGATTACCGGAGGCAGGGTGTAGGGAGTTCACTTTTAGCCGCTTTGTATGCTCAACATCCGAATGAATATACCATTATTAACATTGATACGGATGACCCCGCTATACATCACTTTTTTAGAAACAAAAATTTTGAAACCTTGATTGAGTTAGATGAGTTAGTACTCTTGGTTTAGAAGCCGAAAAATAACCTCTTTACTGCTTTGTAAAGAGGTTATTTGTTTTATTCCGCTTTATGCAACTGATTTTGAAAAGCTTTTAAGTTTTATTTTTGGGGAAGAAAGAACTCGTTGAGTGAGTTCCGGAAAACGAATAAAAGCCGTAACCCAGACTAAGACCTGTACGACTACTGCTACCGCTACAGGCTCTTGATGTTGCAAATGAGTTGCAATAGCCCCACCCATGTAAGCTGCTAAAAGAAGTGTGCCTAATACTCCCGTTCTGGGAATAATAAACAGAATGAGCGAGATAATTTCGATAAGCCCGATAAAAACGTAAGTATCGGGAGTTATACCAAAATTAGAAGCCTGAGCTAAAGCCATTTCGTTTTGAGTGAGTTTAACCACAGCACTCATCGTAAATAAAAGTCCTAAAATGAGGGTAAATACCCACCCTGTGATTTTAATTGCTTTTTGTGTCATAACTTTTAAAATTTAAATGATTTCTGTTGCAAATTTCCGATTAAATGCTATACATTTGTTATCTGTTACAAAAAGGATAGCACTTACAAAAAGGATAGTTTATGGAAATTCACACGGAGGAAAGTTGCCACAAAGCTCAGTTGGCTATACGAGATACGCTGGATATAGTAGGAGGAAAATGGAAATTGGTTTTGATTTCGGTTTTACAAAACGGAGAAAAGAGATTTAATGAACTTTCTCGTGAAGCGGGGATTTCGCCCAGAATTCTTTCGAAAGAACTTCAGGAGTTGGAAATGAACGGCTTGGTAAGCCGAGAGGTGTGCAATACCAAACCGGTTACAGTATTGTATAAACTCACCGAGTACAGTAAGACTCTTCATGAGGTTTTGTCTGCTATGGAAAAATGGGGTGCCAAACATCGGCATAAAATTGTAAGTGAAATGAAAAAAGAATTATAGAGCTTTTGTTTATCTGTGTTTGAATCTAACTTTTGTGTTGTATTGTCATTTTTTAATAGCAGACAAATAAGCCCAACTTATAAAAAGAATTTGCAACGGAATTCTAAACCACAAATAGGAGGGACCGTTTCCGTCAAAAGTTGCTTTTTGATAGTCAATGTGTTTAATAGCTGCATAAATATTTGCAGGAAGTATCAGGATAAAAAACACAATCAACAACCATGCTGTAACGATTCGGATGTTAGGTATGAATAAACCTATGGCAGCTGCTATCTCAATTATTCCGGTCAAGTAAACAACTTCGGCTTTAAACGGAATAAAGTCGGGCAACATCATGACCATCCCTTCTGTAAAAGCAAAATGCCCTAAAGCCGTAAAGACTAACATAGCTGACATTGCAATTCGCCCCGATAGCGCAAATTCATATTGCCCACGAACAAATTTCGTTGTCAAAAGCGAGATAAAAAATACAGAAAGTAAAACTATTAAGGGTTTCATATTTTTTGTGGATTCAAATTAAGTTTTAGGACTTGGAGCTTGTGTTTCTCTAAACTTTCTATAAAGATAGATGTCTTGACTCCGTTGCACTACACTCGATATGACTGCAGCTATTAAGCACCTTGGACTGGCATTTTATCCCAATTCGTAATTTGTAATTCGTAATTTGTAATTCGTAATTTGTAATTCGTAATTACTAAATAATTCTGTTCTGCGCTACTTTTTAAGTTCCCAAAGCCAAGCCTCTCCGATTTCATCGTCTTGCACAATTTCGGTAAACACAAAATTGTTGTTCTCTAAAATCTTTGTCGAAGCATTTTTTTCGGGGGCAGTTTTGGCTATAATGGTGATATTAGGGTCAGTTTGATAGGCGAGAGCAATAAGCTCTTTGCACGCAAACGAAGCTATGCCTTGCCCTTCAAACTCTTTGAACGTCCAATAGGCTATTTCTACTTTTCCGTCTTTGGGTTGCCCTACAAAACTACACGAACCTACAACTTGATTTTCTCTCATCACAAAGTACCCAATCCAAGGAATATTGAAACCGATTTTCGGGTAAAAATCGTCATACATATTGAGCAACTGCTGGCAGTCTGCCGAAGCATATATTCTGTGGGTTTTATCTTCTTTTAAGGTTATGGGTTTTAAGTACATTTTGTTCATCTATTATTTGTTTTTTAGCTGCTTATAATTTTAAGAGCACAATATATATATATATATTGCTGTAATTAAAAAAGGTAGTGTAGAAAAAACTATTTTGAAGTTCATTCCCGTTACACCAATAAAAAACATAAAGCCCAAAAGCAATCCTAATCCGCTAATGCCGAGATAGATGAGTATTTTATGCGGCTTTTGTTGGAATAAAGCAATTAAGTACTGCGGAATCCTCTGGGTGAGTTCGGCATAAGTAGCCACAAAGTGTTTGTATCGCTCTTCCTGATTGTGGAGGTAAATAGACAGAAGTTGATTAACCATTACGGCAAATCGGTGTTAGATGATTATCCTACCGAGTAGGTTCCCGTGTTGGGTATGGTGAAAGATGTGTTGAACATCAGCATAGTTGATGACCAATAAATCACAGTTCTCGATAGCCTGAATGTTTTGTATGGTTGGGATGTGTTGGTTAAAGCTTTGGTAGTCGGCTATAAATTCGTTTTCTTTGGAAAACATAAAGGTCGATTCTTCTTCGTTTTTATGTACAAAGTATCTTACTAACCCCTTTCTGATAAAGCCGATTTGTGTATTGATTTCTCCTTCTTTTAGGAAGAATTCTCCTTTGGCTAAGGTTCGAGGCTTAAAGCTTTCTTTGATTAAAAGCTCTTCTTCGGGCTCCGGAGGAACAATCTGATGTAAAAGCTGTAATAATTCCGTATGCATAAATGAGATATAATCTTTGTATTAAGAACTGTTTTTTCTTCTGCCATACCGTAACGCAAGAATTTTCTTCTGTCATTCTAACCGAAGCGAAGTAAAATCTAAAAATTGTAGCTGCCTAACTCGTGTTTTTAATAAAGTAAAGTATCTTCTAATTGAGATTTAAATTCGTTTTCGTTATTGTAATTGTAGAAACTCTTGAACCTAAAAATACCTTTAGTCTTTGTTTGATTTTTTAGGTTTTAGTGTTTTCAATTTTTTATTGGCCGCTTCAATGCTGGCAATAAATTGTTTTTCGACTTCCGAAAGTTCGTTAGCAGCTTTGTTTTTATATGCTTCGTATTCGGCCAATGCTTTTCGCTGAGCAAGTTCAGCAGAAATTTTTCCCGCATCGGTCAGCACATCTTGTCTGCTCATTTTTATAAACCCGTCCAGCACTTCAATCCAATCCTTCATATACATAGGTTTACGCTGCAAGGCATTCACCTCGGCAATGTCCAGATAGGCAGAAACCAAACGATTCAACACAGCCAATTCTTCTTCTGTAAGGTAATTTTTTGCAACTGTGATATCTTGTTTGGTTGGTTTTTTACCTTTGAAAGTGGTTAATCCCATAAACGGCAATTCCGCTTTGGCACGTTCAAAAATGATTTCTGCAGCCGTATGTCCGTGAGCAGCCCAATGCAGTTTGTTTTGTACTGTTTGGAAAAACTTTTGCGTCATCTCAGAACGAGGGTCATAGTCGATGCTGGTGGCATATATTTCGAGTACTTTACGATAAAAGATTTTTTCTGACGAACGAATATCGCGTATGCGTTCGAGCAATTCTT
>CAZVQI010000068.1:0-9931 GCA_964629155.1 uncultured Flavobacterium sp.
TTCTGGGAACCCCACAGCTCCTGCTGTGGGAAAAAGAATACATCTTTCAGGAAAGAAAATAAATAGCGTTTGACATAGCGAGGTCCTATACTACCGGACCTGCCGTTCCGAAAATGAGAACAATTATTAAAACCCCAGCAACTACCCGCTACGAACCAGGGTATACACGTACTGAATTGTAGCGACTGCTTTATCTGCCGAAAAGCCCCAGGTGTAGAGGTGTCTATGAGTTAAGTTAGACCTCCGGCCAGGAACCTGTTAATGATGCAAGTTGATTTTTCAACGGTGGAAATAGTCGTTATGAAAGGCTGAATGATTGAGGCTATTATGTGAGGTTTTTTCGCGGTAAAAGTTCAAGGTGAGAATGGCATTTGGGTGTCGGGAATTTAATGGTATCTGAAAGTGGAATTCCCCGACTATGTTGAAGGTACCCCTGGTATAAGATAGGAATGAAACAGGGCTCTGGTCATACGATTTAAAATTATATCACACCAGGTGCAGGTTAAAAGTTCCCACAGCAATATGGAACGATAAGATAAGTGGTGATATCCTGTGGATCGTGGTAATCACTGATACTCCTCCCTGGGTCTAACACACTTAATAGACAATCCTAACAAGGCCTTAAAATGTCAGATATTTATTTGGGGACCACCTGTTATATGGTAAATTGACGATATAGTTTAACTTTATCAGATGTTAATTTACCGGCACAATGACTGAATTATCAGACGATATATTATTGGAACTAAGAAAAAAGCGGAGCCAGGAAGCATTTCGTAAGTTTTTCACTCATTATTACAGTCGGTTAATTATTTGGGCTCATAGTATAACAAGAGATCCACAGGTTGCAGAAGATATCGTTCAGGATTTTTTCCTGGATTTTTGGCAAAATAACAGGTATGATGCAGTTCATTCAAATCTGACATCTTATTGTTATCGGGCGATCCGAAATGCATCACTAAGGCACTTATCCCGTCAGGTGAAGACTACTGACATCGGAGGTCTGGAAAATATCTCAGCGGACAGGGAACGAACCATAATCGATTGGGAGCTCAGGGAGCAAATTTTTACTGAGATTGATAATTTACCGGATAAATGCAGGGAGGTATTTATCCAATGCGTGTTGTATGGTAAAACCTATGAGGCTGTAGCGCAGGAACTTGGTATTTCAATTAACACAGTGCGAACTCATATGACCAAGGCATTTAAAACGCTTAGGCTGAAATTATTCTCTGTTTATAAAGCATAGTGTGCGGAAATATTCATAGCTATACTTGTTTTTCAATATAATTTTCGACAGGTCAAGTCGCAGGGATGGTGACATAGGGTTAGGTGACATCGATGTACGAAGAGCTGGGAAAAAAGATGAGGAAAAAAACAGGATATATATAGGTTTTCGTGCACCAGGTTAACATACCTCCCGGATAGATATTTTGTAAATAATGGGGATGGATCACTTTCATTTTTAAGTTAACCCATTCACTCTACTAGCGGGGGTAAAACCCTTGCTCAATCCTTACCAGTATTTAAAATGTATTGCATCTCCAGATAACAATAGGGATTTTGACTTCTTCAAAAATTCGTTGTAGACCGAATGTGTTATGCGTAAACCCTGGATGAAAAAAAATAAAAAAAATTTGACTTTCCGTTCACATGGAATTCAATTTTTAGACTCTATGGATTAAATATGCCAAAAAACGCATGGAAGAAAAGAACGAGATCTATCTCAAAATCATTCGTGGTGAGGAATTATCAGAGGAGGAAGACGCTTACCTTCAGGAAGAGTTACAGAGAGATCCGGGGCTAAGGTTGATGCTTGACGAGTTGAGGACAATATTTCTGGAATCCAGTGAAATCCCTGCAAAATATTTGCAAGCAGAGTTCGCATGGGATCGTTTCCAGAAAAGGTCCATGTCAAAGAAAATTCTTAAACGAAAAGCGATTACAACACAGTGGTGGAAATATGCAGCGGCATTTATTGGCATACTGGTCATCGGATATGGCGTATTTCGGAATTATGAGAATGAGGTAACAGATGAAATCGATGTGGCCAGTGAGGATCACATCCTGTTGCAATTGGCAGACGGCCGTACACTTAAGTTGGATGAATCGGATATATTTTCTATTGCTGGAACAGATGGTGGAGAAATTGGATATAAACAACATAATGAGATTCATTATGAGGGAGGAAACCTGGATGCCGAGAGTGAAGAATTTAATCGGCTAATGGTCCCTTTCGGAAAACGATTTCGAATTTACCTGTCTGACGGAAGTCGTGTACACCTTAATTCCGGGAGTATTCTGAGGTATCCGGTTTCTTTCAGAACTGAAGGAATCCGACAGATATTTCTGGAAGAAGGAGAAGCATATTTCGAAATCGTGGAGGACAAGCAGCGTCCCTTTGTAGTGAAAGCTGATAACCTGGATGTCCGCGTGCTGGGTACAGAATTCAATGTGTCCTCCTATCGCAATGAAGATGAGGTGCGCACGGTATTGGTCCGGGGGGCGGTGGAAGTGGGGATTTCGGAACAACAAAATTCGAGAAATGCACCCACCCTGCTATCCCCAGGTGAAATGGCATCTTATAGTAAAGTCAAAGAGAAAATGGAAGTGGAAAATGTGGAGATATTAAACCACACGGCATGGAAGGATGATCGGATGATATTTATTGATGAACCTTTCAATGAATTGATTAAAAAAGTAGAGCGATGTTATCGGGTAACTGTGGTGAATAATTTCAAAGCCCTGGATACAACCCGTTTTTATGGCGATTTTGATATCACCAAAGAGACCGTGGAAGATGTTCTAAAGGTATTTAAAACCAGTAAATCTTTTGATTATTCCATTGAGGGAGATATAATCACGATAAAAGAATTGAACGAATAATTAATTGGGAGAATAAAGCTTAATGTTATTGATATGAAATAAGCCATGTTGATTATGTAAAATAAACAAGGGAAATGCTGCAACACTTCCCTTGATTGATTAATAATTTTTAATTACTAACCATTTAAACAGATTGAAGGTATGAAAATTAGCTACCTACGGATGAAGATTACGGTGATTTTAACTTTTTATTGCGCCATTCAAATGACGGCTGCAACAGGCTTCGGGCAGGAAAAAATCAGTTTTGACATTGTAAACACCCCCTTAGAAGAGATTCTCCACCTGATAAAGGATCAAACCGGATATCGGTTTTTTTTTGAAAAAGGAGTGGTCAACCTATCCAGAAAGATTTCACTTAGCGTAAAGGATGAGACCGTAGAAAACGTTTTATCAGAGATTTTCAGGGATTCGCCGATCGAGTTTACTTTCCTTAAAAATCAGGTTGTACTCACCCGAAAACCTATCCGAAAATTGAACCCTCTCCCAACTCTGGGGCAGGAATTAAGCCCCCATTCTATTTCATACGCCGTATTGGAAACACAGCCTCAGGATATTCTTGCTCTGAATGGGACGGTCACAGATGGAGACGGGGAGCCTTTGATCGGGGTGAACATTCAAATTAAAGGAACGACACGCGGTACTGTGACCAATTTTGAAGGTAAATTTTCAATTGATGCCGATCCTGGTGATGTACTTGTTTTTTCGTATGTCGGCTATCGAACCCAGGAAGTGATAGTGGAGAATAACCTCGAGTTATCCATTGTGTTGATCGAAGACGTAAAAACTTTGGAGGAATTGGTGGTAGTGGGCTATGGAATGCAAAAAAAGAGTGATCTCACCGGCTCCATAGCTTCCATTCCAAAAGAGAGATTAGAGGCCACAGCCAATATCAATGTATCGCAAGCCATTCAAGGTGCTGTGTCCGGGGTGATGGTACAAACGAGTGCTGCGGGGGCAGCTCCCAATGAATCATTAATGATCAGAGGGAGAAATTCTATAAATGCCGGAAATACCCCGTTGATCGTTGTAGATGGTATCTCCTATAACGGAAATTTATCAGATATCAATCTCGCTGATGTGGAGTCGATTGAGATTCTGAAAGATGCAAGTGCTGCTGCGATCTATGGGGCAAGGGGTGCCAATGGGGTGATATTGATTTCAACGAAGAAAGGGGCCAATGGTAAACCAGTTGTATCCTATAATTCCCACGTTTCCTTTCAGCAATTTACCAAGTTACCTGATGTGATGAATGGTGAGGAATTTATCAAATACAGAGAAGAGAGGTTCCCTGGTGTAGTCACTCAATCGGAAAGAGAAGTTTTTGAAAGCGGAAAATCCGTCGACTGGATTTCATTGGGATTAAGAGAGGGATTTAGTCAAAAACACGATGTTTCGGTGGCTGGTTCAATTGGAAAAGCAACCTATTATATTAGCGGGGGGTATTTGGGGATCAAGGGACTCGTGGTCAATGATGATTTTAAACGACTTACAGGTAGGTTCAATGTCGATATACCGATAACAGATTGGATTTCCATAGGGACGAGAACTCAGATATCAAATGACGATAAAAGTGGTGCGGCTCCCAATATTTCCACTTTATTCTATATGAATCCCAACACCACACCATTTGACGAACAAGGGAATCAGACGATTTATCCATGGCCCGAAGATGTTTACTTTGGAAATCCGCTTGCGCCTTTATTGTATGAAGATACCAATACCTCTGACCAGGTTATGAGTAATACCTATATACTTATCAACTTTCCGTTTGTTAAGGGATTGAGTTATCGATTTAATGCTGCCTTCAGAAAGAGGAATTCCTTTCAATCAACCTATCGCGGAAGGAATACAGCCGCAGGACTGGAATCCCGCGGTAGTGGAAGTCTCAATGAGGGCAGAGGATACAGTAATGTATTCGAGAATATTCTAACCTACGATACCCAGTTCAAGAATCACCACATCATCGCTACAGGGGTTCTGGGGTCGGAATTGAATAAAAACACCTCCAATTCACTTTCAGCAGTTGGGTTTCCCAATGACTTCCTGTCATTTTATTCCGCTGCCCAGGCGGATGCAAGTATCCCGAGTTTTTCATTTACAGAGTCGGTGTTGGTGTCACAAATGCTTCGTTTAAACTATATATATGATAGTCGATATCTTATAACCCTGACGGGTAGGCGAGATGGATTTTCCGGGTTTGGTGCAGCTACAAAATGGGGCATTTTCCCGTCTGTGGCCCTGGCCTGGAATTTTGCAAATGAGAAATTCTTTCCCCTCTCTGACCATATAAGTATGATGAAATTGCGGGTATCCTATGGTTCCAATGGAAATAACGCAATCGGCGCCTATCAATCGCTTTCCAATTTAAAATCGAATGATTTTGTACATCGAAGTGAAACCAAAGCCGGTTTCTTTCCGAGTAAGCTGGGGCAGGAAAATCTGAGCTGGGAAGAATCCAAAATTTTGAATATGGGTCTGGATATCGGGGTAAATGAGAACCGGATAGTAGGTGAAATCAATTATTACTTAACCAACACCTATAATTTGCTTCTGGATAGAACCATCTCATCCGTTCATGGCATCACGTCCATTATACAGAATATAGGGGAAACCAGAAATCAGGGTTTTGAAATTTCAATGCATTCCCGAAATATAGATAATGCCCAATTTTTCTGGAGTACCCAGGGGAATTTTTCCTTCATAAAGAATGAAATCGTAGATCTATATGGGAACGGGGTGGACGATATTGCCAATTCATGGTTTATAGGGCACCCAATCAACATCAACTACGATTTTTTGGTCGACGGGGTCTGGCAGCTGTCCGAAAGTGACGAAGCAGCAGCCTGGGGTAGTCAACCTGGTTTTGTAAAATTGAGGGATGTCAATAAGGATGGAAGGATAACCGCTGCCGAGGACAAGGTCATCATAGGTCAGAGAGATCCAAAATTGCTGTGGGGACTTACCAATACTTTATCTTTCAAATCATTTTCTTTCAATTTATTTATCCATGGCGTACACGGGGTCACGAAGGTCAATACGTTGAAGACCGACAACGATACCTTTGCCCAGGTAAGGCAGAATACGATCAAGAAGAACTGGTGGACGCCTGAGAATCCCACCAATGATTTTGTTATGAATCATTTGGATGCTGAAATCATGGATGGCATTGGAGGTAGAGGGGGTTCCAGAATCTGGTGGTATGAGGATGCTGGATTTATTCGGGTAAAGGACATCACATTGGCATATCAAACACCCCGTGAGCTGATCAGAAAGGTGGGTTTAAACAGTCTGAAGATATACGCCAATTTGCGAAACCAGTTTACCATTACACAATGGGACGGTTTGGATCCGGAACTCAATTCTCAATTGGGTGCTCCCCTCCAGAAAGAGTTTATTATCGGATTGGATGTTTCATTTTAATTACTCCCAAAATAAAAATATCATGAAAAGTATATACATAAAAATATCATTGTTCTTTTTTGTCATCAGTCTGATTTTGTCCTGTAATATCTTGAACGAAGACCTTTTGAATGAGAAACCACCCCATCTCATTAGTTCTGTAACGTTATTTGAATCATACGATGGATTCCAGAGTGCAATTAACGGACTTTATGCTGAGGTTCGGAAAGAGTTGACCGGTTTACATTCAAACACTGATCCCCGTTACATCATCACAATAGGCGGTACGGATGTAGTAACTACCAATCTTCCCCACACAGGATGGTCAACCATCGCCTCCAAATTTGGAAACGAGTTGAATCCAAATCAATCCTGGATAAGCGATTGGTTTGCCTGGATGTACAGTATTGTAAATGCGGCCAATACGATCGTTTACGAGGCGGAAAATCGCAGCGATGTGGATTGGAGTGGTGATGGTAAAGATCCTGAATCCAACAAAAATGTCGTCATAGCTGAGGCTAAAGCCATAAGAGCATGGGCATATCGGCATTTAACCTATCTATGGGGGGATGTTCCATTGGTTCTGGTTCCCTCATCAGGTTCATCCATCAAAACGGATTGGGAAAGAACCCCGGTATCAGAAATCTGGAAGCAAATGGAAGAGGATTTAAAGTTTGCAGAGCAATATGTCCCGATTGAACCCCCCTTTCAAGGACGGATTACAAAAGGAGCCGTATCCCATTATCTTGCAGAATTGTATCTCACGATGGGTGATCCTATGAACGCACTTCGGAAGGCTGATGAAGTCATCAGTACACCTGTTTACAAACTGGTAATGGAAAGGTATGGGGTTCGACTTGATCAACCAGGGGTGGCATTTATGGATATGTTTTATGAGGGGAATACTTTTAGAAATGAGGGAAATTCGGAAGCCTTATGGGTTTTTCCTTATGATCAATTTGCTCAGGGCGGGGGAGTAGCGCATAAGAACCGGAACCATGCATGCAGGTATAGTGAAATTGTCATTGACGGTGTGGTTCCTTTGCAAAACACCTTTGAAAGAGGAGGTAGGGGAGCCAGCATTGAATCGTTAACTAATTTCTGTCTGTCCTTGTGGGAGCCCGGTGATGACAGAGGTTCACCCTATGCCATCAGATGGTATTATATATTGAAGGATGCAGAAGCCAATGCCCCGTATCCGGCCGATAGGTTACCTCCCGGATATTCCTATGGTGATACGATATGGACCGATTATACCGAGGAGCTTTCTCCTACCAATTTGCGACGACCTGACAGGCCATTCTCCCGCAAAGTAGAAGGTACAGACCCCAATAATGTGAGCACCAGCGACCAATGGAATGATCAGGTATATCTCAGGCTGGCAGAAACCTATTTGTTGAAAGCCGAAGCACAATTTAAGCTGGGTGATTTGGATGGAGCTGCAGAAACCATAAATATAATTCGAAGCCGATCCAATGCCAGCTTGATAACTGCTGATGATATCGATATTGATTTTATCCTCGATGAACGAGCACGAGAACTTATTATGGAGGAACATCGGCGGTATGTTCTGCTAAGGAACAATAAGTGGATCGAACGAACCAGAAAGTACAACTTCCATGGTGGACAGTTTATCGAGGAGCGGCATAAATTAATGCCTATCCCTCAGGATGTGATCAATACCAATCTTACCTCGGAATTTCCCCAGAATCCCGGGTATTGATTGAAAAGTCATTTTTTCTGATCCTCACGACATAGAACAGGGGTGAGCCCCGGGCTATCGACACCATATTTTTTGTTAGAATATCCGAAAACTACATGATATCATGAAGAGAATACCAATAACTTTAGTTGTCATACTTTTTCTGTCTGCTGGCTGTCAACAGGAAGTTTCCCAATCTGATTATATAAAAAAGATTCAATCCCATTTTAAACATCAAATGGAAATCGGACTCGACCAATTTGGTCCGGATAAAACCAAAATGTGGATGGCCAGCCTGGATACTTATTATAAGAAATATCCTGATAAGCTCGACAGACCTGCACATATACCAAACAGGGTGTATTTGGACAGGTACATCGATGCACCTCATGGATCTGCCATTTACTGGGATATGCCTGCGGTGGTTTTGATGTATAATTTATCTGCGCTTTCTGGTGAGGATAGCTACAAGACCTACGCTGATGATTATATTAAATCCTTTCTGGATAAGTGTATCGCCCGGAATGGAGTGTTCTTGTGGGGCAATCATTACTATTATGATGCATTTATAGATAGTACCGTACGTTTTGGATCCAAACCAAAACCAATCGATGAGGAAAGTGAAGAAGGGGATATGCACGAATTGCGTCCTCTTGTGCCGGCCTGGGAGATATTCTGGAATATTGATTCCTCAGCTACAGAGAAACAAATCCGGGTATCATCACAAAATCACATTGTTGATGAGGTTACAGGAAATTTCAACCGGCATGCAGACAAGACAGGAATTCATGCATTTCTTGAGGCTGGTGGTGTCCTGGTTTACACGCTTTCGTGGCTTTACGACAAAACCCAGGATGAATCGCTTCTTCAAACAGCAGATAAAATATTGAAATACAGTTTTGAAAATCGAAATAAGCAGACCGGCTTACTGGCCAACAGTCCTACGAGCGGGCGATGGGATAGCTATACATCCACTACAGAAATAGGTCTTTGGGTGGGTTGTATATTGAAAGCATCTCAATGGGCCAGTAAGGAATATGCTGAGACCTGGATTAATATTGCCGATCAGGTCATGGCCACCTGGCTTGATCTGGGCTATGATGAAGAACATAAGAAGTATTATGGGATGCTCAATATCAATGATGGGAGCTGGATTAAAAGGGAGGACGATTATCCATATATGCCCGATAATTTTGCGAATATATGGCATCCTCTCTTTCCCAGACATGATTATCCTATAACTTTTGCTGAAACCTGCCTGAATTTGTACCTGCTCACCGGGAAAGAAATTTACAGGGAGAGTTGTTATCGCTGGAAGGAAATCATCGAGAACGATTTGCCTGCACGAAAGGGGATGGGGGCGTATGCAGAACATTATGGCCGGGTAATTCACTTCCTATTGTCCTGCGCTGCGGAGCTTGGCGATGACTCGTATAGACAGCTGGCCAAAGTGGTGGCTGATGAATCTGTCCGAACGCTATATGCGCATGAAATGTTTCGTGGTCATCCTGGAGAGGATAGGTATGACGCGGTCGATGGAGTCGGGATTCTCGGTCTGGCATTATTGTGGTTAGAAACGAACCAGAAACCCAATATGATGGGCTTGTTTTTTTAACCAGGAAGGTAAACTGGAATGCGGTGTGACTTAAGAAGGCGTCTTTCGTAGAAATCATTCACAGAATAAAGTAGAGATTTACTTTATACTCTAAACTGGTTTGAGTTGAAGAAAAGAGAATAACCTTCGGTCCCGGATGGGATTTTTTACGAGGAAAATATGATATGGGCTGGTTGTAGGTCCGTTATGGATTCTAAACCAGGCTTTGAGGTTGCCTTTGGAGACGGGTCCATATCATAAATTCCTTTTTACTCAAACCGATCCTTATACCTTTCCACCAAGGCAAGGATGTCGTCGTCGATCCGGCCGAATATCGAAATCCCTCGTAC
>CAZVQI010000069.1:0-9868 GCA_964629155.1 uncultured Flavobacterium sp.
AAATGACAATCGAAAAAGCCATGAGCAGCAACGTCGTCACCATTGCCCCAAGCAACACTCTCGTCGAGGCAGTGCGGGTCATGAAAGAGAAAAAGATCAAGCATCTTCCGGTAGTGGATGCATCGGGTTCAGTCGTCGGCGTCGTCACCGACCGCGACCTCAAAGAGGCGTCCGCCTCAGACGCCACCACCCTCGAAGTTCACGAATTGCTCTACTTGCTCGACAAGGTCAAGATCGATTCCATCATGAGCAAGAATGTCATCACCATTGAAAAAGGCTCTGCACTCAAGCAAGCCGCGCAAATCATGGTCGAAAAAGGTATAGGCTGCCTGCCTATCGTCGAAGGCAACAAGCTTTCAGGCATTATTACCCGCAGCGATATCTTGCGGTTCTTTGCCACGTCGTAAAGCGGCTGTAAGGCCGGCGGCAAGCCCTGGTCGCCCATCAGCGCTGCCAGGCTATGCCGGCCTACAACCCGCTCTCAAATTGCGCCGGCTCAAAGCCGGCCTCGTTATCGCGAAACATCCGATACACCAGTTCGCGCAGCCACCGATGGCCTGGGTCGTTATGGTTGCGCGCATGCCAGTACTGCGAAATGGTGTATTCGGGAAACTGAAGCGGTGGCTCGATGATCTTGAGCCGGCTTACCGATAAATACGACTCGGCCAGCATGGTGGGAATCGTTACGATAAGGTCAGTGCTGGCCACAATCAGCGGAATCGCCAAAAAGTGCGAAAGCCGCAGTGCCACTCGCCGCTGATATCCCTTCTTGGCAAGAGTGCTTTCAATAATCTCGTGCCCCGACCCGACGGCCGCCACCACGGCATGAGGCATGGCCAGATATTGCTCCAGCGAAATAGAATCGCCCACCACGGGGTGATCGCGCCGCACCATGCACACGTACGACCGCCGAAACAGCTGCTGCTGGTAGCAGTCGGCCGACAAGCCGTGTATGAACCCCAGCGCCAGATCCATCTCGCCCGACTCCAGCGCGTCGCGCATCTGCCGGACAGGCAACTGCACCGTATTGAGATTGACGTTGGGTGCACTTGCGCTCAATTCGTTAAGAAGCGGCGGCAGGAACACGCGCGCGCCAATATCGGTCATCACCATATGAAAGGTGCGCGATGATGTCGACGGGTCAAATTCCTGCGTATGGTTGAGCGACTGCCGCAGCAGGCTGAGCGCCTGCAATATCGGCTCTTTAAGGTCTTGAGCCAGCACCGTGGGCTCCATGCCATGCGAGGTGCGAACAAACAGCGGGTCATTCAAAAGCTCGCGTAGCCGCTTCAAGCAGACACTTAGCGCCGGCTGTGTCACACCCATGGCTTCCGCCGCAACCGTTACATTGCGGTGCGTCATCATGGCCTCAAAAGCCAGCAGAAGCTTGATGTTCAGGTCGGTAATATTCATTTTTTGATATACACGGCATTACTGATGTGACATGGACAGGGGCACGTCAGATATCTACATTGGATGTGTCGAATGTACTTCCGCATGAAGGGTTGCACCGTACACATTTCCAGCATTCAAGTGGTTGAGCATCCGCATCATCCCGAATTAGGAGACAACAATGAACGACCCCCGTCCATTGCCCCTGGCACCAGAAAGACAATGGAAAGGCGAAGGCACTTCCAGGCTGCCTTTCTGGCTCTACACCGACGAAGACATTTACCAGCGCGAACTCGAACGCCTTTTCTACGGTCCACACTGGTGTTATGTGGGCTTCGCGTGCGAAATCCCCAACCCCGGCGACTTCAAGCGTACCTGGATAGGCGAGCGCAGCGTACTGATCGTACGCGACCGCGACGGCAGCATCAATGCCGTCGAGAATCGCTGCGCCCATCGCGGGGTGCAATTCTGTAAAGAACCCACCGGCAGTCGCAAGGTTTTTGTCTGCCCCTACCACCAGTGGAGCTACGACCTGAAGGGAAATCTGCTGGGCGTTCCATACATGCGCGGCATCAAGGGCAAGGGCGGCATGCCCGAAGACTTCAAACGCGAAGAACACGGGCTGAGAAAACTGCAGGTCGTGAACAAGAACGGCGTCATCTTTGCCAGTTTCGATCCCAACGTACCTTCATTCGAAGAGTTCATGGGGCCCACCATGATGAAGTATTTCGAGCGAGTGTTCGATGGTCGTGAACTTACCGTGCTGGGCTACAACCGCCAGCGTGTGCCCGGCAACTGGAAGCTGATCCACGAAAACCTCAAGGACTGCTACCACCCCGGCCTGCTGCACACCTGGTTCATCAACTTTGGCTTATGGCGTGCAGACAACGAATCGCTGAATGTCATGGACGACAACCATTGCCACTCCGCCATGGTTACGGTGCGCAACACCGGCGGCAAGAGCGAGGCCACCGAAGGCGTATCAAGCTTCAGAGAGCACATGACGCTTAACGATGGCCGTTTCCTGGACGTGGAAGAAGAGCACTGGTGGGGAGGCCCTACCGCGGTCATTCACAGCATCTTCCCCAGCCTGATCGTGCAGCAACAGATCAATTCCATTGCAATGCGGCAGGTGATTCCGCGGGGCCCCCGCAACTTTGACTATATCTGGACGCATTTCGGGTACGCCGAGGACACGCCCGAGATGACACAGCGCCGTCTGACGCAAACCAACCTGTTCGGCCCGGCCGGTTTCGTATCGGGTGACGACAGTGAAATCATCGGCATGCTCGAAGACAACATGCATACCGACAAGGACGGCGAAGTTTTGTGCGAACTGGGTGGCCGCGATGTGGCAGATGCCGACACGCATATCTCGGAAACCCTGCTGCGAGGCATGTACAAGTACTACCGCAAAGTGATGGAGCTATAGAAATGGAAGAAGTCATGGACCGAAATGTCGAAGAAGCGGCACTGAGCCTTGCGGTTCAGAACCTGTACAACGATTACGCGTTCTGTGTGGACAACACGAAGTTCGAAAAATGGCCGGACTTCTTTGCCGATGAATGCGTCTACCGGATTGTGTCGCGCGAGAACTTCGACGCCGGATCTCGCATGTCTACCTTGTATCTGGACAGCAAGGCCATGTTGCTCGACCGGATATACGGCATGAACGACACCATCATGCACGTACCCTATCACCAGCGCCACATCATTGGAGCGCCGCGCCTGCACAGTGTCGAAGGCGACGTCATCCGGTCTGAAGCCAATTACCTGGTCATTCGTTCGCGAACCGATTTTTTCTCCGAGGTGTTCAACACGGGTCGGTATCTGGACCTGATCGTGAAGGAAGGCGACACCCTCAAGTTCAAGGAGCGCGTTTGTGTGTTCGATGGAGACCTGGTGCCCAACTCGATTATTTACCCCCTGTAGAAAGCCGCGTCCCGGCAAGCACATATCGACCACTTGAGACTGAAGCGAAGCCTACGACTTTCAAACTACCCGCTGTCGGTGACCGATTACAGATCAACACCGACAGCGCGAAATTGAATATCACCAACAAGACCCCTTATCCGCTGTTTTAGGGCACGCAACACGGTTGTACCAGGATGAACCCAGAAAGAACTACACAGAGCAGGCGGGGACAGCCTTTGAGCAGTCTTCGCTACAAGGAGACTTCAGATGCGTACAAAATTCTTCAGGACCGTCTTACTGGCCGGCTGTCTGCTGGGCTTGGGCAGCGCAGCACACGCCCAGGAAACCGTCAAGATCGGCATCATTCAGCCGCTTAGCGGCTCCGTCGCGGCGTCGGGCAACTTCGTACTCAACGGTGCCCGCATCGCAGTAGATCACATCAATAATAATGGCGGCGTATTGGGTGGCAAGAAGCTCGAACTGGTCGTCGAAGACAACAAAAGCAATCCCACCGAATCGTCCAACGCCGCCGAAAAGCTGATCGTGCGGGACAAGGTTCCGGTCGTGATCGGATCGTGGGGCTCGACCTTTACGCTGGCCACCCTGCCCAAGCTGATGGAGTACAAGGTACCGATGGTGGTTGAAACCGCAGGCGCCGACAAGATCACCACTTCGGGTAACCCATACGTGTTCCGGATTTGCCCCACCAACGACATGGAAGCCACCAGCTTCTCACGTCATATAGAGCCTTTGGGCATCAAGAAGGCCGACATTCTGGTCGTGAACAACGATTGGGGTCTGGGGTCTTCGGCATCGTTGCAGCGCATCATGAAAGAGAAAGGCCTGCAGGTGGGCAAGGTTCTGACCATGGACCACAACGCCCAGGACATGACCTCGCAGCTGTCTGAAATCCGCTCTTCAGATGCCGACACCCTTTTTGTCGTTACGGCCGTCGAGCAGCTCACCCTGGTTCTGAAGCAGGCCGAATCCCTTGCCGTCAAGCATCGCATCATTACTCTGGGCGGGTCTCAAAGCCCCGATCAGCTCATTGCCCACGCCGGTTCTGCTGCAGAAGGAACCATGCACAACGTCATGTTCGCGCCCTGGGTGCTGGACGCTTCGGCCGACCCGGAAATGGCAAAGTTTTTTGTCGGTGAATGGAATAAGCGCAAGCTCGACAAGGCCGGCCTGACTGAAAGCTTCCGCGGCTTTGACGCCGTGCGCACTGTTGCCGCCGCCATCGACAAGGCCGGTGCAGCCGACCCTGAAAAAATCCGCAAGGCCTTGTGGGAGATCGAACTGACCGGCCTTAACGGAAAGATCAAGTTCAATGAATCGGGCCCGAAAGGACGTGAAAGCGGGCAAAGCATTCCAAACACCTATCTTGTCAGAATAGACAAGGGACAGATTTCAGTGGTGGAATAACGAGCCGTCACCACGTTTCGCCTCGCCCTCCTTTGATGGCGAGGCGTTTTTTTATGCTGCGGCAGTACGAAAAATTTCATCGACGGAACGTTCTTTACTGGTAATAATAAGACGCTTGCAGTGAATTGGAGCTCTCATGCCGCCCAAACCTCGCACCACAATTCACGGCCCCGTCTTCGCGGCCTCGGCATTCTTCATTTTGGCGCTGGTATTGTTTGCCGCCGTCTGGCCCGAGTCGGCACAGCACCTTTTCAGCGTTGTCCAGGATTGGATCATCACCAACGTCAGCTGGTTCTATGTCCTCGCAGTGGCCATTATTTTGCTGACGGTAATTTTCTTGGCCATCAGTCGATACGGCGATATAAAACTCGGGCCCGATCACAGCCAGCCCGATTACCGGGACATCACATGGTTTGCCATGCTGTTTTCTACCGGCATGGGCATAGGCCTGATGTTTTTCGGCGTAGCCGAGCCGGTCATGCATTTCCTCGACCCACCCATCGGTGCCGGCTCTACAGCCTACGATGCCCGCGAAGCCATGAGCATCACATTCTTCCATTGGGGTCTGCACGCGTGGGCAATATACGCCATCGTGGGGCTGATACTGGCGTTCTTCAGCTATCGCCATGGCCTGCCCTTGCGCTTTCGATCGGCACTGTACCCCCTGATCGGCAACCGTATTCACGGTCCCATCGGGCATGCGGTCGATGTCTTTGCCATTATCGGTACGGTGTTCGGCGTGGCGACTTCACTGGGCGTGGGGGTGTCTCAAATCAACAGCGGCCTTGCACATCTGTTCGGTCTGCCAGTGTCCATTCCGGTGCAAATCGGCCTGATCGTCATCGCCTGCGGCTTGGCAACCATCTCTGTGGCCAGTGGCCTCGACCGTGGCATACGCATGTTGTCGGAGTTCAACCTGCTTCTGGCGGTGCTGCTGCTTCTGTTTGTGCTGGTGTTCGGACCCACCGTTTTTTTGCTGCAGACGTTCATCCAGAATACGGGCAGCTATTTGTCCGACCTGGTCCATAAAACGTTCAACCTGTATGCCTACCAGCCCAATGATTGGATTGGCGGCTGGACACTATTCTACTGGGGCTGGTGGGTGGCGTGGTCGCCCTTTGTCGGCCTTTTCATCGCCAGAATCTCGCGCGGACGCACCATACGCGAATTCGTTCGCGGGGTCTTGCTGGTGCCGGCCGGATTCACCCTGTTCTGGATGACCGTATTTGGCGACAGCGCCATTTACTTCATTATGGTTGATGGCATGCAGCATCTGGCCGACGTCGTACAGGCCGACAGCTCGCTGGCCCTGTTTGCCTTTCTTGAAGCCTTGCCCATTGGCCGCATTACTTCGATTATCGCGGTCATCATGGTAATCGTGTTTTTCGTCACGTCGGCCGATTCCGGGGCGTTGGTGGTCGACCTGCTTGCCTCGGAGGAAAACGGGCACTCGCCGGTATGGCAGCGCATATTCTGGTCGATATTGATGGGAATCGTCGCCATTGCCCTGCTATTGGCAGACGGCCTGACGGCCCTTCAGACAGCCACCATAGCCAGTGCTCTGCCCTTTTCAATTATTTTGCTCGTCGCCATCTGGGGCCTGCTCAAGGCGCTAAAGCTCGACGCCACCAAGCGTCGCATCCGCTATCAGACCATCACCCGCTCCCAGCCTCTTGCAGGCGGGCAAAGCTGGCAACGACGCTTGCGAAATATTGTCATGATGCCAACGCGGCGGCACGTCCTGCGCTTTATCGATGATGTGGTGGTGCCGGCCATGCAGGCGGTTGCCGACGAGCTTCGCCGCCAGGGTTACGAGGTGGCCGTAGACACCCGAGACGGCGGCGAAGTCGAACTGCATGTGCAGCACCACGGCGAATACATGGATTTTGTCTATGCCGTTCGTCCCCTGGAACAAATGCAGCCCAGCCTGGCCATGGACGAAGACAGCAGCCAGGAAACACGGCGTTATTTCCGGGCCGAGGTGTTCCTGCGCGAAGGCGGCCAGGATTACGATATCATGGGCTGGAGCAACGACGAGGTCATCGGCGACATCCTTGATCAATACGAACGTCATCGCACGTATCTGCACATGGTCCACGGTACCAACCGAACCACCGCCGATCGGCCCGCGACCGAAACAGTCGCATCCGACGCGCTTGCTTCCGATCCAGAATCTGGCAGTTAATCCAAAGTAGTGAATCCATGAAAATCCTGTTTGTCGGCGCCGGCGCGGTTGGTGCCCTGTTTGGCGCTTATCTGCATCGGCACGGCGCCGATGTGCATTTTCTTTTACGGCCCGCACGCAAGGCACTGGTGGATAAGCACGGCCTGAGCCTTGCCCTGCCAGGCGAAACACTTCATATACAACCCAGTACCCTCACCGCCGCCCAGCTGGACACATCCTTCGACCTGATCGTGCTGGCGAACAAGGCTCCGGCCCTGGAAAGCGTCATTGCCGACATCACTCCTGCTGTGGGCAAGAACACGGTTATTCTTCCGCTGCTGAACGGCTTGCGCCACCTCGACAGGCTCGACCAGGCCTTCGGTCACGAACGGGTTCTGGGTGGTGTCGCGCGAACCATCGCCACGCAAGCATCACCCACCGAGATTTTGGTCAGCAACGCTTACAACAGCCTTTCCATTGGCGCGCGCGCGCCATCTCAGCACAAGGTAGCAAGTGCCGCCTGGAAACTGATGTCTGAAGCGGGCATCGACATCGAGCTCAGCGACCGTATCATGGACGATATGTGGGACAAGTTCTGCCGCATGGCATCGCTAGGTGCCGCCAACTGTCTCTTGCAGGGAACCGTCGGTGAATACATGCGCAGCGACGCCGGCGGCCAGATTGCATTGCAATTGCTGCGCGAATGCACCGACACCGCACAGGCCAGCGGGCATCCGATGCACCCCCAGGCCATTGCCGGCTTCCAGCGGGCGCTGACCAATCCAAAATCGGGCTTCAACTCATCGATGTACCGCGACATGCAAGCCGGCTTGCCCATCGAAGGGGATCATCTGGTGGGCGACATGCGTCGCCGGGCTGAAGCGGCAGGACTGAACTGCCCGCTTTTGACCATTGCCGACGCGGTGCTGCAAACGTATAGCGCGCGACTTCAGGCAAGCGCCTGAGACTTCGGCTGCCTGCCCTGCCAGGCCTGCCGGCGCAAATATTCAACGACCTCGTCGTGGGTACCGGTAAAGACAATACGCGACGCCTTGCGCTCGCGCTGGTACACATACATCGGGTCGTAGTAGTGTGTCAGCAAGCCTTCGATCCATTCGCGATGTCGTTCACAACTGCCGCTGCGGGCCTGTTCGCAAAGCGCGGCGTCCATCATCGCGGCCAGTCGCTGGTGACGTTCGCCACCCAGGCGCCGCATGATGCTGTCCAGGTTCTGACGCAAGCGAAGCGCATACTTGCTCGCGCCTGTTTCCGGCCCGAACAGGGCAAGGTACTCGGCCCTTAGATCGATGACATAGTCCTTCAGAATGCGCGCGATACGGTTGGGCAGAGTATCTTCAAGCCACACCATAGGCCGCGTCTGCATGTCCTGGTACAAAACCAAGGGCAGGTTTCGGCTGCCAATGATGCGGCTTTCGTCTTCGACCACCAATGCGTCATGCCCCAGGTGTCGCTTGCGTAGAATTTCGATTCCCAGACGGTTCTCGAAATCGATTTGCGATGGCTGCGCCGACGCGTGGCTGCCAAAGCTTGAACCGCGATGATTGGCATAGGCTTCCAGGTCCAGCGCATTATCCAGCAGGTTCAACACCTCGGTCTTTCCGGTTCCGGTCATGCCACCCAGTACCGTAAAGCTGCATTCGGCCACTGCCTGTTCCATCGTGCCAAGCAAATACGTACGCATGGCCTTGTAGCCGCCCACCACACGTGGATAGCGCAGGCCCAGTTCTGCAGAAAGCCATTCCTGCGCGATCCGGGAGCGATGTCCGCCGCTGAAGCAATACAGATAACCGTCAGGATTGGCTTGCGCAAACTGCACCCAGGCCGCGATTCGTTCGGCCCGAATATCGCCGCTGACCAGCTTATGCCCCAGGGCGACGGCCGATTCCTGGCCATGGTGCTTGTAGCAGACGCCGACCTCGTGGCGCTCCTGATCATTCATCAAGGGAAGATTGACAGCGTGCGGGAACGCACCCTTCTGGAACTCTATGGGCGCCCGTACGTCCATAAGAGGAAGCTCGCCAAGAAACAGCGTTCGGTAGTCGTGGGTGTCTTCGCGCATGATCAGCAGATTTTACCGCGCCCGCAACCGCCGTTCCTGCCACCCCGGAAATGAACTACGCCCTCGCCGCCGATATCGTACTTGTCGTACACGGACTCTTTATTGCGTTCGTGATATTTGGCGGGCTGCTGGTAGTGTGGCGGCACCGCCTGGCCTGGCTGCACCTGCCTGCGCTGGCGTGGGGCGCCCTGGTAGTTTCAATGGGCTGGATCTGCCCGCTGACGCCTCTTGAAAACCATTGGCGCACCATGGCGGGCCAGACGCCTTTCGACGGCGGTTTCATCCAGCACTACTTGTGGCCGCTGATTTATCCCCCGGGGCTTACCCGGGAGATGCAGGTGGCGCTGGCACTATGCCTGATCGCGGGAAATGTCGCTGTGTACCTGACGGTGTGGCGTCGACGACGCCGCCACTGCTAGTAATGCGGAGGCCGCTCTTGCGTGTAGGGGTCGGATCCCCCGGCGGCTTCACCCTCATTGATGCGCCGCACAAGCGCACGATATAGCGCCTGCAGTTCTTGAAGTTCCTTCTGCAGCTCGACGACCTGATCGTTCAACTGCTGCGTCAGGTCTTCTTGTGCAATAAGCTTCAGCTCGATATCGACGAGGCGCTTTTCGTTATCCATACGCGTTAGCCCTTCAATGCAACCTTACTTTGCCAGCATGTTTGCAAGCATGAACCCGGACCCGGCGCCGGTACCGGCACCCGGCCAGGTGGACGCACCACACAGATATAACGATTTTACCGGCGTGCGATACCGCGAGTAACCGGCCACAGGACGGAACACAAAGTTCTGGTCCAGGTGATGGCTTCCACCGAGGCTGTCGCCGCCGATAAGGCTTGCGTTCTCCCGTTCGAGGTCGGCCGGAGTCATGACGTGGCTGGCAAGGATC